>NZ_FOGF01000011.1 GCF_900111135.1 Granulicatella balaenopterae | reverse complement strand
GCCTTTCTCGTAGGATCACGCTTAATATACCCCTCATCAACCGCATCCAACACCGCCGCCTTCAACTGATGATGAAAATCCATCGTAGTCTGACGTTCATGTTCTTGGGCATAATCATTTAATAATTGCTGATAAGAAATCCGATTCAAATCACACACCTTCAACTCAGGCGCCAATTTTCTCACCCAAACATAAGTCATTCTGTACTTTTGCATCGTCACATCACGAATCGCACCTTCCTTATAAATCGTAATCCAACGTTTGTAATATTGATAAAACAATTCATTTGCACCTTCATGAATAGCCATAAAAAATCCCTCCATCAATTTAAAAATCACTAAAACAGGCTTTCGATGATGAAGACAATATAGACATTTTTACATATATTATCATTTTAGTTTAAGTTTCCATTAAAAACACACCTCCCACAAGACATTTCTATCTTATGAGAGGTGCATCATAATCCCCATTTTATTATTATAATTCACTGGCTTTATATTGGTTCAATCCTTCGTAATCGTAACTACTGTCAATTCCTTTTAGATAGAGTTCTCGATTGTTCATCTCATCTGTTAAGGCTTCTTTTAGTAGGTGCTTTAGTTCTAGATCTTTGATGGGGCTTCTTTCCATTGCTAATAAATAATCAGTCTTATCAATTTTTGTCCAATTTATAATATAGCCTAATTCCTGCTTTAAGATATCATCCAGCCAAATACACATACTACGCCCATTACCTTCTCTAAAAGGATGAGCCACATTCATTTCAACATACTTTTCGACAATTTCATCAAAAGTCGCTTGTGGCATCTGTTCAATTGCTTGTAATGCTTGGCTCAAATAAATGACTGGCGCAAATCGGAAATGTCCTTTCACGATATTAATCGTTCTAAGTTCTCCAGCAAAGTCGTAAATATCCTGGAACAAGTAGTGATGGATGGCGGTTAATCTTTGAACGCTTCCCGCTGCATATGTGGCTAGCTGAGGATCACCCCATAATGCGACTGCCCTTTTTTTAGTTAGCTTTTCTTCTTGTTGTGCTAATTCGATTGGATTGGTAAGGTTTAATTTATTTTTAGGAATCATTTGCTTCACCTCTTTTGGGATTTTTAGTTGGTTCACGATATGGATTTTTCTTGTGAGTTTCTTATTTATTATAGCATATAATTTTCGGATGAACTTCTTATTATAGACGCACAAAAAAGCAGCGAAAAGCTCAAATTTTGCTCTTCGCTACTTCTTACGTTATGAATATCTTGGATTAGTTATCTGATAATTGTTATTCCTGATGGCTATCTTGTATTAATCGAAAAATTTAATACGGATTTTAGTTCTACCATCTGATATCTTTTTCTAATACCCAACTATAGATACCGCTTAATAGATAGGCTTGTTGGTTGCTCTTTTGATCATGTCTTTGTTGGATGACCATATAGCTTTTTCCCTTGACGAATGGTGCGATTTTTTCTCCGGTTTGATAGCGTTTGGCATCCTTTTTGACTTGTGCTAATTGACCGACGTGATTGACTATTGGAGTCGATGTTGGGTGATCAATGTAGCAGTGTTTGATTCTGAACCATCTGCACGGTTGGCCTGTTCTAGCAAAGATTGGTGTGATGCGAATCCCATTGTCGGTGGCATTACAGTGAATAATCTGATGGCGACTCCAGACCATTCCTGTGTGACCGAATGAGCCGGCACTGTTACCTTCTACTCCTGCAATAAAGATGTCGCCTCGTTTGCGCTCAAAGTACGAGATTTCTTCTAATAGATAACCTGCTTCCTTGAATAAGTTCTCGGTATTGCCATTCCATGTAATTCTCAGTGGGAATCCGCCTGCTCGTAATGCGGTATATAGTGCACTGGAACAATCATAGCTTCGTGGCCCATTACGACGAGCCATTGAATAACTAACCTTTCCTATTCTATCTTCAAACCAATCCAATGACTTTTCAATATTTCCCATGCCCCTCACCTTTCTTTTTTGAATTCAGCTTTTATTAATAGGTCGAACCTAGCGTAATAGTGCTAGATTCAACCTTCTGCTATTTATTTATGGTTTTGCATCAAAAATCGATGTGCGGGTTGTTTCAATTAATTCTGCGCTGTCTTTTTTGACGTATTTTGCGACTCCTTCAACTTCAAAGGCATCTGCTTGGATAATGTCTTCCATTGCTTGTTGGGCCATTTCTTGGTTGAATTCTGGTACTGGGTTATTGATGCTTAATGATTTTTTCTTATTTTCTCCATCGATAAAGCTTAATTTTGCGACTACTTTTGTTTCACTCATTGTTCTTCCTCCTTATTTTGTTTGTGTTAAGTTGTTTGTTAGTCATCCATTAGGCAACGTTCACGTGTTACATGCATTGCATAAGTCATATCTTCTTTGGCGATACGGTCAACGGCTTTTGCGACTTTTTTAATGGCTTCTTCGCTGACGCCTTCTTTTACATCTCCTAATGTTTTGAATTTTAGTGTACGTCCTTTTTCTAAGTCGTCGTGATATAATTCAATCGCTGCTTTCTCAAATACTTTTGCCATGTTTATTCTCTCCTTTGTTTGTTTTTTGTAGTGTCATGACCTCTACATCTTAATAGCGTTATTAGGTTTGGATGTGTTCCAGTTTTTTAGAACTTTTTTTAATTTTTTCTGTAATTCTTTTCGTTTGGTATATAATATCTTGCGACTCATATGGAAATCTTTTGCTATTTGTGTTCGTGGTCTGTCTGCATCCATTAAAGCTACTACTAACTGCCATTCTTCATCGTTAAGGGCTTTTCTAACTTCTTTCATTAAGGTAACTTGTTCTAGCTCTTGGTCTAGTGCGATGTCTTCATCCTCCAAATAATAAAATTCTTCATCATCACAAGATACTGCGGCTTCTCTTTGGTTATGTCGTAAAAAGTCAAGCAAACGCCAACGAATACGCTTGCCTGCTAGACACATAAAGCGTCCAACATCCACTTCATCATTCCAATCCACCACAAATTCACTGGCAGTCTTCAATACGACTAATCGGCCTTCTTGCAATAAATCCTCATAATCGGCATGATAATACGAGATATTCATGCGGAATAATTGCTTCCTTACCATCCCTTCAAACTGTTCTACTACCCATTCTTCTTCCATCATTGTTAATTGGTGTTGCTGTTGTTCCATCTTATTTGCCTTCCTTGGGCGCGCTACCCAAAAAAGATACAAGGCCTTGTTCGCCTATAAGATATAAAATAGTAAAAGGCTTGTCTAATGTGAAAAAGTAGCTAAAAGAAGAAAATAAGTTATTTAATTGCAATAAAAATCATCTTTATATAAATGTAAATCAAATATCATCAACACCCATAGCGAGAAAGATTTTTCATGAAAATGACGATTTTTGTATTTACATCAAAAAGAAAACCCACTGAAAACTAAGCCCCGCCTAGCCATCAATGGGGTTAAAAAAGTTTTTATTTTCATCATGGTTTTAATCATGTTTGAAGCAAAAAAAAGCAGCTAACACCACTATGGCGCTAACTGCTTTTTATATTATTCTGTTTGCTCGACATATAGATCGGGATATTTTTTAACCATTCCTACGCGATTATCAGGAAATATTGGCCAGAAAGTAAAGACGGCTTCTCCTAAGATATGTTCTTTTGAGATAAAGCCGATCATACGACTATCCTTAGATACGCCACGATTATCTCCCATTACAAAATATTTCCCTTCAGGTACCACTCGTTCACCAGTCAAGCCATATAATGAAAAGTCGTCAATCGTCACAGTCTTTTCATCTGGTGGTAAGTCTTGGTTAATGAATGGTTGTTCTACTAATTCATTATTAATAAATAATTGACCTTGGAATACTGAAATCTCATCACCAGGCATGCCGATAACTCGTTTGATGTATTTTTCGGTCTCATCAGGAGAATCCACGACAACAATATCAAAACGATCAATCGAATTTAACTTACTCATAATCATTTTGTCGCCATCATGTAATGTAGGATACATAGAATCTCCACTAATCGTAAAGGGATATCCCACATAAGTATATAATAAGAATAAGACACCTAATGCTATCACAATTGATATGATATAATCATAAATTTCGTGAAGAAGAGATTTTTTCTCTTTTTCTTGATGGTATTTATTATGACGACTATTAGGGCCTTTCTTTTTATGTTTTTTCTTTTTGGAACGTTTTACACGATAGAGGTCATTACGTGGAACAAATTCCTGCGCGACTTCTTCAATCGGTTCTTTACTATATCGCAAAAACTCCACCCTCCTATTCTTTTGTAGTTAGATAGTCAACTGCTTTTTTGTACTGGGTATCATTTTGTTCAATCAATTGGCGAATGTCATCCATTAGGGCATTGGCTGTTTTTTCATCGACAATTCCTGTTGGGTCTAATTCCTTACTTGATTGATACTGTGTCACTGCTTTTGTTGTTGCTTCATCAAAATATCCATCAACGACTACTGGATACCCAAAGGCTTCTAACATTAATTCAAGATTACGCACATTTGCTGATACATCACCAGATTGCGGTTCAACACTTGTATCCAATATCGATAAAAAGGCATAATCTGGTAATGCTACTTCAATTGTTGGAGTAATCCCTTCTTTATGAATCCAGTTGCCATTTGGGGTTAACCATTTGGCATTGGTATATTTTAGTTCGCTATTATCCGTCACATCAATCACTGTTTGAACGGTTCCTTTACCATATGTTTTAGTTCCGATAATCGTTGCATTGGCTGATTCTTGTAATGCACCTGTTAAGATTTCGGCAGCACTTGCGCTTCCTTTATTGACTAATAAGACATAAGGTTCAGTAATTTTAAAGTCGCCCATCTTAGTCTTTTCGGCATGGTATTCAGTGATTTTACCTTGGCGGTCTTCAATTTGCATAATGGGTTCTTGCTCTAATAAGAACATATTGGCGATACGTAATGCTTGGTTGAGTAAACCTCCCGGATTATATCGCACATCAAATACAAATGAGGTTGCCCCTTGCTGACGTAAATCACTAACGACTTTTTCTAATTCTTGATCCGTATTCAACGAAAAGTTAGAAATCGTTACTCGTCCAATCGATGGGACTTGTTGATCAAGTTCTCCTCGAACGGTAATGACTGGAATCTCTTCACGGGTAATGGTAATGTCTAATTCTTGTCCTTGACGAATAATGGTTAATGTGACATCTGTTCCCACTTCACCACGAACAATCTTCACAACATCAGAGACAGGCCATCCTGTAACATCTTTACCATCAACCTTATAAATGACATCATTTGGTTGTAGACCCGCTTTTTGTGAAGGTGTGCCTTCAATTGGTGTACTAATTACAACCATGCCATTCTCATTTTTTAATTCGGAACCAATCCCGGCAAAAGAACCTGTAATGGTCTCATCGATAGCTTCTGTTTCTTCGTTCATAAGATAGACGGTATAAGGATCTTCTAGTGAATCGGTCATCCCACGAATCGCTCCATCTATTAGTTGTTGGGATGTGACAGTTTCGTCAACATAGCCATTTTTCAAGTAAGAGTAGACGACTTCAAAGCGTTTAAAGTCTTTTGGTGGTAAACCGATACTATATTCTGCCTCATTCGTCATCTTTTTCTGAATGACTTGATGATCGACAAATACCGTAACAAAAGCCGTCATAAAAGCAATCACCACAATTAAGGCAGCAATGATTGAATTAAAAGTCGACTTCTTCATGTGAATATAGCTTGATTCTTTGGAATTTTGTGACTCTTCTGTTGTGATCGGTCCTTCAGTAAGTTCTTCTGATACTTCCTTTTTACTATCTTGGGGTGTGGTATGCTCTTTGTTAAATTTATCCATCTATAAATCCGCCTTCTAGTCACAAGCAATAATAGTATCTAATGCAATCTCCATCATATCATTAAATGTTTTTTCACGTTCTTCTGATGTTGTTTCTTCACCAGTTAAGATATGGTCACTGATTGTTAAGATTGATAATGCTTGACGATTATGTTGTGCAGCTAAAGCATATAATCCTGCTGCTTCCATTTCTACAGCTAAGACACCATAGTCAGCTAATTTTTGTTTATCTAATTCAGCATTATAAAAACGGTCTGCTGATAATACATTACCTACGTGAACGTTTAGGTTGCGTTCTTTAGCAATGTGATATGATTTGTCTAATAATTCAAATGTTGCGATTGGTGCATATGTTACTTGGTTTTGGAAGATGTTATTGATTACTGAAGAGTCAGTAGTTGCGCCTTGTGCTAAGACAACGTCACGTACATGAACATCTTTTTGGATTGCGCCAGCTGAACCTACACGGAAGATACGTTTTACATCATATTCTGTATATAATTCATTCGCATAAATCATCATTGAAGGAATACCCATTCCTGATCCTTGAACTGACACGCGTTTACCTTTGTAGTATCCAGTATAACCAAACATATTACGAACTGTATTATATTGTTCTACATCTGTTAAGTAAGTCTCAGCAATATATTTCGCACGTAATGGATCTCCCGGCATTAATACTGATTCTGCTACTTGTCCTTTTTCTGCTGCAATGTGTACACTCATGTTATTATTCCCCTTTTCCAATTAGTTTTTTAGTAATTCAGGCTTAAAGAAAATCGTAAAGACAATCTTATCATCCTGAAGTTGGCAAGTTTTCGCCAATATTTTAATGTCTTTTGGCAAAGTTAGTTCAGATAGCTTTAGTTCGACCAATTTGTTATTGGCGTCTACTTCCACAAAGTCCGGTAACTCGACTTGCGTTGACAATAGTGATAGTACGATAGTTTTTGGCAATTCAATATGAGACAAATTAATAGACGTTATCTTCAACTGCAAATCCCCTGCCTCAGTAACATAGGGCTGAGTCGTTAATGCATACGCCACATCAATTCCTAATATTTTTTGTGTGCCAGAAATCTTGATGTCGTCAGAGACTTCAACTTTCCCATTAGCTAATTTGTCACCTAGATATGTTTGCATCATTTTTTGGAAGGCTTCCTTCGTTAGACTAAGGTCCGTTTGAATATATTCTTCACTTGGCGCTTTTATATTCGTTGTACTTTGATCTTCTTTTTGTGAATGACTAGCATTTAAATAGGCTAGCCCTGCATAAAAGCCAATCGGTATCACAAAGATTGTTGCTGTTAAAGTGAAAAAAGCGACTTTCCAAGGATTTTTCTTCTTAGTATTCATCTGATTCCTCCTCATACTATTCTCTTATTATAGCATATAATCATTATTTTACTAAATTAATTTTTCAAATTTATTCACAAGCTTTTATTTTATTTCCCAGTTTATCGGTTCTTTATCCCATTTTATTAATTGTTGATTAATTTGGCTAAAGGGTTTGCTACCGAGAAATCCTCGATAAGCTGATAAAGGACTTGGGTGAGTAGATTCAATAATCTTATGTTTAGTAGTATCGATAAAGGCTTTTTTCGTTTTGGCGGGATTGCCCCATAAGACGAATATAATCGGCTCTTCACGCTCATTCAAGAGACGAATAACTTGATCAGTAAACTTTTCCCAGCCCTTTCCTCGATGGCTATTCGCCTTTGCTTTTTCAACGGTTAAGACCGTATTCAGTAATAAGACTCCTTGCTGTGCCCAAGACGTTAACTCACCATGATTGGGAGCTTTAATCCCAAGATCTGCTTCTAATTCTTGATAGATATTACGCAATGAGGGTGGGATTTTGACTCCTTTTTTAACAGAAAAGCTTAAGCCATGTGATTGCCGTTCTCCGTGATAGGGGTCTTGTCCTAGAATCACCACTTTCACATCTTGATATGGCGTATAATGAAATGCATTAAAGACCTCTTCTTCAGGCGGGAAAATAGTCTTAGTTAGTCGCTCATGTGCAATAAAGTTTTGTAATTCATGATAATAATCTTTTGCTTGTTCTTCTTGTAATAATTCTTGCCAGTCTGTCATCTAATCCCCTAACTTTCCATTCTATGATACATTTCAAATCGGTGTGGGAATAAGTTCTTGCTATCTACAATCCCTTCAATGGTCTTCACTAAAGAGAATTGCTCCCAATCCAATTCTGGAAAATAGCTATCCCCACTAAATTCCGCTTCAATAACTGTACGATATAAGACATCTACATCCCCAGCAAACAATTGATAAATCTGACTCCCACCAACGATATAGATATCCTCTTCGGCCGCATCTAATATAATATCTTGATAGTCCGTTACAACTTCTGCCCCCGGAACCTCGTAATCTTTATCATGCGTTAAAATAATTGTGTGGCGGTTTGGTAATAAGCGCTTGCCCATCCCTTCAAAAGTCTTACGCCCCATGACAATTGTCTGATAACTAGTCAAATCCTTAAAAAATTGTAAATCATTCGGTAAATACCACGGCAATTTGCCAGCTTTACCGATTAGATGATTCTGATCTTCTGCCCATACAAAAGCTAACATTTCTTCGCCTCCTCTTCTTTCATTATCCCAAAATATTATGCGCTGTTTAGTTCGAATTCATTCGTATTCTTCTTTTTATCTTTTAGAAAGCCATTTATCTAGCGCTTTTTCATCTCATTTAGCAATCTTTATCTGTATCTTATCTTGCCAGAATCTAGAATCTCTATACCGCAATTGGTGCTTTAATCCCTGGGTGTGATTGATAATGAAGTAATTCAATATCTTCTGACTCCACCTCGAAAATAGATTTCTCTGGGTCTTTTAAGTGTAATTGTGGTAATTCATATGGTTCACGATTCAATTGGCGTTCGATTTGTTCTAGATGATTTAAGTACAAATGAGCATCGCCAATCGTATGAATAAATTCGCCCACTTCCAAACCAACTTCATTGGCAATCAAATGCGTTAATAAGGCGTAGCTAGCAATATTGAATGGTACACCCAAAAAGATATCGGCACTTCTTTGATATAATTGGCAACTTAACTTACCATCAACTACATAGAACTGGAATAATGTATGACAAGGTGGTAAAGCCATCGTTGGCACATCAACTGGATTCCAAGCAGAGACCACTAAACGACGTGAATCAGGATTCGTCTTTAAGGTCGCAATCACATCTTTAATCTGGTCAATGACTTCACCATTTGCTCCTTGCCAATGACGCCATTGTGAACCGTAAATATTACCTAATTCACCATATTTTTCAGCGAATTCTTCATCAACTAAGATATTCTCACAAAATTGTAATTTCTGCTCTTGATAGATACGATTAAAGTCTTCATCTTTTTGTGCACGGATGCCAAAATTCGTCATATCAGGTCCTGTATAATCAGAAGACTTGATATAGCGTTCAAAAGCCCATTCATCCCAGATGTGATTATTATGTTGTAATAAGAAGCGAATATTGGTATCCCCTCTTAAAAACCATAGTAATTCACTTTTAATTAAACCAAATGGGACACGTTTAGTTGTTAATATTGGGAATCCCTCTTGTAAATCAAAGCGCATCTGATAACCAAATACACTCTTTGTTCCCGTTCCTGTTCGATCATCTTTTACAGCGCCCTGTTCTAGGACATGTCTTGCAAAATCTAAATATTGTTTTGTCATTGTTTATCCTTCCTTTTCCATATTGCTTCATTTCCAGTGAACAACTTGTTATCCTTAATCGTTGGCAATTGGTGCTAATTCTTCCCAGCGATTGTATTTTTCTTCGAGGTTAAGGGAAGCTGCGTCTAGTGCTTCTTGTAATTCTTGTAATTTTGCAAAATCACTACCAACTGTCTGCATTTCTTCTTCAATGGTACTAATCTTTTCTTCAATTGCTGCGATATCATCTTCCAATGTATCCCATTCTTTTTGTTCATGATACGTTAAGCGGCGTTTCTTTTCAACTTTTACTGCTTCGATAGCTACTTCTTCTACTTTTTTTAATTCTTTTGCTTCTTCCATCATTTGTTCTTTTAAGATTTTTTGTTCATCCAAATATTCACTCATCGAACCATAGAAGAGATCCCATGCGCCTTGTCCTTTAATCTCTAGTAAAATATCCGATGTCTTATCTAAGAAGTAACGGTCATGGGATACCGTAATTACCGCACCATTAAATTCGCTAATAAACTTCTCTAACACTGTTAATGTATCAATATCCAAATCATTCGTTGGTTCATCTAATAATAATACATTCGGCTTAGTCATTAATAGCTTCAATAAGTATAAACGACGACGCTCACCACCAGATAAAGTAGAAATATACGCCCCATGCATATGACGTGGGAATAAAAATGTTTCCAATAATTCAGAGATAGAAGCAACCTCACCATTCTTTTGACGAACTTCTTCAGCATATTCACGTAAATATTGTACAACTTGTTTGTCCATTGGGATATCGATATCATTTTGCTTGTAATATGCGATATGAACGGTCTCACCGGTAATGAATGTCCCTTTATCAAAATGATATAAGCCTGCTAAAGTATGTAAGAGGGTTGATTTCCCGATACCATTCTGTCCGATAATCCCAATACGAGCGTTGGATTGGATAATTAATTCAAAATCCTTTAAGACTTGGTGACCAGCAATTGATAGGTCAATATCTTCTAATTGAAAGACACGTTTACCGATGCGTTTTTGGTCGACGGTAATTTCTAATTCTTGTTCAGTTGTTTTATTTTTAACGTCTTTTTCTAATGTTTCAAAGCGTTGGATACGGGCTTGTTGCTTAGTTGTTCTAGCTTTGGCACCTTGACGCATCCAGTGCAATTCTTGTTGGTACAAGCGTTCTTGTTTGTGATCCATCTTACTTTGGATGGCTTCACGTGCAGCACGCTCTTCTAAATAGGTTTGATAATTACCTTCATATGCCTCAATTCGTCCATGTACTAATTCGAACATATGATTCACTACACGTTCTAAGAAATAACGGTCATGAGTTACTAGTAATAAAGAGCCTTTATAATTCGCTAAGTAAGTCTCTAACCATTGAATAGCTTCCATATCAAGGTGGTTCGTTGGTTCATCTAATAATAATAAATCAGGCTCATCAATTAAGACTTTAGCCAGTGCCACACGACGCTTTTGTCCGCCTGATAAGTCGCCGACACGTTTAGTAATATCTATAATACCAACTTTATTTAAAATTGATTTAATCTTTACTTCAAATTGCCAACCATCGATTTGATTCATTTCCTCTTCAAGTGCTTCAAAGCGCTTCATTAAAGTCGCATCGGTTGGATTTTGTGATAATTGTAATACGATTTGTTCATAGTTTCTGACGGTGGCTAAAGTTGGGTGGTCACCTTGGTATAATACATCAAATACTGACTTATCATCATCTAATAATGGATTCTGGCGCAAATAACCGATACGGTAATCATTGGAAGCTTTCATCGTGCCTCCTTCTGGAAAATCAACTCCCGATAGAATATCTAAGAGTGTCGTCTTTCCGGTACCATTCTTACCGATTAACCCCACACGATCGCCTTCATTGATTAAAAATGAGACATCCTCTAAAATAGTCTTCTCGCCATATGTCTTATGTAAATGATCTACACGTAAATCTTTCATCCTATCTCTCCTCACTATACTAATAAAAAAAGTCACCTGAAATACGATATTCCAGATGACCATTATCCTAACTAAAATAATTGGTTGTTTTTATCATATGCATAAGCATTTCTAACACGTTTGCCAGCTTCTGGTTCAACCGCATTAAGTGCTGTTTCAATTGTTCTTAAAGCTTCTGCATAATAGAAATGACTATTGAATTGTTCTAACGCGCTATTAATGGCTTGTTCAATTTCAGGATTTGATAAGCGGTATCTATTAGCGTGTTGAATCATATACTCTGTTAAGCGAGCATTATCAATAATTGATTGTGTTTCATCTTCTAATTGCTCAATGTCATCTTTAATTTTGGCATCGATTTGATTAATTTCACGCATATCAATTTTAACGCGATTAAAGTGTTGGGCTAATTGCTCAATTTTATTCGTTGTAGCAAAGAACATTTGTAAATATTCTTTTGGCAAACCTGGTAAGTGATATTTTTCTATAGTACGTTTCATATTACGTAATGATAATTCATAGTCATCTAAGTTATCACGAACTTGTCTTTCTTGGTTCTTCAAGTCAGCTAGTTCGGCAACTAAAGCACGTTGTTTACCATCGATTTCTTGCAATTTGTTCATTATTAAGTGGTAGTATTCTTCCACTGTTGTAAATGGTACTGTCGCATTTTCCATTTCTTCTGTGTAGTGATTTAATGATTCTTGTTCACGAGTTAATTGTGCTTCGAATTCATTCACTTGGGCAGTCTCGTTATGCGATAGGATATAATTTTGTGAGACACGATCAATTTCAATGCTGACATAACGATTAGCATCGATAATACGTTTTAATTGCATTGCGATTGTTTTTTGGTTGGCTACAACATATTGTTTGGCTGCTAATTCTGCTTCCATAATACTGTATAGGGTCTCGATTTCACGACTGGCTTTATCCATTTGTTGACGAGCATCTTCTAAATCAGTAGTAATCACTAATTTTCTAGCTTTTTCAACAATGGCCATCACATCACGAATCTTACCTGCAACATCAGTCTTACCGAATGGATAGTTTTCTTCTACCATGCGAGTATATCCATCTTGTAAGTCTAAAATCTCTTCATCCAATTCTGTCTCTAATTCTTTTAATAACTTAGGAACTTCTTCAATAATATGTTCAAATTCATCCATTTCATGTTGAATGCGAGTTAAGACTTCTTTAGCTTCTAAGTGGTCGCCTTCATTCGTTAATGTATTGAATTTTGTAAAATCTAATTCTAAATACGATAAGCGTTTTTCTAGGCTTTCTAATGCATCGCCAAATATAACGCTATGAGCTAATAATTCTTTACGTAATGCTGTATAGCGTTCTTGTAAAGCTTCTTGTTCTGCTCTATTTTGTTTTTCGCTTTCTAATAATTTTTGTAATGCTGAATAGACTTTATCAACATCTTTTTTTGTTTCATCAATTAACTCATTAGCTTCTTTGATGGTTTGTTTTGCCTTCACAAAGTTATATTTTGTAATATATTGTTCTGCTGCCACGATTGTTGCTTCAATCTCTGGGAAGCGGAATCTGGTAATTGTTTGCCAAGATGCTTGCCATGATTCATATGAACGCTTTGTTTGTCCTGTTAAACTTAAATTCTTTAAAGTATATAAGGTATCCGCAATTGGTACCCCCATCAACTTTTGCTTTTTCTGATTGATCTCTTCAATCTCTTTAGTCTGTTGATGACTAAAATAATAAATTGCTCCATAAATAATTAATCCAATTACTACTACTGTTAAAAAGAAGTAAACGACTTCCATCACGATTCCTCCAACTTATTTATTTGTATTTTTTGTTCCTATATAGTTAATATATCATTAGTTAGTATATCATGTAAGTTAAGCATAAAGCAAAAAAATTTGAATATTTTTAAATAAATTTCATAAATTTACAACTAAATGAGAAAAACTAGCATTGCTGCTAGTTATTCATTATAATTCTACACCAAAACCACTAAATAGTTCTAGTTCCTGTTTTGTTAATCGGCGAAATTCTCCTTTTTCTAGATTTTCATCCAATTCTAATGGTCCCATCTTAACTCTTTGCAAATCAACGACTTCCTTACCACAAGCTAAGACCATTTTCTTTACTTGATGGAATTTGCCTTCTTTAATCACAATCTTTACTAAGCTAGTATCTTGACTTGGCTCAGTTGATAAAACTGTTAAAGAAGCTGGTAAACACTTGGTTCCATCACGAAAAACAATCCCTTTTTCAAAACTTTCGATATCTTCCTTGGTCATAATCCCTTTTACTTTTGCGATATACGTCTTATCGACATGTTTTTTGGGTGATAATAAGGCATGACTTAAAGCCCCATTATTAGTAATTAATAATAATCCATGCGTATCAATATCCAAACGTCCGACTGGAAAAGCTTCTTTTTGTTTTGCTGTCTCATCTAATAAATCGAGTACCGTCGCATGACTGGAATCTTCGGTTGCACTAATAACGCCTTTTGGTTTGTTTAATAAATAATAAACAAACTTTTCGTATTTTATGACTTCTCCATCGACGGTAACTAGGTCTTGTTCTTCTTGGATTTGAATCTTAGCAGATGAGACTTTTTTGTGATTAATGGCTACACGCTTTTGTTTTAGAAGGATTTTCACATCAGATCTAGACCCTAATCCACAATTAGCTAAAAATTTATCAATTCTCATTTGTTATCCTATCCTTTATGTAATCTTAGTTTGCGACGAATGCCATCTACTTTACTTCCAAGCATTTCATCAGCAATTTTTGTTTTTAGAGCTAAACCAGCATATGTTCCCCCACCAACAGCTGCCACGATTAAGACGGCTATTAATGCTGGGAATTTACGATCAACATTTAAGACTAATGAGACTAACTTCAATGTCGCAAATGAGGTCACAAACATCGCTAAAGTTATCGCTGAAATATGTACTAAATCTTTTAAAGTACCCATAATATCGAAATCTGTTACTTGTTTTAAACGATAGACTAAATAGTAGCTCGCTACCGCAAATCCAAATGTGGTCGACCATAATGGACCTGACACAGCAAAATAATAAATACAGACTGGTTGCCATAATACTTTAGCAAATAGTCCAATCATTAATGCTTTAATCGCTTCATTATTTTGTTGAACGGCTTGTAACATCGCGCTAAAGACGGTATAAGCTCCTAAAATAATACTCATAATACAAGAAACTACTAAAGCTTGCGTCCCAATCGTATCTGGTGAATAAAAAATATTATACATTGGAGCTGCAACAACCGCCATTCCAATTGCTGCAGGGAACATAATAAAGGCATAAAGACCAGTATTTTTGCGAATAATCTCTTTTACCTCATCATGATCTTCTGCCACAAAATGAGATGCTAATAATGGTAGTGCTGTCGCTGCTATACTTACTGCCAAAGAAATAATAATCATAATAATCTTATTCGCATTAAAACTAAAAATCGCATATTCAGTCTTAATCATTTCAGCAGTTACACTTGAGTCTACATTAAAAGATTCAAACCAACCACGCAATTGACTATAACTAAACATATCAATTAATGAAGCGAACTGAATTCCTGATGTAATAATAACAAATGGAATAGATTCACGAATTAATTCTGCAAATAGACTAATTGAAGAAATTTTGTGTGGATTTTCGTCTTTTTCCATTAATTCATCTAATCCAGGCTTATCACGCCATAATTTGTAGACTAAGTACATCATCGAGACAATCGCACCAACAACGGCCGCAAAAGTTGAATGAGCCACAGCAGTACTATAATCTCCTGATAACATCTTCATAATAATAAAGGTCATCACAATCATATAGATAATACGTACAAATTGTTCTAATAATTGCGAAATGGCAGACGGCGCCATATCATTATATCCTTGATAAAAACCTCTCACCAAGCTCATTGCTGGAATAATCATCACAGCCGGTACTAGCGAACGAATAACTTTTACCCCATATTCAATATTAGTTTCTGGACTCCAAGCTGCAACTGTTGGGGCAATCGCATACATAATGCCACCAAAGATAATTCCTGCTCCAATCATAAACCACAAACTCTTAATAAATAACTCCCAAGCAGTCTTATACTCCTTCTTAGAATTATAATTGGCCACTAACTTAGAAATAGCAGCTGGAAAACCGGCCGTCGATAATTGGATAAATAAAGCATAAATACTATACCCAACTGCAAATAAAGCATTCGCTGCATCACGATTGGCTCCCATCATAGCGCCCCACGGAATAATATATAATGCACCCATTAATCTGGATAGCATACTTCCCGCAGTTAACCAACTTGAACCTTCTACCATTTTTTCATGGGAAGATTGCTTAGACTCTAACCTTTCTGCTAAAGTCATACTCGATCCTTTTAAACGTTTCATATTTTCTATTTTCCTACTTTCTGCATTTCTAATTACTCTCTTTGTTAGAGTACAATATTTTTACTGAAAATTCTACCATTCTAGCCAATGAAATGTTTAATTTTATGATAAATCAGCCGAAACGCTCATCAATCTGCTAAGATGAAAACAAATCCAGCCCTATTCATTTATAAAAATAAGCCATAAGGATGATTCCTTATGGCTTAATACTTACAATTAAGCAGATTGTACATCTGTAATTTTAACAGACATATCTCCACCAGGTGTTGAAATAATAACTTCATCACCGATTTTTTTACCAATTAGACCTTTAGCAATTGGAGAATCATTTGAAATTTTACCTTCGATTGGATCAGCTTCTGCGCTACCAACGATTGTATATGTTTCTTCTTCTCCATCAGGTAATTCAATAAACGTAACTTTACGTCCTAAAGAAGCAATATCTTTTTCTACATCATTATCGTCAATAATTTCAGCGAAACGAATCATTTTTTCTAAAGTTGAAATACGGCCTTCTACAAAAGCTTGTTCATCTTTAGCTGATTCATATTCTGAATTTTCTGATAAGTCACCATAGCTACGTGCAATTTTAATACGTTCTACGATTTCTTTACGTTTTACTACTTTTAATTCTTCTAACTCTGCTTCAATTTTTGCTTTACCTTCAAGAGTCATTGGGTATGTCTTTTCATTCATCTTCATTATCTCCTTTTGGTTACCTTTAAATCGAGTATTTTCATACACGTAAATGTACAATGATTCAAAGATACCACGTTATATATAACTTTGCAATACCTTCTGTCTAAGAATTTAGAATAGATGCGATTTTTGTTGTCATTAAATCAATTGCAACCACATTTGAACCACCTTCTGGAATAATTATATCGGCATATTTTTTAGTTGGTTCAATAAATTGATGATGCATTGGCTTAACAACTGATAAGTATTGATTAATAACAGAATCAAGTGTACGGCCACGTTCCTCCATATCGCGTTTAATACGACGCAAAATACGTAAATCATCATCCGTATCGACATATACTTTAATATCCATTAAATCTCTTAAGCGTTCATCTTCCAAAATTAGAATCCCTTCAATTAAGATAACATCTTTTGGTTCTTGGTGGATTGTTTTATCGCTTCGAGTATGGCGTTCATAATCATATACTGGTTCTTCAATTGATTCAAAATTAATTAATTTTTTTAAATGCTCCACCAATAAATCTGAGTCAAATGCGAACGGATGATCATAGTTCGTCTTTAATCTTTCTTCGAATGGTAGGTCTGATTGATCTTTGTAATAGTAATCCTGGTCAATTTTTACAATTGATAATTCTGGGAAATGCTCCAAAATCTTTCTACTGACACTTGTTTTTCCACTACCTGATCCACCTGTTACTCCAATTACAATCGGTCTTTTCATTATTATCCTAAACCCCTAATCTATATATTGTTTTTTTAATTCTAAATGTTCTTCATATGTTTTAGCAAAATATACTTTTTTAGTATTAATATCTGCTAAGAAATAATAATAATCCGTATTATCGGGATTAATTGTTGCCGCAATTGCTTGTTCGCCAGGATTATTAAATGGTCCAGGTCCTAAGCCTTTATATTTGTATAAATTATAAGGCGAATCTACTTCTAAATCTTCATATGTTAGAGCTTCTTTATGTTCTTCTAATGCATAGGATACAGCAACGTCTGTTTGTAACATCATATCTGCATTTAAACGATTATAGAAGACACTAGCAATTTTTTTGCGATCGTCTAAATCAGTTCCCTCTTTTTCAACTAATGAGGCTAATGTTAGGATTTGGTGAACATCTAAGTTACCTTCAGCAATTTTTTCATAATACTTACTCATTACTTGATTGGTCTTTTGTACCATCTCCGTAATAATCATTTGTAAAGTCTTATCACGATCGATATCATATGTTGCTGGGAATAGATACCCTTCTAAACGATAACGTACATTAGGATACTTAACAGAATCTCCTAATAATTGTGGGAATTCTTTCACTAATAATTGATAAAAATCTTGATCATTTACCTTAGCTAAGAATTCTTCTGCTGTATAATCCGTTACTTTACTTACTTCATTAGCAATATCGACTATTTGTTCGCCTTCACGCACTAATAATTTTTTGGCGGCACTGGACTGATCGGTTCCCCCATCAATAAAGCTTGTTATAATCTCATCAACAGACATCGATGGACTTAATTGATAATATCCCGCTTTAAATCCAGGAACATTCTTCATTTTTACATAATACTTAAAGACTGAAGCGTTATGAACTAAATCGCCATCTTTTAAAATCTGACTAATTTGCGATACCGATGCTCCAGTAGGAATTTGCACCTCGACTGTATCTGTCTGATTAGGATCAACAGGCTTAAGTGCATTGCTAACAAACATTGAACCAATTATAACGACAATTAAAATAAGTAATAAACCAAATAATATAAAACGAGTCACAATCTTACTAACAATTGACTTCTCTTTCTCACGTTTTTTTCTATTGCTAATTTTTTGATTCATTGGTAATTTATCCATAATATCCTCCAATATCAATATATGCATTTTCAATCTATTATACATGATTTCTATTCTAAATTGAATAAAAATATTTATTTTTGCTAAAAACATTACTTTTATCAACTAACACGAACAATTAATACCATTTTTTCTACAATATATGTCATAAATCCTTTGACAGTTTTAGTGTTTCTAGTTATAATTAAGCAAAAGGGAGGGGAATATAATGATTATTACTTTGAGAGCAGCTCGAGTAAATCGTAATATGACATTATTGGAGGCATCAAAATATTTGAAGATTAACAAAGATACGTTAACCAAATATGAACGTGACTCAAGCGACATTCCTTACTCATTAAGTAAGAGAATGCAAGAATTATACGAGGTACCGGCAGAGAACTTATTCTTTGGTGATGTGAATACATTTGTAGCTCACTTCAAACCATTACCAGAATTATAATGTCATTTTAGTGTTTTAGTGGGAGCTAAAATCAAAAAATAAAGTTCTATATTAGAAATTCTAATATAGAACTTTTTTTGTGCTTGTATTTATTAAGCTTAAGCTTCTTCTAATACGCCACGTTCCACTAAGCCTGCTAATAAGAATTCTGTTTTTTCAATTGCTACTGCAGTATGTTCTAAGCCATATAATTGAACGGCTTGTAGACCATTTTTAGTGACTGTTGACATTTTTAGTTGAGTCATATCTTTATTGACCATGATTTTTAATTTTAGGCCACGGTGATCTTCAATTGTATCGTCTAAGTTGCGAATAAATAAGAAGTTCCCTGTCTTAGTTTCTGTAAAACCATTATCACGTAATGTATATTTTTTAACTGTTGGTGATACTTTAAAGACTTTACCTGAGCCTTTTAGTGTTGCTGTTTGTGTAAATGCCATTGATAATCCCTCATCTCTTTTAAGTTATATTGTTTAGTGTAGCATATTTAGGACACTTTTTGAACCTAGAGAAGGTGCTACTTTTGTCTTTTGGCTAAATTCTTAACAATTGCAATAAATTCATCAATATCTTCGCGTTTGCTACCTAATCCAAAAGAAATTCGAACTGATTCTTGTAACCGCTCAGACTCTTCGCCGAATAATGCTGTTAAGACCGGACTTGGCTTTAAACTACCTGCTGAGCAAGCAGAACCTGCAGAAATCATCACATCTTTTAAATCTGATAAAATAATTAATTGACTTGCTTTTAAACCTTTTAACCATAGATTACATACATGCGAACTATTTGACTCGCTATAGCCATTCATCTCAAAAGAAATCCCATTTGCAGTCAATTGCTCTTGTAAATACGCTAATAATTCTTTATTTAAAGTGGTTTGTTCTGGGCGTCTTGCAGCCATTTGCTTGATAGCTTCAGTAAGGCCAACAATATAGGGCATATTTTCTGTTCCAGCACGCAAACCTTCTTCTTGTCCTCCACCCGCAATTAGTGGCAATAATGGTGCAGACGATTTTTTGTATAAAAAACCAATTCCTTTTGGCGCATTAATCTTATGACCAGATGCAGATAGATAATCTACTTGTAATTCACTAACATCTAGTGCTTCTTGACCAAAAGCTTGTACTGCATCCGTATGAAAGCGTGCAGTGTGCTTAACTAATACTTCGCCCACTTCTTTAATCGGTTGCATTGAGCCGACTTCATTATTGACCGTCATGATTGAGACTAAGCGTGTATCCGGACGTAAAGCAGCTGCTACTTCATCTGCACTTAGCAAACCTTCTTCGTTAACGGGTAAATATGTTACATCAAATCCTTGTGTCTCTGCCCATTCAAAGACTTTTCGAACAGAAGGATGTTCGATATTTGATGTGATTAAATGCCCCTTTTCTTCAAAAAATTCAGCAATAATAGATTTGATTGCTAAATTATTTGCCTCTGATCCTGAAGCTGTAAAAATAATGCTATCGCTATTCTCTGCATGTAATTCATCTTTAATGACTTGCTTACAATCGGCTAAGACCTTTTTTTCAAGGCGTCCAATCTTATACAAGCTTGATGGATTCCCAAAATGATTCATCGCTTCAAAAATCGCTTTTTGTACTTCCGGATGAATTGGTGTTGTTGCTGCATGATCTAAATAATTCACTAATATAACCCTTCTTTCATTTTCCTATCTTTCTATTGTAAAGAATCGCATAGAAAAAGACAAAAGATAACTTTCTTTTGCCTTTTAACCTATTATCGATTTTTTGAATCTAAGATAATGGTTACCGGACCATCATTGATTAAGGATACCTTCATATCAGCACCAAACTGACCTGTTTCAACAGTTAGTCCTTCTTGACGTAACTTATCATTAAATTCTTGATATAAAGCCTCACCTAATTCTGGCTTAGCTGCTTCAATAAAACTTGGTCGATTACCCTTTTTCGTATTGGCTAATAAAGTAAATTGTGAAATAGAAAGAATCGAACCACCGACTTGTTTAATATCTAAGTTCATCTTACCATTCTCATCTTCAAAGATACGTAATTGGCTAGTCTTCTTCACTAAATAATCAACATCTGCTGAAGTATCTTCATGAGTCACACCCACCAAAATCATAAAGCCTTTATCAATTGCGCCAACAACTTGGCCATCGATTGCTACTGATGATTCTTTTACACGTTGGATTACTAATTTCATCGATTCATCTCCTTTAAGAAATCACACGTCTAACACTATATACATCTGGAATTTGTTTAATCTTATCAACAATAAAATCTAGTTGTTCAGTATTAGCGATTCCTATTTTGACTGTTATGACCGCCATCTTATTCGCATCAATCTTACCATTCACGGAATTCAATGATTTGGTAACACTATTGATAACATTTAAGACTTCATTCAATAAGCCATTGCGATTAAATCCTTCAATAATCAACTCCGTATCATATTGTAAAGTAGAATTCGATTCATCTTCCCAACCAACATCAATCAAACGATTCTCTTGGTCTTCTGGTACTTGGACATTCGGACAGTCCTTACGGTGAACCGAAATACCACGCCCTTTTGTAATATAACCAATAATCTCATCGCCTGGGACTGGATTACAACAACGACTCAGACGAATTAATAGATTATCGACTCCTTCAATAATGACGCCACCTTCATGACGGATTTTCATTTTTTGAGAATCTTTCTTCTGTTTTGTCTCAGTTACGGTCTGTTCAAAAGCTTCTTCTTGAACTTTTTGTTGTTCCATTTCACGACGTAATTTTTCGGTCATGCGATTGGCTGCTGTTTGGACGGATAATTCATTAAAGCCAATTGCTGCAAACATATCGTCCTCAGTTCCAAAATTAAATCTCGCTGCTAAGTCTTTGATTGCTTGCTTATTCATCAGTTCTTTTGGAGTAAATTCCATTTCGATTAATTGTTTTTCAAGCATCTCGCGTCCACGAATAATCATTTTTTCACGGTCTTGTAATTTAAAGAAACGACGAATTTTATTTTTAGCGCGATTTGTTGCTACTAAGTTAATCCAGTCACGTGATGGCCCGAATGAGTTCGGTGAGGTCATTACTTCAACAATATCCCCTGTTTGAAGCTTATAATTCAATGGTACAATCTTATTATTAACCTTTGCACCAGTTGTCTTATGGCCAATTTCAGTATGAATATTATATGCAAAATCTAATGGTCCTGAGCCTAATGGTAATTCTGAAACATCACCTTTTGGAGTAAAGACATACACTTTATCTTTAAAGATATCTTCTTTAACACTCTCAACGAAATCATGCGCATCATTTGATTCATTTTGTAATTCAATTAAATCTTTAAACCATTTCAATTGATTCTTTAATGGATCATCTTTTACTTGTTTTTTATTGCCTTTTTTATATGCCCAGTGAGCAGCAACCCCGAATTCAGCAACTTCATGCATTTCAAATGTACGAATCTGAATCTCGACCGGCTTACCTCCTGGCCCAATCACAGTTGTATGGATGGACTGATACATATTTTCTTTTGGCATGGCGATATAATCTTTAAAACGTCCCGGCATTGGCTTCCACTTAGTATGGATACTTCCTAAGACAGCATAACAATCACGGATACTGTCAACTAATACACGAATAGCTAGTAAATCATATATCTCACTGAATTGTTTCTTTTGATCCTTCATCTTGCGGTAAATCGAATAAATATGCTTTGGACGTCCATAGATTTCTGAATGAATCTCTAAATCCTGTGTCGCTTCTTCAATTTGTGCAATCGTTGTATGAATGTATTCTTCACGCTCTTCACGCTTTTCATTCATTAAATTCACGATACGGTAATATTGTTGCGGATTCAAATAACGAAGCGAAGTGTCTTCTAATTCCCATTTAATGCGGTTCATCCCTAAACGATGAGCTAATGGTGCATAGATTTCTAAAGTCTCATTGGCAATAATGCGTTGTTTTTCCGGCTTATGGAAATTAAGTGTACGAATATTATGCACACGGTCAGCTAATTTGACCATAATGACGCGCAAATCATTAGCCATCGCTAGTAACATCTTACGGTGATTCTCCGCTTGTTGTTCCTCGTGAGACTTATACTTGATTTTACCTAATTTTGTGACACCATCTACTAAAAAAGCAACATCCTTGCCGAATACATATTCAATATCATCAATTGTAAAACCTGTATCTTCCACAACATCATGTAAAAAACCAGTCGCAATTGTATCTGGATCTAATCGTAATTCAGCTAAAATACCCGCAACTTGAATAGGATGGATAATATAAGGTTCCCCAGATTTGCGAATCTGATCACGATGGGCAAAGGTTGCATATTCTAATGCTTTTTCAATAAATAAAATACTATCATCGTCCATATATTGACGACACATCTCAATAACTTCTTCCGCCTTATACGTTTTTCTTTGGGGCATGCTTTTCCCTCCTTTCAAGTTTGGGTTGGTTTATTATTTTTTATAGTTAGTTTATCTTAGTAGTCAAGTGATGGGTCTGCTGCTTGGTTAGTAACGATTGCAACACCACTTGATGCGCCTAAACGAGTTGCGCCTGCTTCAATCATTGCCATTGCATCTTCGTATGAGCGTACACCGCCACTAGCTTTAACGCCCATGTCTGGTCCTACTGTTTTTCTCATTAAAGCGATATCTTCTACTGTAGCTCCACCAGTTGAGAAACCAGTTGAAGTCTTAACAAAATCAGCACCTGCTTCTTTAGCTAGTTCGCAAGCTGTTACTTTTTCTTCGTCAGTTAATAAACAAGTTTCGATAATTACTTTAGAAGTAGCTTTACCTTTTGCTTCATTGACAACTGCTTTGATATCTTCTTTAACTGTTTGTAAGTCATTAGATTTTAATGCGCCAACATTAATAACCATATCTACTTCACCCGCACCTTGGGCAATCGCTTCTTTTGTTTCAAAAGCTTTAACCTCAGCAGTATTCGCTCCTAAAGGGAAACCAATTACTGTACAAACTAACACATCTGAACCTTCTAAAGCTTTTTTAGCAGTAGCTACCCAGAAAGGATTCACACATACAGATTTGAAATCGTATTTTTTAGCTTCTTCACATAATGCTAAAATTTGTTCCTTTGTAGCTTGAGGTTTTAATAATGTGTGGTCGATATATTTTGATAATTTTGTCATAATAAAAAATCTCCTTTTCTTTAAATAAATTTATTTTTGTAATTCAAAATGATAAGAAATAGCAGCCAAGGCATACAATGGTGCTGTTTCAGTACGTAAAATACGTGGCCCTAAGCCGCAAGCAATTATTCCAGCTTGTGTCATTTGTTCGACTTCTTCAGGGGTCAAACCACCTTCAGAGCCAAAAATCATTAAAATGGACTGACCGGGTGAAAGGCTTGCAAGTGTCTTAGCAAAGGCTGATGCTTCACCTACTTTTGCTTCTTCTTCATAAGCCACAATCGTTGCATCATAATCTTTGGATAAAGCAATAATCTCTTTAATAGACATCACGCTTGTCACTTCAGGAATCTGCAAGCGATGTGATTGTTCAGCTGCCTCTTTAGCAATCTTTTGTAAGCGACTAACTTTCTTAACCATCTTGTCTTGTTTCCATTTTACCACATTTCTCACGATTGTCATCGGTATAATTTTATTTACCCCTAATTCAGTTGATTTTTGGACAATTAAATCCAATTTATCGCCTTTAGGTAAGCCACACGCAATCGCTACATTGATGGGCATTTCAACGTTTTGAGCTACTTGTTCGTCGATTGACACAATTACTAATTTTTCTTTAATTTTTTTGACGCTAATTTGGAATAATTCGTGATTTGTATCGACAAACCAACATTTTTCACCTTCTTTCATACGCATAACACGAATCATATGGTGATAAATATCATCTGTCACTTCAATTTCTGTACCAAGAGTTAAGGCTTCTTCAATAAAATAACGTTGCATTAGTCCTCTTCACCTACTTTTGTAAAGATAATACAATTCCATTCTTTCATGCGCATTGATTGCTTAAAGATAAAGCCAGCGTCTTCGTATAATGCTTTCACATCTTCGAATTTTGTATCGATAATTCCTGATAAGATTAAATGTCCGCCTTCTTTTAAGTTATTGTAAGCATCTGTTGGCATTTGCATTAAAATTTCGGCTAAGATATTCGCTACGATTAGATCTGCTTCTTCACGAACACCCACTAATAAATTATTTTCTTTAACAGTAATATCTGAAATAGATGGATTTAAGCGAATATTCTCTTTTGAAATACGTGTTGCCATCTCATCAATATCATAAGCTGTAATCTCACCTACGCCTAATAACTTAGCTGCAATACTTAAGACACCTGAACCAGTCCCCACATCAAGCATACGCTCACCACCACGGACATATTGCTCTAATGCCGCTAATGATAATTGTGTCGTTGGATGTGTTCCTGTCCCAAATGCTAGACCTGGATCTAAAAAGATTAACAACTCATTAGCTTGTTCTGGTGTATAGTCTAACCAACTAGGTACAACTGTTAAGTTTCTAGTTACACGTACTGGGAAATAATAACTCTTCCAAGCTTCTGCCCAGTCTTGTTGGCCAACTTTACCAACGTGAACTTCTTCCTTACCTAATTGTAAACCAAAATCTTTTAATTCGTGAATCTTAGCTTTAATCTTACTTAACATATCTTGTGAATATTCTTCATCTGTAAAGTATGCTTTGATAATGACGTCATCTGTTGAGAATAATTGTTTTTGATTGACTTTTAACCATTCTAATTGTTCTTGACTTAATTGATAGAAATCGGCTGGATCTTCAATTGATACCCCTTGTGAACCTAAATTTGTTAATAATTCTGAAATTGCTTCTACACTTTCAGAATGTGTTACTACTGATACTTCAATCCATTCCATAACGAATCCCCTTTAATAATAATTTGTTTACTCGAAAAATTTCCCTAACCTAAATAGAAACTTATTTTAACTATAATATACTTAAGACTTTAGTGCAATATGAGACAGTAGAAATCGCTATTTTTTTGGAAAATCAAGTCCAAAATCGGCGGAATAAGCAAATTCCTAGCAAAAAAGCCTCCCAACTCTTCTAAAATAAGCACAAAAAAAGACGAGCTTATGCCCGCCTCTAAAATTGACTGAATTATTTGCTTGCGCGTTTAACGTAAGTACCTTCAGCAGTATTAACTTCTAAGTATTCGCCTGCTTCGATAAAGTCAGGAACACTTACTACTAAACCAGTTTCCATTGTAGCTGGTTTGCCAGAACCTGTAACTGTTGCACCTTTAATAGATGGTTGAGTCTCAGTAACTTGTAATACTACAGTTGTTGGTAATGATACTCCAATAACTTCTGAACCGTAGAATTGGATTTTAACTTCCATGTTTTCTAAAATATATTTTAATTCTAATTCAATAGTTGATTCAGGAATTTCATATTGTTCATATGTTTCTAAATCCATAAATACTGCCGTTTCGTCTTGGCTATATAAATATTGAACTGTTTTAGTATCAATATGTGCTTTTTCAACTTTTTCATCAGGACGCATTGTTGTATCTACTGTTGAACCTGTACGTACGTCACGGATTTTCATACGCATTACAGTATTACCTTTACCTGGTTTGTGGTGGCTGATTTCTAATACTTTTAATAATTTTCCATCTAAAATAAAAGTCATACCAGCTTTTAAATCATTTACGTTAATCATTGTATCTCTCCTTATGTTTTCATAAAATTTCTCACATATAAATATATACCATATTTTCACACGAATTGCACGATAAAAAACGAAATTTACTTATTGATAAACTAAAAAATAGTCGTTTAATTCATTTTTTTAAGTGCGATATCGTCTTTTCCATCCATTTCTATTACATGTACACTGACTTCTTCTGTGTTAGCAGTTGGAATGTTTTTCCCAATATAATCAGGGCGAATCGGTAGTTCACGATGACCTCGATCGACTAAAATTGCTAATTTAATACGTTTAGGACGACCAAAATCCATAATCGCATCCAATGCCGCACGAACGGTTCTACCGGTATATAAAACATCATCTACTAAAATAATGGTCTTCCCTTGAATATCAACAGGCATCATTGAACCATTTACCACAACTTCTTGATCTAACTGTGACTTATGGCAATCATCACGATATAAAGTAATATCTAATTCCCCCACTGGTAAATCCACTTTTTCAATTTTTTTAATCTTTTCGGCAATTCTTTTCGCTAAATAAATTCCACGTGACTTAATCCCTACGATTACTAAATCATCAATTCCTTTATTTTGCTCGATGATTTCATAACTAATTCGTGTTAAAGCACGGTTCATAGCCGCTTCATCAACAATCACTACTTCTTTCATCATCACACCTCTTTTATAATTCATTTTGGTATTCTTTTGAACGTTCGATAAATTCTGTTGGTACTTCACTTGTAAAGAATAACTCTTCACCTGTTACTGGTTGGATAAATCCTAATGTTTGCGCATGTAAGAATTGACCATATTCTGTTGCCACATTTGCTTTTGGATGATACATTGGGTCATTGATAATTGGATGATTAATATATTCCATATGGGCACGAATTTGGTGAGTGCGTCCTGTTTCTAATTGTAAGCTTAATAAAGTTGCGCCATTAAATTGTTCTAACACTTCAAAGTGAGTGACAGCACGTTTGCCTTCTTTATCGACCATGCGTTTTAAGCGATTTTGGGGTGAGCGTTTTAATGGTGCATTAATGGTCCCTGTCTCATGCGGAAAGTTTCCTTCTACTAAAGCTACATATGAGCGTTGCATACTATGGTCCATTAATTGTTCGCTTAAACCTAAGTGAGCTTTAGGATTCTTAGCAATCACTAACAAACCAGAAGTATCCTTATCAATACGATGAACAATCCCTGGACGGAAACTTTCGCCAGCTGGTTCAAAGTCCCCCTTCAAGTGGAATAATAAAGCATTCACTAAAGTCCCATGTGTATGACCAATCGATGGATGAACCACCATTCCGGAAGGCTTATTCACCACTAAGACATCTTGATCTTCATAGACAATATCTAAGGGAATATCTTCTGCAATAATCTCTAATACTTCTTCTTCAGGGATTGTAATATGAATCATATCTCCTTGCTTCACTTTATAATTCGCCTTAACGACCTCTCCATTGACCGTTACAGCCTTTTCTTTTAACCATTGTTGGATGACTGTACGCGTATAATCTGTAAACTGATTCGCTAATACTTTATCAATACGCCCTTTTTCTTCACTTATCGTCATTTTTAATTGTTTATTTTCCATTTTGACCTCCATTATGATTATCCATAAATAAAATATAGATAAATAAAATTGCTACTCCTATTGATAATAATGCATCTGCCACATTAAAAATAGGAAAATGTACAAACTCTAAGCGAAACATATCAATCACATAGCCCAAACGAATACGATCAATAAAATTACCAACCGCCCCCGATAACATTAAACTGTACGCTAATAAAGCTAACTTTGAATGATTACGCTCATGATACATTAAATATGCTAATGCTCCAATCGCAACAGCAGTAATAACATAAAAGAAAAACATCTTACCTTCAAGGATTCCCCAAGCAGCACCTTGGTTACGAATATAAAAAATATCGACTACCCCTGGAATAAAGCCTTGACCAGCAAAAACTTCAAAATTTGCGACTGTCCAAAATTTTACTAATTGATCAATAACAACTCCTAAAATTACTACTAAAATATAAATCCACATTCTCTGCGATTCCTTTCCTATATACAATTTTGTTGAACAATTTTATCATTTTTTTAATTGCCTTTCTATTATAACACAATTAGGTAAATGAATAGCCTTTTTTTGCATTCTCTTTACAATTGTGGCACAAAACCGTTATATTTTGCCTGTAAATTTGTATATTTTAAAAAAAAACATTATAATGGCTATAAATTGTGGCTATTTAGTATTTATCACATAAGATTATTCACAAAAAGAAAAGGAGAACCTCATGAAAAAGATAAAGTTTATCTTAGCCTTGATGGGTTGTAGTTTAGTATTACTAGCATGTGGCAAACGAGCACCCAAACTTTCGGCTAGCTTAGAAGCCATTCAAGAAATCCTGCCGAAAATAACGGTACAGCTCAATGCCATTCAAGAACTAGAAACAAGCTTACAAACCGAATGGGAACAAGAACTAACCACTAATTCCGATATGAGCCAATATGCAGAAGGTAATGGTAAAGTCTTTGAAAACATTAAAAATCGTCAAGAAATTATGGCCGGCTTTAAAAAAGAAGTTCATTTATTAGAACATGAAAATACAACATTAATAAAAAATATGGACAAAGATCACCCCCTAGCCGAAATACAAATTATTACCAATACATTGGAACAAATAATTGATGCTTCTAATGAATATATTCGCCTAGCAGAACCTCAATTACAACAAGAGACAGATTTTTTCAAATCATTAGGTACCACTAGTCTAAATTATGATGCCTTAAACAACAAAATCATTGCCATTAATGACGCAGCGATGGAAAGACAAGATTGCGTCGAACAAATTAATGAGCAACTAATGACAATTGATAAACCAATCCGTATTGCAAAAGCTCGCCTAACAAGCAGCCAAAATGAATAAAGGAGGCCAAAATGAAGACTTATCACAAAAAATTACTATTACTAACAACCCTACTTACCGGTATTGGCTTTAGTTATTATCACACAACAAATCTAGATATCCATGCCGAAGAATATAAGGAACAAGCCGAAAGTCAAAAGATTACTCTTAGAAAATCTGGCTTATTACGAATTCCTAAGAACTTACCACAAGAATATTTTTACGATAGTGGGATTCATATTGATTATCCAATTGATGGTGTCAAAGGAATCTACACACAAGCGAATGCGATTGACGAAGGACTATCAACGATTACCAATTTATTAACGAGTACGAACCTTAATGCGATTGTCTTAGATGTTCGTGATGATTACGGTAAGATTACTGTTGATTTGCCAGTTGAAAATCCCTACATTAAGCCAAATATGACACTACAAGTTAGTGATACCCAAGCAATGATGAAGAGCTTTGAAGAGCATCAGATTTATCCAATTGCTCGTATTGTTTCCTTTAAAGATTCACGACTAGCTTTCCAACATCCAGAACTATCCTTTATTCGACAAAATGGTACCGTCTGGACGAATCATGGTGGTGAGGCCTTTGTGAATCCTTTCAATAAAGAGACTTGGAAGTATGCCGTTGATGTCGCAATTGGTGCAGCAAAAATCGGCTTTAAAGAAATCCAACTTGACTATGTGCGTTTCCCAGAAGGCTTTGAAAACTTTGAACAATATTTAACATATGATAAGGGCGACTATGCCGATTATGAAGACGATAATGCTGCACGTGTAGCAGTTATTACTGATTTTGTCCAATATGTCCATGAAGCCTTAAAACCTTTTGGTGTGAAGTTATCAGTAGATTTATTCGGATATGCTACAACGATTGACGAAGCTGGTGGTATTGGCCAAAACTTCTCAAAAATCGCCCAAAATGTTGATGTTATTTCAGCGATGATCTACCCTAGTCACTGGGGAGATGGTAGCTTTGGTGTTATTAATCCTGACTTGCATCCATATGAGATTGTCTATGGTTATATGCAATTAGAAAATGAACGCTTAGCCAATGTGAATCCTTCCCCAATTTCAAGACCTTGGTTACAAGATTTTACGGCGAGCTATTTAACTCCTGGAACCTATCAAGCATACGGTCCAGAACAAGTCCGTGAACAAATTGATGCCCTTGAAGATGCTGGCGTAAAAGAATACCTATTATGGAATGCTCAAACATCTTATTCAAAAGACACAGATTATTAATATCATACTTATTACTCACATCAACTACTAGCTAGAGGGTGTGAGTTTTTTTGTTGGAAAATGTAAATCGGCATTAGACAAGTCATATTAACCGCCTGTTACAAATTCTGTAATCGTCTTGCAACTGTTGTAGGCGTATCACAAATCCTGTAACCTATCACAAATCCTCACTACCTACAAAATCATCTACCAGGTCGCCTCCTGTTTCCCTTATAAGTATAAAAAATAGAGCTAACCACAAAGGCTAACCCTACTCTCAAAAAATCTATTTCGTAATGCCCACACGCTCAAAAATCGTATCAACATTCTTCAAGTGATAATGATAGTCAAAAGCATCATCCAAATCACTAGCCGTTAAGACAGCCATAATCTCAGCTTCTGCTTCTAATAATGGACGGAATTGGCGCTGTTCATCCCAAGCACGAGCTGTACAAGGTTGCACTAAATCATAAGCTTTCTCACGGCTCATACCCTTGTCAATTAATTTTAATAGCACTCGTTGGCTATAAATCAAGCCAAAAGTCGCATCCATATTACGTAACATATTCTCTGGGAAGACTGTTAAGTTTTTAACGATATTTCCAAAACGATTTAACATATAATTCAATAATGTTGTCGCATCAGGTAAAATAATACGTTCCGCAGATGAATGAGAAATATCACGCTCATGCCATAAAGTAACATTCTCATAAGAAGTGACCATATAGCCACGAATCACACGTGCTAAACCGGCCATATTTTCTGAACCAATTGGATTGCGTTTATGTGGCATTGCAGATGATCCTTTTTGACCTTTCGCAAAGAATTCTTCTACTTCACGAGTTTCAGATTTTTGTAGACCACGAATCTCAGTCGCAAACTTCTCGATACTAGTCGCAATTAAAGCGATAGTCGCTACATATTCCGCATGCAAATCACGTGGCAATACTTGTGTAGAAATTTCTTGCGCACGAATTCCTAATTTATCACAAACATAAGCTTCAACTTCAGGTGAGATATTAGCAAAAGTACCAACAGCTCCACTGATTTTACCAGCTTCAACACCTTTAGCAGCTGCTTCAAAACGCTCAATATGACGCTTCATTTCTGAATACCATAAAGCTAATTTCAAACCAAATGTAGTCGGCTCAGCATGAACACCATGCGTACGCCCCATACAAACTGTATCCTTGTGTTCTAAAGCTTTCACACGAATAATCTCTAAAAAGTTTTGTAAATCTTTACGTAAAATATCATTTGCTTGCTTTAATTGATAACCATATGCCGTATCAACCACATCGGTACTCGTTAAGCCATAGTGAACCCATTTACGTTCTTCACCCAAAGACTCTGATACTGCACGTGTAAATGCTACAACATCGTGACGTGTTTCTTGTTCAATTTCTAAGATACGTTCAATTGAAAAACTAGCATTTTCTCTAATTTTTTTAACATCTTCTTTGGGAATTTCCCCTAAATTTGCCCAAGCTTCATCAGCTAAAATCTCCACTTCTAACCAACAATTATAGCGAGTTTCATCAGACCAAACTTTTGCCATTTCTGGACGTGTGTAGCGTGTAATCATAATGTAAGTAAACCTCCGAATTTTAATATCTTCTTTTTACACTGTCTAATACTTACAAAAAATACCAGACTCCTCTACTATCTTATCATATTTTCGAGCCTAAAAAAATAAGAACGCGCTTTTATCTAGCGACACTTTCTAGAGAGAGGGAGACTTTGGGTGTTAACTACACAAAAAACACCTAGCTTAGTTTTGGCTAGGTGGTCTAATACTCCATTTTTCGCTGTCCAAACACGCATAAATCTATTAATGGACAACTATCACATTTTGGCGCACGAGCTATGCAATGATATCTCCCAAAGAAAATCATCGTATGGTGCGCCTTACTCCATCGTTCACGTGGAATCTTTCGGCATAAAGTCTTTTCTACTTCTAAGACAGAATCCTTTTGACGGACAATATGTAATCTCTTAGCGATCCGTTCCACATGGGTATCTACCGCAAATGCCGGTTCGCCAAAAGCCACACTTAAGACTACATTCGCCGTCTTTCTCCCCACTCCAGGTAACTCGACTAATTCTTCCCTTGTCTGAGGCACTTGACCATTATATTTTTCGACCAATTGCTTAGCACAATTAGAAATACTTTTTGCTTTATTACGATATAAACCCAATGTCTTAATATAGTGAATTAATTCTTCTTGTGTCGCCTCGGCCATTTTTTCGGCATTAGGATAGGCCTGAAATAAGGCTGGCGTTACCTTATTCACTGAAACATCGGTCGCTTGAGCACTTAAAATAGTCGCAATCAGTAATTGAAAAGGGGTTTGATGGACTAATTCACATTCAGCCTGCGGAAATAATTCCTGCATGCGGTCTAATGCTTCGATTGTTTTTACTTTTGACAGCATTCATTCACCTACTTTTTAATCCAATTAGTTAATGGTACTTCAATTTTCGGTTGAGAGTTATTTTCTGGCATTTTTGGTGCTTTATAACGATTCTTCATCTGATTCTTCTCAGCAATTACTTGTGCAGCCGTTGTATAGCCTTTTCGCTGCCATGTTAATAAGATTTTGTCCATATAATTCAGTGCGAAGACTTGGTTTAGAACTGCTTCTTTTAAAGCGGCTTGAATCAGCTCAAAAGAATAGTGATCTTCATCAATCCAGCTTGTTAATGTTTGGATCTCCATTGATTTTAATGGACGACCGAATTCATGTTCAATCATTCTTAATACATTAGTTCCTTGCATCTCTTCATGTTTTGCAGATCTTGAGCGATAATATAAGTCTAATTGCTCAAACATCGGCTTCAATGAATAACTATCTTCACGCTTATGTTCACTATTTTCAATTTGTGTGATGGCTAGACATTTTTTCTGTACTAACTTTTGAATGTAATCGAAAATCTCTTCATCACTTAACTCTAAAGTATCACTTAATTGGCTATAATCTAAAGAAAAATGATTTGCCTGCCCTTGCTCTAATAAAGCAATCACAAAGATAACCTCATCCCCCGTTAATTGTAAATCACGATAATGCGCCATCAAATACTTAGGCGCCGCCATACTGCCAGCATACATCCATGATTCTTGAAATGTTTGATGCAAAAAAATCCCTCCTAAATTTTGAAATAACTTCATCTAAATTACTTCACTCTTTTCTATTATAATACAAAAACAAGGATGCACCAAGACTGATGCATCCTCCAAAAATTGTCTTTATGGGTAAATACGGTTTAATAAACGTGGGAATGGAATAGCTTCACGAATATGTTCAGTACCACAGATCCATGTTACTGTACGTTCTAATCCTAAACCAAATCCTGAATGGTAGACAGAACCATATTTACGTAAGTCTAAATACCATTGTAAATCAGCTGTATCTAAGCCAAAGTTTTTAATATTTTCTTCTAATTGCGCATAGTCAACTTCACGTTCAGATCCACCGATAATTTCTCCATAACCTTCTGGAGCAATTAAGTCAGCACAAACAACTACATCATCGCGTCCTTCCGCAAGTGGCATGTAGAATGGTTTGATACCTTTTGGATAGTTCATAATGAAGACTGGTTTGTCAAAGTGGTTAGCGATAAATGTTTCGTGTGGTGAACCGAAGTCTTCACCCCAAGTAATATCGTCAAAACCATTGGCATTTAATAATTCGATAGCATCATCATATGAGATACGTGGGAATGGTAATTGTGTATATTTTTCTAATACTTCACGATCTCTTTCTAAAATATCTAATGCGATATCACAATTATCTAATACATTACGGACTAAGAAAGCAACATATTGTTCTTGAATTTCTAATGATTCATCTTGGTGCATAAAGGCCATTTCTGGTTCAATCATCCAGAACTCGATTAAATGACGACGAGTTTTAGATTTTTCGGCACGGAAAGTAGGTCCAAATGAGAATACTTTACCAAATGCCATAGCGCCAGCTTCCATATATAATTGTCCTGATTGTGATAAGAAAGCATCACGATCAAAGTATTTAGTATGGAATAGTTCTGTTGTTCCTTCTGGTGCTGAGCCTGTTAAGATTGGTGGGTCAACTTTTAAGAAGCCTTCTTTATTGAAGAATTCATAAGTTGCACGAATAATTTCGTTACGAACAGTCATAATAGCATGTTGTTTTTTAGAACGTAACCATAAATGACGGTGATCCATTAAGAAATCAGTTCCGTGTTCTTTTGGTGTAATTGGGTAATCATGGCTTTCACCTACTAATTCAACTGATTGAACTAGCATTTCATAACCTAATTTGCTACGAGTATCTTCTTGAATCACACCAGTTACTACTACTGATGATTCTTGTTGTAAGTTTTTGCATAATGTAAATACTTCTTCAGATACATCTGCTTTTAATACAACACCTTGGAAATAGCAATCCCCATCACGTAATTGTAAAAAAGCGATTTTTCCGCTTGAACGTTTATTGGTTACCCACGCTCCGATTTGGACAGTTTGCCCAACATAATCTTTTGCTTGGCGCATTGTAATTCTTTCCACTATAATTCCCTCACTATCTTCATATTCTTATTTATTTTGCTTTTTTGATAATACAAATTGGTGCATACGTCTAGCCGCTTCAGTTAGCACTTGCTCATTGGTTGCACAACTTAAACGGATAAAGCCTTCCACACCAAAATTATCTCCTGATACGCATGCAACTCCAGCTTCTTCTAATAAATCTAAACAGAATTCACTAGCAGTTTGGTAATTGCAATCATTCATTGCTTGAGAAATATTCACAAACAAATAAAATGCTCCCTTAGGCTTATGACACTTGAAACCAGGTATTTGATTCATTAATGGTTCAAAAAGACCAATTCTTTTCTCAAATAATTGTTTCATTTGTTGTTTACTAGCTAAAGTGCGATCGCTTAAGGCTTCAATTGCTGCATATTGACTCACAACAGTTGGATTACTTGTTGTATGAGCGGTTAATTTATTCATTGCCTGAATCACTACTGCAGGACCAATCGCATAGCCCATTCGCCAACCAGTCATAGCGCAAGATTTTGATAAGCCATTAATCACTAATGTCTGAGCTTTTATCTCTTCTGAAAGACTAGCCACACAAACAGATTCCGCTCCATCATATACTAATTCATAGTAAATCTCATCTGAAATAATAAAAATTCCTTTTTCTACCGCCCACTCTGCAATTGCTGTTAGTTCTTGGCGACTATAAGTAGTTCCAGTTGGATTAGATGGTGATGTTAGTAATAAGATTTTTGTCTTATCAGTTATGTATTGTTCTAACAAATCAACTGTCACTTTAAATTCTTGTTCAAATTCAGTCTCAATAATCACGGCTTTTCCTTGTGCTAGAGCGATTTGTTCGGTATAACTTACCCAATATGGTGCTGGGATTAATACTTCATCGCCTGCTTCTACTAATGTTTGAAAAGCTGTAAATAAAGCAAATTTTGCTCCCGTATACACAGCTACATTATTTGGTTCTACTTGTAAGCCATCTTTTTTCAAATGATAATCACAAATCGCTTGACGTAACTCTGGTAATCCAGACGCCATTGTATAGTGGTCACATTGCCTTTGATTGATTGCTTTTATAGCAGCAGCCGTTACATTTTCAGGTGCACTAAAATCTGGTTCCCCTAGTGATAAACTAATAATATCACGCCCCATGCTTTGTAATTCTTTTGCTTTTTGTGCCATACCTAAAGTTCCTGAAGGCATAATCTTTTGGACACGCTCAGCAATTTTTACCATTTTACTCCACCTCTACATTAAATATTTTCAATATCTTTAATCCATTGACCATTTTTAGCAAGGATATAGTAATAGCCAATTGAGTGTTCAGAAATTTGATAATTCACTTCCCAAACAGGTTCCTCGCCTATCATGCCTAATCGCGCTTGCTTAACGGCTTGTGGTTCTTTTTCTTGTAATGTGATTGATTTAGCATCTTCTTCACTAATATACTTCGCTTGATCAACAACTACTACTTTTTTTGTCTCAGGTGAAACAATCGCATAGACCTTATTGCCTTCAATGGTTGTTCCGGCTATTGAGTAAAACGTTTCACTCGTATTAAACCAATAAAAATCCGTTATTTCTTGGAATTGAACTTCTTCTTTCATTAGTGATACAGCTTCTTTTTGTGCTAAAATCTTTGGTTCTTCTGTAACATAAAACACGCGAGCAGCTGTAAAAATAATGGCCAATAAAATACAAACAATCCCAAAAACAGTTCCTCGTTTCATGGTCATCTCCTTATCTTATCTCTTATTCTAAAAGATTTATGCAATAATAGTATTCTATCACATTTACCCACCTAATTCATCAAATTGATTTAAATTTCTAACTAAAATAGACTAGAAAATTCATCTATCTAGTCTATTTCCTTATTTTTACTCTTTACGATATCTTTGCGCTACTAAACATTCCTCTAAATTTGCTTGATAGATATCCATATATTGGCTAACGTCACGCTCAATCTTTTGCGCATAATTAGCTGTTTTTGAACGACTATCTAGTAACCATACTGCTGATTTATGCTGATGTTTATCATATCGCATACGTCCAATTCCTTGTTTTAGAGATTGTAACATTTGCGGTAAGGCATAACTTTTAAAGTAATTATTCTTAGCTTGATTAACAGCCTTTTTAGTTAATTGTTCTTGCAATGAGGATGGATTAGAAAAAGGTAATTTGGTAATAATCACTTGTGAAATCGGAATATTACCCATATCAAACCCTTCCCAAAATGATGATAAACCTAATAACACAGCTTTCTCATCTGCCGCATAACGACGCTGTAACTTACGATTATTAGCCGTAATTCCCTGTGCTAATACAGTACGCTTGAATTCCTTATAACTGGTTAATTGTTGATAGACTAATTCCAAGATTTCCTTAGAAGATAATAAAACTAAGACTCTTCCTTCTGTTACCTCAACGATATCAACAATCGCACCAGCTAAGTGATTAGCATAACGCATTGGCTGTCTAAAATTAGGTGTCGGAGCATCATTAATAAAATAAATACGCGACTTATCTTCAGGATGTAGTGCTTTATCCATTGATATAATCGGAAAATGTAGGCCACTATTTTCTAATAGTAATGAATGTCTTGGTATCGTTGCTGATATCCCTATGGTCTTCATAAAAGGTGCCATCATCTGAACTAATTCATCCGTTGGCAAGTGAAGAACCTCCACTGTTACATAAGCCATATTCTCTGTCATTTTTGTTAGTGTTAAACCAAAATATGCTTTTCCATCTTGACCTTCTAGTATCTGACAAAAACGAACCAACTTTGCTAAATAATTCGTTAAACGCTGCATTAAGACTTCATTCAAATAATGCTTCGAACTAGGCGTCACCAAACGTTTATCTTCTTCTAAAACCTCTTCTATCTCATTAGCTAATGATAACATCTGAGAAAAGTCCCCACTAATTGGTGAATTCTCCCATTCTTTGTGTGTCATTAAATAACTATCTTCATGCTTAACTAAAATATCCTCAAGGTGAGCGATTATCTCTTGATGAATCATCATTAAAGTTGTTAATAATTGATTCACTTTATATAATCCAACTGGTAACTCATTAAAATCAAGCGGCGTCATTCGTTGGAATTGCTCCTCCATTAACTGCTCTTGTAAAATATTCAAATACTTCAATGAAAATACTTGCGTCGTCGCTTGCTGAACCACACTATCTAACTTATGACATTCATCAATAATTAAGACCTTCTTCAAGTTTGTCTCCGCCACCAAATCTTTGGTTAAACAACTATGCTGGTACAAATAAGCATGATTTGTAACGACAATCGAACTAATGGCAACCTCTTGCACTAAACGCTGATAAAAATCATACTCAGAAACTGGCAATAGCTTACCATCTTTGTCGATACTTCTTTGCGTAATAAATTCCCACACTTCCGGATGATAAATCGCACGATTACATTCTGTGATATCTCCGGTCGTTGTTTGCGTTAACCAAACTAATAAACCCATCACCGAAATCGCCGTACGTTGTGTAATCGTAAAAGGTTCTTCCTTTAATAGGCGTGACATTTTATCTAACTTCACAAAATGCGATTGTCCTTTTAACGAACAAATCGGCACCTCTAAGCCTAACTGCTCACAGATTGGCTTAATCTCTTGTTCTAGTAATTGCTCTTGTAATAATAAAGTCGAACTACTAATCCAAATCTGATGATTCGTAAATACTAAAGGTAAGCTTGCTAATAAATAAGCCATTGTCTTACCCACACCAGTTGAAGCTTCATAAAAGACTACTTTTTGGTCTGATTCCCCAAATTCCTCACTTAATTGTTGTAATAACTCAAATTGTTCTGCTCTAAAATGTAATTTGCGTTGACATTGCAAACGTTTATATAAATCAAGTGCCGTCACATCTTCGGTATTATCTGATAAAGACTTTTGGACTATTTGTGGCTGCTTTATCGCAATTCCATCAACAATTACTAACTGCTTATTTAATGGACGCTTTGCCTTTTTTTGCTTCTCAAAGGCAACCTCAAATAATGCCCCCGTATCACCAATAAGATAGTCACTATAAGGCAAACACTTTTCTAGTGTGACTAATGGCAATTCATTAATAATCGTTAATAGTTGTAGTAGTAATTCTGCCGTAGCATAAGCATCACTACCAGCTGAATGTGCATGTTCATGACGTAAACCTAAATCCTGTGATAAATCCGATAAACGATAACTTGCTTGAGTTGGTAGCAAAATCTGAGCCAATTGAACCGTATCAATTCCTCTAGCTTCATAAGTAGTCCCTGCTAATTCATCAAAAGACTTCACTAAAAACGGGTAATCAAAGCCAATATTATGAGCTACAAAAACAGCCCCCTCTAGCAATGATTCAATCGTTGGTGCTATATCTTCAAAATAAGGAGCATCAACTACTTGCTCATTGGTAATGCCTGTTAATTTGGAAATCGATGAAGGTATTGAGCGACCTGGATTGATATCAAAGCTATATTCAGCAACAATCTTTTTATTTTCAATTAATGTACATCCAAGTTGAATAATACGGTCCCCCGACTCAAACTTAGGGCCTGTTGTCTCAATATCAACAACAGCATATATTTGCTTCATGTTTTCACTTCCCATCTATCAGATACTATTCTACTAAAATTTAGTCCATTTATAAAGAATTTATTTTCAAGAAAAGTGAAAACACCTTGAAATTCATTAATTTTTTCTATTAAAAACTAAAAAACGTTCTAAACATAAAAAACTAAAAAAATTAGTAGCAATATTACCTATCACTACTAATTCAATCTTTTATCTAATTATTAGGGTATAAATCATCTACCCCTTGTTGTGGATCAATCACAATAAACAAATGTCCTCTGACGCCAACTTTTGAACTTTGGTAGTGATTATCATTACCATCTTCATCAATTGGTTTGTATGGGAAGTAAATACGATCTTCATGACCAGTATTTTCAGCTTCGGGACGTGAGTATAAAATATCCATCATTTCAATATCACGGTATTTTTGTACACGATCAAACATCCCTAATTCTAAGCCACCTAAGTTAATATCCTCAGACATGACATGATCAGCTTCTGGGAAAATTTCAATACGTAAAGATTCGCATGGGTGGATTTCTTGAAATTCACTGCCATTAATGCGACCAAAAGAAGTTGTTACTTGCTTAATCCATAAATCACCAATCATTTTGCGATCGATAGTCCATGTTTCGCCATTTCTAAAAATAAAACGTAAGCCTGTCATTACTTTTTTCATCTAAAACACTCCTCGTAAATAATCTTTTCAAAGGGTATCCCTTCAAGCTAGATTGTACCATAATAAAGGGCTTTCTTTCAATTAACAAGTGGCTTTTTCTGTTTGAATTATTTCAATTATAAACAGACTATATCTGCATCATAACGCCCATTGTTATCTCTGAACAGCCCCCTCAATCTGTATTACTATACAAAATCAGCCGCCAATAATAAGTCTGTTAACGCTTCTTTTGTGTTGTCTACTTTGGCTCTTAATACCTCTTCCTTCATTAAGTTCATCGCTTTACCAATTATTGGACCTTTTTTCTCTAATTTTAAAATTTCGATAATATCATGGCCATTCAAGGCTAACTCATTCACTTGATGAATTGGCAAATCCTTGTAGACCGCCTCTAAATTCCTTTGATCACTTGTGCCACCAAGAGAAGGTAAGATTGCTTCTACTTCCATCGCTAACTCTTTTTGACAGTCATAGGCCATAAAGAAGTCATAATCTTGTTCGAGTCGTTTGCGTAAAGTCATAAGACCTGTTGCCACGTTATTCATTAATTGATTCGAACATTTCCAATCACGCATTAATTTCTTAACTTGCTTGTCTGATAAGTCAGCATAATAAGCCAATAAAATCCAACCTTGCAATTCCGTTAAGCGCGTCATCTGATTATCGCCTAATCCCACTAAAGCCTCACGCATCTCGTTAAAGTGCGGACAGACCGTATAAAGATTGGTATCCAACAATTCATGAATACCAGCCTTACGACCAATCCCCATCATAGTCTTCACCCATTCCACACGCATGCGCTCAACAGCCACATTTGCCATATTTTGGTGAAGCTTCGTAATGGCTTCTTTGGTCGCTGGATCAATTTGGAAATTCAATTGACTAATAAAACGCACCGCACGAAACATACGCAAAGCATCCTCATTAAAGCGCTCTAAAGGATTACCGACACATCGAATCACTTGACGCTCTAAGTCTTCTTTCCCTTCAAAATAATCAATCACCTGATTATCAATCCCTAAAGCTAAAGCATTAATCGTAAAGTCACGACGCTTTAAATCCTCTTCTAATGAGCGTACAAATGTCACAGCAGACGGATGACGAAAATCTTCATATTCAGCCTCCGTACGGAAAGTCGTAATCTCATAACCTTCTCCGCCTTCTAAGACAAGGACCGTACCATGCTCAATCCCTAAATCAACCGTATTTGAAAAAATTTCCTTAATTTCATAAGGTGTCGCACTAGATGCAATATCAACATCCGAAATTTCTTTATGTAATAAGACATCCCGCACACTCCCCCCCACAAAATAAGCCTCAAAGCCTGCTTGGATAATTTTTTCTAGTACTGGTTTTGCTGTTTGAAATGGTTTATGAGATTCAATCATGTAATTGCTCCTTGCTTGTTATTTTTATTTTGTCTGATTATGGGCAGTCTCTTAATACCTGCTCTAATCTACAATTCTTCCAACTTCTTACTCAAGCGATAAAATGTTTCTTTATCGCCAGTCTCTAACGCTTTATCAATCGCTCTTTCAATTGATAAGGCTAATAATTCTACTTCAAAGTTTGATAATTCATCTTCTACTTCCCTAGAAACTTCAATCTCTTTATTGGCATAGGGATTATCTTCTAATACACCAAAAGCCAACATTAAACGATAAGCTTCAGCACATCCCAAACTAATATAACATTCTCCTTGTCCTCTTAACCGTAAATCATGAAAAGCTTGTTCTGGATTAGTATATGTATGGCCATCCTTACAAAAAATAAATGATTCATCTGCTGGCACATTACTCACCAATACCATTCCACGAGGCGTCTCTAATGCATCTTCTACAAAATGTACATGCTTCAACATCAAATCATGATTCAATAAATAATTCAAAATCCATAATGTTTCACGTCTTGGCAATGAATAATTCTTAACTAACCAAGCTACAAATTGTTTCTTTGTTTCTAATGATGGTGAAAATAACATCTTATCACAACTTTCTATTATTTATTCCTTAAGGTCTCTCATATCAAAAAACTTAATCAAAAGTTGATTTTAATTCAACTAACATCATATTCAATGGATCAATTGTTAAGCCTTTATCAATCACTTTTAATGCTTCTTCACGCTTACCATCTTCACGCAAGAACTTAGCATAATCCATTATAAAGTCAATTGAATCGCCATAATAGTTACTAGCTTCTTTATAAGCCTCTGCTGCTAATGCAAATTCTTCTAACTTATCATAACAACGTGCTTTTAAATAGACTAACTTTGGATCAAATAATTGCTCATATTCCGCCTTATTAATTGTCATCACTGCATCATCATCTAAGTCTAATTCCTCTTGAATGGTCGCCAAACGAATCACCGCATCGGTACTTTCTGGCACATACTCAACTTCTTTTGTGGCTAATGCTAAAGCTGCCTTATAATCAGACTGCGCTAAATAGTTATTGTACTGCAATTCATAAGCTTTCACATAGAATGGATTCGCCGATAAAATCGCTTCTAACTGCTCAATTGATTCTTCAATCTTACCTTCTGCTTGTAAAATCTGCGCCAAACCATAATAAGCATCCCAAGGCTCATCATCACGCAATAAGACTTCCGCATATAATTCTGTCGCCTTTTGGAAATGATGATGATAAGTATAAAGTGTCGCTAATTCTAATAATAAAGGTGTTGGTAATTCAGACATCTCCATATCCTCAAGATGAGCTTCAACTACCTCAAAATCATCCTCCATGATGGCAATTACTACTAACATTCGTTTCGCTTGTTGTACAAATAATTCATCTTCTTGCTTTTTCAAATAACTTTCTAAGAATGATTGACTACGACTAAATGATTCCGCCTCAAATAATAGAGCTCCTAAATAATAATCCAAACTCACTTCATCAGGAGCAATATTCTTAGCTTCCATTAATTTGCGTTCTGCCACATCTAAATAGCCTTGCTCTTGATACAAATCAGCCTGACATACTAATACGGCTGGGTAATTCACATCAGTTGATGGAATATCATATAAGACTGATAAAGCTTGATCATATTCGCCATTTTCTATCATAATTTGCGCTAATTGAATTGTCCACGCTGATTCTGATGGTTCTAATTCTGTTAATAATAAAAAGGCACGACGCGATTCTTCTAAAAAGCCAATCGATAAAGAAAATTCTGCTAATTCAATTAACTCCTCTAAATCCTTCTTACTATCAAAATCTTCAAAAAATCCATTATATAATTCATATACTTTTTCAATATCTTGTTCTGTTAAAGCTTGTTCAATCTGTTCAATTATTTTACTCATAATACCCTCCGCTAATAAGTTTTCCTATTTATCATAGCACGTTTTGCGACTGAATGAAAACAAAAAAAGCTTTAACCCCTAATTACTTAGAGATTAAAACTTTTCATTTACAATGATTATTTTTTCACTGCATCTTTTAATGCTTTACCTGCTTTGAATGCTGGTACTTTGCTTGCTGCGATTTGGATTTCTTCACCTGATTGAGGGTTACGTCCTTTACGAGCAGCACGTTCACGAACTTCAAAGTTACCAAAACCGATAATTTGAACTTTTTCGCCTTCTTGTAAAGCTTCTTGAATTGTTTCGAATAATGCATCTACTGTAGCAGCTACATCTTTCTTAGTTAATTCTGTTTTCTTAGCGATACGATCGACTAATTCTGCTTTGTTTGCCATGTTTGAATTCACCTCCATCAATAAGAAGATCTCGTGATATAATACCACGACAGAATATCTTATCTTTAAAATAAGCTTTCTGGAAATCAATCCTCGTCTGATTTCTTATAAAGTATACCATTCTACTATCTGACTTTCAATGTTAATCAGCATAATTTACATGGATTTCCTTTATTTTTTGTTAATTATAAGTATTTAGGAGCTCTAAAGCAACAGCAGGATGACAAACTAATAAACTTGTCTTATTACTTAGTAGGTCAATCTTCTTATTATCTAATGTACGATAGAAATAACCTAATTCTCTAGCAATCACCATACCACAAGCCACATCCCAAGGTGCTAATTGTTCTGATAAATACGCTAAAGAATTACCTAAAAAGACATTCATATGTTCAATTGAAGATGCACCGATTGCACGTGTTCCTTTTGAGTGTCTGATGGTATTTTTAAAGCGCTCATTAGCATCCATTAAGATATAACAATTCATATCTAAGAACCCTTCAGAAAGATCACTAACAAAAGGCTTCACCAAACGCTTATGGTCACAATATGCCCCATAATCACGAATCCCGTACATTAATTGGTCGCGAGACACATCATAAATATATCCTAATTGACCAACACCATCTTTATATAAAGCAATCATAATCCCATAATCACGCTGTTTAGTTACAAAATTCAAAGTGCCATCAATCGGATCAATAATCCAGACAAAACCATCTAATGAATGAATCTTATCCCCTGAGCCTTCCTCACCCATAATCTTATGAGTAGGGTATAATTCACGAATATTCGCTACAAAATATTGTTCGACTTGCTTATCAACATTCGTCACCAAATCCTTATAACCAGTCTTTTCTTCGATAATTAAATCACTCTTCAAACCTGCTTGGATAATTGCTTTTGCTTCATCAATCCACTGCATTACTTCTAAATGTAACTCTAACAAATCCATCTAATCCACTCCTTTATGCCATGCGAATAATTTTTGTTGGATTCTCTTTAGCTGCTTTAACCACGCGGTATAATGAATAGCCAGATTCTCTTTCGAACTGCTTACACATTGTTTTTTCTTCGGCTATTGATGGAACAACTTTTTTATATGCTTTATAGGCCTCCATTACTTTTGCGGCTGGAACACCCTTTTCATAAGCTAATTCCACCATATTCAAAAACTTAATCACACTATTCATCTCTTCGTGCGTCCAATCCATATCTATTGGATAACTATAATTCGCCATAATACTCCCCTTTTTTCTGTTAAAACCATTAAGCAAAAAAACATCGCCCAATCCTTAACAAATTTCTTATTCATCCCTATTATAGCAAAAACTAGCCCGTTTATCTTATCTTTTAAGCGTTTTTCTAGAAAAAATTCACCAATAAAAAAGGCTACAGACGAATCTATAGCCCAAAATCTTCATTAACCGGCACGCACACCGTTTTTAACTTCTTTTTCAGGCATTGCTAAGACTGGTGTTATTCCATCTTCAAAGCCAATATCAAACAACATTCCATGAGAAGTATAGCCCATCATTTCACGAGGTTCTAAATTCACGATAAATAATGCTTGTTTTCCTTCAATCTCAGTTGGATCTTCACGTTCGCCTTTAATCCCGGCTAAAATTGTACGTGCTTCTTCTTCCCCTAAATCAACTGTCAACTTCATTAATGATTTAGACTTAGGAATATCTTCCACTTTCAAAATAGTTCCACAACGAATATCTAACTTTTCGATTTCTTTCATCGTCACGTTCGGTTTTACTGGTGCAGCCATTTACAACACTCCATTCTCTAAATGTATTTACGTCTTTATTATAGCACAAATCCTTCATAGATATGACTGGTTCCATCTAAAAAAGCTAACCATCTTTCCGGCTAACTCAATTCTTTATCTACTTGACTTCACAAAAGATTTTAAGGTTACTGGTGAAAATAATAATAAAATTGGGAAAATCTCTAAACGTCCTGCAATCATCCCAATTGATAAGACAAATTTATTCCAATTTGAATACCATGAATAATTCGCTAAAGGACCTACATCCCCCAAACCAGGACCAATATTATTAAATGTTGCCGCTACTGATGTGAATGCCGTTGTAAAATCATTCGCCTCACAAGAAACAGAGAACAAAATCATAATAAATACGAAAATATAGACTAATAAATAATTCGTTACTTTCATCTCAACATCTTTCGGTAAAGCTTTCCCCGACATCTTCGGTACAATTACCCGTCTAGGATGCGCCATGCGTTTGAACTCTGCTAAGGCTGATTTGAAGAAAATAACCACACGAGATACCTTTAACCCACCAGCTGTTGAGCCTGCTGAACCTCCACAAAACATTAATAATACTAATAAAGTCTGCGCTACAACTGGCCATTCACCAAAGTCGCATACGCCAAAACCGGTTGTCGTCATTAATGAAGAGACGGTAAAGAAGACATAACGCAGATTCGTCATAAAGGTATCCCCATTGCCCACCAAAGCAAACATAATCATCGCCGTTACGACTACAATAATTCCTATATAATAACGAAACTCCTCATCCTTCCAAACTTCTCTTACTTTCCCTAATAAACATAAATAATATAAATTAAAATTAATCCCAAATAACATCATCCCAACAGCTACGACCCATTCTACTAATACTTGATTATCATATAACGAAAAGCCAGCATTATGAACCGCAAAACCACCAGTCCCTGCCGTACCACAAGCAATCAATATGGCATCAAATAATGGCACCTTTAAAACTACTAAAATAAATGCTAAAATTGCCGCCATCACTAAATAAATCCCATACAAAATACGAGCCGTCTTACTTAACTTGGACACTAACTTACCAAAGACAGGACCAGGAACCTCAGCACGCATTAACTGCACCGAATCCGATCCCGAATCAGGCAGAATCGCCAAAGTAAACACTAATACTCCCATCCCACCAATTAAATGGGTAAAACTTCGCCAAAATAAAGACGAATGCTGCAAAATAGACAAATCCACCAAAATACTTGACCCCGTTGTCGTAAATCCACTTGATACCTCAAAAAAAGCATCAAAAATATTAGGGATTTCTCCTGAAAAGACAAATGGTAAAGCACCGAAGAATGATAATAATATCCACCCCAAGGCTACTGTAATAACACCATCTTTAGCTAGGATTTTAAAATGCTTTGGCTGTTTATAACTAAATAATGTCCCAATTGCTAATAATAAAAGAACGACACTACCATAACTCAACATCTGATGCCATGACTCACGATAGATAACACTTACAATAAATGGAAGCATCAATAACAATGCCTCAACCTGTAAAATTTTACCGATTAAAAACCGGACTACTTTTCTTTGCACTTTCCCACCACCAATTTCTACTATATTAATTACGCTAAAATATCGTCAATATCATCTAAACTTTTATCAGTTGTAATCACAATCACACGATCATGTGGCTGCAGTTGATCACTACCATCTGGATAGATTAATTCTTGACCACGTAAAATATAGGCAATTAACATATCTGATTTTAAGGGTAAATCAGACAAAGGCTTATCACAAATACGACTACCATGATTAATTCTAAACTGTAAAGCCTCCACTTGATTATCAGCAATACGATATAACGCTTCAACATTCGAACCTTCCGTATTAGCACGTGATTTCACAAATTGAATAATCTCACTAGCCACTAATTGCTTAGGTGAAACAATCGACTGTAAATCAATATTACGTAAGACTTTTAAAATGCCTGTACGACTCATCTTAGTAACTACTTTTTCGACACCACACTGCTGAGCAAAAGCCGATAAGACAATATTTTCCTCATCAATCCCTGTTAAAGACACAAATGAATCATACTCTGATAACATCTCTTCTTCTAAAATATCATGATCCGTACCATCCGCATGAATAATCTCCGCATAAGGGAAATCCACACTCAAATTCTCACAACGCTCCAAATTTGTCTCAAGAACTTTTGATTTAATGCCACTACGATTTAATAGATTTAGTAGATAATGGGCAATACGTCCACCGCCAACGATAAATGTTGACTTAATGGGTTTTGATTGCTTATGCAACACATCTAAAAATGGCGATACATCCTCATAAGCACCCGTAATATAAATAATATCCCCAGACTCAATACTTGTTGACCCATCAGGAATAAAACTCTCACCATTACGCTGAATAACGCACACTAAAATACCTCCAAAAGTAGTACGCAAATCTTTTAACTCAGCCCCAACTAAAGGCGAATTTCCCTTAATCTCTAACCCAATCAGGCTTACTCGATTCCCTGCCAAACTCTCAACACTTAAAGCTGATGAATAATTAAAATTACGTGCAATATCTCGAGCTGCTGATAAATCAGGATTAATCAATAAAGAAATCCCCAAACTCTCACGTACAAACTGCAATTGCATTGAATATTCTGGATTACGTACACGAGCAACTGTATACGTCACTCCTAACTTTTTAGCCAAAATCGATGCAATAATATTAATCTCATCTTTTTCGGTAACCGCAATAAACATATCGGCTGTCTCCGCACCAGCTTCCACCAATGCATCATAACTTGCACCATTACCAACTAAACCCGTAATATCAAACTTATTAATCATTCGATCTAACTTCTCCGGATTCTTCTCAATCAACACAATATCATTTGCGTCTGTTGCTAATTCGGCACATAATACCTCGCCGACTTTACCGCCGCCAACCATAATAATTTTCACTACTTCAACCCCCAACTATTCTTCTTATATTCTTTCAATACTGCTAAGCCCGTGAACTCATGATAATACATCTTGAACTAAGACTAGCTTCCCACGACACTTCCCGCAGGCATATCTTTTTGTATTCAGCTTTCGCTGCCTAAAATATTCCGTCTGACACTCAACACATTGATAGAGCAAACGATACTCTTTGTTGGTACGCATATCCTTCACATAGCGACTACCACCCACCTGACGCAATAACAGCTTAAACTCTTGATCTCTATGCTGGTAAGGCATACCTTGTTGATGTAAATGATAATGACACAACTCATGCTTTATCACTCCAACCAATTCTTCCCTACCATGCATCTCCTCCACTAATGGGTTAATATCAATATCGCCACTCCTTAAATGATACCTGCCTCCAGTCGTTTTTAAACGCGGATTATAAAAGGCTTTATGCTTGAATTTCCGTCTAAAATACCGCATTGAAATAGACTCCACTAAATCTTGTAACGCTTGATCTTTATTAACCATTTTCACCACATACCTTTTTCCAAAATTCATGTAAAGTCTATTATAACACTAATTAAATTTTTAGGGGTAATAATATCTAAAATTTTCCACAAAAAAACTGACTACCAGAAAAAGCACTACACTTCTCCTAGTAATCAGTCCCTCAAATTTTAGAAACAATGAATATCATAGCTAATTTCATATTCAGAATATGGTTCCAAATACATTAATGTTGGCTTCTCTTCAATCTTCTTAGATTCAACTACACGATCTGGTAGACCATCCCAAGGTTCAATACATAGATAAGGCGCATTATTCGTCTTAGTCCACAAACCAACATAGGGAATATTTTGATAGCTCACTTCAACTCCACGATGGTCCTTATCCGTCACAATACGCACCACTGTATCGCCTGGAGTTTCATAAACCAGTGCATCCTCTGCAAATAGTTGATGATTCAATTGAAAACCTTTAGGTGCATCAAATTGACGATTTTCTTCATCAACAAAAGGTCCCACTAAAGCATATTTTGTTAAAGGATTTGCATTATGAATTTCAACTTTATAATCATCAAATACTAAACCTTCCGCCATTGGAACTTTAAATGCTGGATGTCCCCCAACTGTAAAATAAATCTCAGTCGCATGAGAAAAGATACGATACGTTACTTTTAAACGATCTTTAACTAATTCATAACGTACATGAAATTCAAAAAGAAATGGATAATCCTTCTTCATTAAAGTCTTATTTGATTGGAATAAGTCAATCATATCTCCTGCATGTTCACTAACCGTAAATGGATAATCACGCGAAAAACCATGCTTCGTCATTGGATACGTATTACCATTATACTCAAATTCCTCATCATGCATCATGCCTATACAAGGAAAAAGTACCGGCGACTGCTTATTCCAATACTTCGGATCCGCTTGATATAAATACTCTTCACCAGTCTCCTTTAAAATAATAGACGAAAGTTCCGCACCTTGTTCTTTGATACGGACTTTCAAAAATTTATTTTCAATACAATACATTGCATTCCCACCTTTACTAATCTATTTTTGTTTTGAATTCGTTTACATTTATGTCATAAAAGTAATCCCCCGCTAAAACAGGGGATCATGCGCTATACCCGCTTCCCAAAAGAACAAGCTTTCAGGAATAACACATTAACCAACCAACACGCTCACAAGGATAATTATGAGTACTCAGCTAGCTATTATAAAATATAACGACTTAAATCTTCATCTTGTTGCACATCGCCTAATTTACTCATAACATAGCTTTCGGTAATTTGAATATTTCCCATATGCATATCAGGCGCTTCAAATAATAGTTCCTCTAATAAACGCTCTAAAATCGTATGCAGACGACGAGCACCAATATTTTCAGTTGTACTATTCACCTCAAAAGCAATCTCTGCTAATTTAGAAACAGCTTCTTTCGTAAAGACAACTTCAATATTTTCAGTCGCAAGTAACGCTTTATATTGTTTTAATAAAGCATTATGCGGTTCTGTTAAGATACGTTCAAAGTCTTCCTGTGTCAAATCTTCTAATTCTACACGAATTGGGAAACGACCTTGTAATTCCGGCATCAAGTCACTTGGTTTAGCAACATGGAAAGCTCCAGAAGCAATAAATAAGATATGATCCGTATGAATTACACCATATTTCGTATTCACCGCACTACCTTCAACAATCGGTAAGATATCACGTTGCACACCCTCACGGCTAACTTCACCACCATTTTGATTCTTGGCAGCAATTTTGTCAATCTCATCAATGAAAATAATACCAGAAGTCTCAGCTAATTTTAAAGCTTCAGCATACACATCATCCATATTCACTAAATTATCCGCTTCTTGTTGCGTTAAAATCTCAATCGCTTCAGGAACGGTAACCGTACGCTTCATTTTCTTCTTAGGCTTCATACTATCAAGCATAGACTGAATCTCCATCATCTGCTCCATACCCATGCCGCCATTACCCATTTTGATTGGCTTTTCAACTACTTCAATGGTCACTTCTTTATTCATTAACTCGCCATTACGCAATTGCTTTTCAATCTCACGACGACTAGACTTAACTTCTTCTGTCACTTCTTCCTTCATCTCAGGTTCGATAGCATCTTGCGGTAACCCCATCATCTTCGCCATATTCGCAAAATAATCTACCTGCGAATTAGCAACCTTCTTCATCACACCAGGCTTTAAAATGGCAGCTAACTTCTTAATTGCTAAATTATATGCTTCGCCTCGGACAGCCTCTTTCTTTTGCGCTTCAACAATGCGAATTCCGCTATCCACCAAATCACGCACCATTGATTCCACATCACGACCAACATAACCAACCTCAGTAAATTTAGTCGCTTCAACCTTCACAAAAGGCGCTTGAACCATTGTAGCCAAACGACGAGCCAATTCTGTCTTACCCACACCAGTAGGCCCAATCATTAATAAGTTCTTAGGCGTTACTTCCTTTTGCATATCTTCATCTAATAATAAACGACGATAACGATTACGTAAAGCAACCGCCACAGCACGCTTAGCTGAATTTTGACCAATAATAAAACGGTCCAATTCCGCTACTACTTCTCTAGGTGTTTTACTAATTAATTCATTCATCCCAATACGCTCCTTATAATACCTCAGTTAAAATTGAGTCATTTGTATATACATCGATTTCTGATGCTACTTTCAAACTTTCACGGGCAATATCTTCCGCTGATAATTCACTAGAACCATAACGCAATAAAGCACGCGCCGAAGACAAAGCAAAGTTCCCACCAGATCCAATCGTTAAAATACCATCATCTGGCTCAATCACTTCACCCGTACCTGACACTAATAATAATTGCTCCTTATTCATTACAATTAATAAAGCCTCTAACTTTTGCAGATTCCCATTAACACGCCATTCCTTAGCCATCTCAATTGCAGCACGCTGTAAATTACCTTTATATTGCTTTAACTTCTCTTCAAACATATCTTCTAAAGTAATTGCATCGGCCACACCACCCGCAAAACCAACTAAGACATCACCATTAAAAATGCGACGAATCTTACGAGCTGTCCCTTTCATGATTACTTTTTCACCCATTGTTACTTGACCGTCACCAGCCATCGCAACTTGATTACCTTTTTTTACTGCACAAATTGTAGTCATTAAAAAAACTCCTTTATCTATTATCTAGCCACTCTCAAAAGAGGCGACTAATTCGTTATTATCTTGTTATTATAAATAACTGTCTTATGCTGAATCATTCTAGTGCTTAACAAACTAATGTGACTATCCGACAAAGACAGACTGCTTACCCGTCCTTCTAGTATACTAGGTTATTGCTTGAATTGCGATAAATCTAATCCATTCTCACGCTTCTTACTACGACTCGCTCTTGGAAAGAACTGCGCATAATTATGCTGTAAAGCATCTTTAGTAACATGCGTATAAATCTGCGTTGAACTCAAACTCGCATGTCCTAATAGCTCCTGCACCGTACGCATATCCGCTCCATTATTCAATAAATGCGTCGCAAAACTATGACGCAACATATGCGGATGAATCGTCGCACTCAAACTACTTTCCTTAATAATATTGTCAAGAATATACGAAACGCCTCGTGCTGTCAATGGTTCACCAAGATAATTCACAAAAACAACATCATGATCCACATGTCTCTTAACCATTAGTTCACTACGACTCTCATTAAGATACGTCTCTAATGCATCATGCGCGAACTCACCAAAAGGAACATATCGCTCCTTATCTCCCTTACCAATTACTAAAATAACACCTAAATCCCATTTTAACTGATTCAAGCGCAAAGAAGTCAATTCACTCACACGCATCCCCGTCGCATATAACAACTCCATTAAAGCCTTATTGCGCAATTCTAATGGAGTCTTAACAGGCAACTCATCCAATAATTGACGCAACTCATCCTCAAAAAAGAACTCCGGCAAACGGGACTGTCCCTTCTTATATGATACTGAAGCAAAAGGATTATCCTCCACTACTTGCTGCTCATACAAATATGCATAAAAAGAACGCATCGATGATAAAAACCTTGAAATACTCGTACGACTATACTCTGCTCGATGCAATCGTCCTAAATAAATCTTCACAAAAGTCCTATCTACTTGATTAAAGGAAGAAATACCCGCATCATTCATCTCGCCAACAAACTGTAAAATATCACGTTGATAGGCCTTAACAGTCTCCGGAGAATAACGACGCTCCACATCTAAATACCTTAAAAACTGTTTCATATAGTTATCCATCAAATCTTCCTTTCTTCAGATACAAACATAATTTATCACAAAAAGAAAACCATTACAATTTATTGAAAGCATGTTTAAGAATTATTTAAGAGATAATACCAAAAACCATTAAAAACTAACCCATAAACAAATTTTTTCTAAAAATAACCTACTATAATCAATAAAAAATAGATAAACATCAAAAAAAAAATGATATATAAGGTGCTAAATCTTTTTATTATGTAAACTTGCCACAAAGAACGCATTGTTAATTAAGTATACCACAGAGTACCACTATAATAGAATGGCTAAAATATATTATTTTACCGCTTACAAAAATAGTAACGAACTATAATATACAAAAAAGCCACCATCAATAGTTCTGGTTCATCGCCTTTTCTACTGAAGGAGCATCCTAACAATATTTTCTAAAGAATCTTCTATTAATGTAGCAAACTTACTCACTATGATTACTATCTTTAGACGCCATCTGCAATCCTAGTCCCTATTATCATCATTCTTTTAATAGCTTTTTCAAAGGATTGCTTATAAAAATCACTATCACATCTTATAATAACTCTTCTAATCTTATTTCCTCACCTGTTAGATCGGAAAAATCAATGCCTAATGCATCAATTTCTTCTTGTTCAGCAACTGATACCACTGCCACATTCCTCTCTAGAAACTCTGCTAACATAAGAGAATCTTCCTCTTCATAATACTCTTCTTTTTTCTTTACCATTACGATACTCACGACCTTTCAATTTATTCACTAATAGTATACAAGCTAATCAGGTAATAAACAAATCATACCACACCAAAAAAAAGCCACAGATTCTTATCAATCTATGGCTTCTAGCTAACAAATCTATCCTCTAGTTATTCTAAACAAGCACACTAATCGTAATAGGCTTTACCGATATTTTTAACTTTATTCAATATCACACCTAAGATAGGGCAACCTGTCTTTTCTAATTGTTTGATACTTTCTTGCTCTAATTTATGACTAATGGCGCCAGACTCAATCACAATAATAGCCCCATCACTTTTTTCAGCAACGACCGCTGCGTCAATCACACTTCCAATAGGCGGAGTATCAATTAAGATATAATCATAGTATTCCTTAAGCGATGTTACAGTCATCCCAAATAACTGACTTCCCAATAATTCAGCGGGATTTGGTGGGAAAGGACCAGAAAACATCATATCTAAATTTTTGACATTTGTTTCATAAATGACATCCTCAACTCTTGCTTGTCTTGATAAATAATGCGACAAACCTTTTTCTATACCAACAGCTTTTAATTTATGCATTAAAGAAGATTTACGTAAATCAGCATCGATAATTAGCACTTTTTGATGAATATCTGTTAATGATAACGCCAAATTAATAACCGTAGTCGACTTCCCTTCACCAGGACTATAGCTCGTAAAAGTAATTACTTTTTTGTCTTTACCACAAAAACCTAAATTAGTCCGCAATGATTTATTGGCTTCATTAACAAAAAAATCTTTATTTGGTACACGAATAGTTATTTTCCCCATTCACCTTCACCTCTTCTACTTTTTTATAATATTATTTTTGCTTTCTATTAGATTACTATCTAAGAATGACGATATTCCATAAGAACCTTACCCCCAATAAGACTCTCACTTCTTTATGCCAAAAATCTATGTCACCTAACTAACGAACTCTTAAAATGAGCCTATATATCTATTAAGCTATCATAATTCCTATTTTTTGTTAATGGAAATTCTGATTAAATACCAAAACTAGCCTTACAAAATTATTCATACACTTCCCTAAAAATCATTTACTATAAATAAATAAAAATAACGGATAAAATTAGTTAATAATATCCAAAAAACAAAAAATAAACATTTTTTCAACAAAAACCGCTATAAAACAATATATCATCCACAAAAAAATATAGATACAGTAAAAAATATATAAAACATTATTAAAACTGCTATTTAAAGACTCATAATCCTATTATCTTATACAATTATCTGACCACCCTAAAAAAGACCACTTAAGGAAATTTCTATACAAAAAAGCGAGGGCTAAAAACCCTCACCAAAATATTATAAATCACTAAATAAATCTCTTTGGTATAAACCATCTGAGATTAGTTTGTCGAAGGCTTGGGCTACGTCTTTTTTGTCTTCGTGGTAAGTCATGCCGAACCATTTATCGTTTGTTTCTAATAGTTTTACGGATACTTTATCGGCTTCTAATAAATCGCCAATATGCATCGGTAATAAGTATTCGACTTTTAACATATCTGGGTGGTCTTGGTTGAAGAAGTCTTCAAATCCTACTTCTAATAAGTCCATATACTCTGGTGTTAAGCCCCACATGTTCATTGATACATATGA
>NZ_FOGF01000059.1 GCF_900111135.1 Granulicatella balaenopterae | reverse complement strand
CAACAATTCATTTTATATCCCTCAATAATGATTGTATCAAAAATATCTTGATACAACAATTCATCCCACGAAGCTAAAGCTTCGGAGATTTCTTGTCAATAAATTTAAAGTATTCCTTATTCAAAGCAACTATCCACCACTTATATTTCGCAATCAACTAAGTCATATAATGCATATAATTCTTTTAAATCTCTTAATTGTTCTTTTAACACTTCACCAATCGTTGTATCTTTTACTTTCTTTCGACTAAGATTGCGATCAACTACTCGTATCGTTGAATGGATATCTGTGCCATTTTTTATGGCATCTTCTTTACAGGTAAATCCGCTATGAGCTGCTAATTCCATTCCATATGAATTACACAATAAAGTATATCCTGCAATTCCTGTTTTTGCTTGATAAGCTTTTGAAAATCCCCCGTCGATCACTAACATCTTCCCACCTGCTAGAATTGGCGTTTCGCCATCTTTTTCCTTAACAGGTGTATGACCGTTAATAATATGACCTGTTTCTGGATTCAAACCAAAATCTCTTAATAAAAATTCACAAGTTTGAACTTCTTTACGTAATTGATAATAAGGATTTTTTTCTTCATGATGGGTCTTTTTATTCTTAATATAGTAACGTTCAAAAGTTGTCATCTCTTTTTTACCAAATAATGGAGAATTTTCACCCGTCCACAAATACCAAGCCAAATCAGCCGCTTTACTAGTCGGTTTTGGATTATGATATAATTCGCGTAATTTCTTATCAAAGATTGATAAAAGTTCTTTCCCTTGATAATCTTTCCCTTGATAGTGGAACACTTTATAACTACCATCTTGATTTAAAGGCATACAACCATGAAATAATAAATTTCCATTATAAATAGTATACATACTACCTTTTTCAAATAAAAACTTAGTATGTCTTTGTAACTTTTCACTATGACGGAAACTAAAAACCAATTGCTCCACTAAAGCTTCTTCTTCTGGTGTTAATTGATTAGGTTTTTTACTATCAACCGTTGGAAAATGACTATCTAATAAAGGATGAATAGCCCCATTAATCGTAATACTCTTTTTATCTTTACTTAATTTTGACAATAAATCACGACGACTCAAATCAAAGTCTGGATTTCTTTTAATCGCTTGGCCTTCTAATTTAAATTGTAAAACTGCTATAGCTTGATGCATCTTACACACTTGTTGCCATTCTAATTCACTTTGATTAGCAATTTTAGCTTTCGGTTGATAAATTTTTGTTACTGGATAATAATTCTCTGCATAATTCAATAAGGGTCTTAAATTAATACCATATTGTTCCTCCAAAACATCTAAATTATTATATCTCAGTGAAATTCTCACCACATTCGCAATGCACACAGGCACACCTAAAGCCGCTGCCATCCATAAAACATCATGATTCCCCCATTGAATATCTAAGGAATGATACTCCATCATGCGATCAATAATCAAATCCGCATGTGGTCCGCGATCATAAATATCTCCAACTAAATGCAAATGATCCACAACTAATTGCTGAATTAAATAACAGATTCCTGTTAATAAATGATCTTCTTCATCTAATTCAAATACCGTTGTGACAATTTGTTGGTAATAATCTTTTTTATCACAAAATTCATCTTTTTGGAATAGTAATTCATCAATAATATATGAAAAATCTGTCGGCATTGCCTTACGAACTTTAGAACGAGTATATTTTGTTGAACAATATAAACATAAAGTTACTAAATCTTCTAAAACCAATTGATACCAAGCTAAATATTCTGCCTCATCTTGATACAAGTCTTTCATCTGTTGAATGCGCTCTTCAGGATAGTAGACTAAAGTGGCTAAATCACGTAATTGTGCTTCATTATAATTATCAGCAAATAAAGTATTAATCTTTAATCGTACATTACCTGAACCGCTACGCAAAACATGTTGAAAAGCTTCATATTCACCATGCACATCACTAATAAAATGCTCAGTTGCTTTTGGTAAATTTAAAATCGCCTTTAAATTAATAATTTCTCTTGCAACATCATGTTTATTAGGATATTGACTTTTTAATAATTGGTAATACTTTTTTTCCATCTTTACTCTCCTTTATAAAAACTCTTTAACCTCAGTGAATGTACCATTTCTCCACTATTGTCAATATACAATCGAAACGCTTACTTTTTTAGTCTTTCCTAAAACTTTTAATGATATCTTTACCATTATCTCAAAATTTCCCACAAAAAAAGCCAAGAGATTAATATTGATATCATTATATCTCTTGACTCCTTATCTTAATTTCTAAAAATTTTTGCTTCTAAGAATAAATCATTATACAATCCTAAAGCATCCGTTCCTAAATTCTCATAAACTTCCATATGATCCATTTGTTCATCATTTGGATAAAATCCAGGATCTTCTATTACTTCTATTGGCAATAATTCTTTAGCATCTTTATTTGGGGTTGAATACCCAATATACTCTGCGTTACGCGCCGCATTTTCAGGTCGATTGATAAAATTCATTAAAGCATACGCTCCGTCAATATTTTTGGCAGTTTTTGGAATGACTAAATTATCAAACCACACATTCGTCCCTTCTGAAGGAATTAGATAGGTTAAATGTTCATTACCTTCTAACATCATCGCTGCCTCACCTGAAAAAGTGACCCCAATTGGTGCTTCTTCTTGAATCATATACATCTTCATTTCATCGGCAATAATCGCTTTTGCATTAGGCATTAATTGTTTTAATTTTGCTCCTGCTTCACGAACAATTGCTTCATCTTTTTCATTTAAAGAATACCCTTCACTTTGCAAGGTTAATCCAATCATCTCACGAGCTCCATCAATAAACAGAATTGAATTACGGAAATCTTCCTTCCATAAATCTTGCCATGAAGTAATCGCCCCCTCAGAAATCATCTCCGTATTATAGACAATCCCTAGAGTCCCCCAGAAATAAGGAATACTATAGACATTTCCCGGATCAAATGATTGATCTAAAAAACGTGGGTCAATATGATTGATAGAGGGTAATTTACTATGATCTAGTGGCAATAATAAATCTTCATCAATCATCTTATCAATCATATATTCACTTGGGACCGCAATATCATAATTTGTACCACCTTGTTTAATCTTTGTATACATCGCTTCATTTGAATCAAACGTCTCATAAATTACATGATAGCCCGTTTCTTCTTCAAACTCTTTTAATAACTCTGGATCAATATAATCTCCCCAATTATACATAGTAATCGTATCCGAACTTCCGGCAACCGCCACATCTAAAGTATTTCGTACAGCGACCAATCCTACAATTGCTAAAATAATCGTCGTCGTTAATAATGTTAATTTTTTCATTATAACACTCCTTTCGCAGTAACTTGTTGATTAATCATTGAACGCTTAGTTTGATAACGCTCAATAAAGTAATAACCAATCACTAAGACAAATGAAAATAAGAACATCACAGTACTTAAGGCATTAATTTCTAAACTAACCCCTTGACGTGCACGAGCATAAATCTCAACAGCAATCGTACTAAAGCCATTTCCCGTCACGAAAAATGTTACCGCAAAATCATCTAATGAATACGTAAACGCCATAAAGAATCCCGTTAAAATCCCTGGCGTAATTGTCGGTAAAATAATACGTGTTAACACTTGCGCACTTGTCGCCCCTAAATCTCTAGCAGCCGTCAACATTGAGGCATTCATTTCATATAATTTTGGCAGAACCATTAAAACAACAATCGGAATATTAAAGGCAATATGCGCTAATAACACTGACGTAAAGCCTAATTCAAATCCAATCATCGTAAATAAAATTAATAAACTTGCCCCAATAATAACATCTGGCGATACTAATAAGACATTATTCAAACCTAATAACAATTGCTTTTTCTTACGATTTTTCACATAATAAATCATTATCGAACCCAATGTACCAATAATTGTGGCAATCAAGGCTGATAATAAAGCTAAAATTAATGTATTTAAGACAATCACAATCAAACGTGTATCTTCAAATACTGACTGATAATGTTCTAATGTAAAGCCAGTAAAACCATTCATATCACCACCACTATTAAATGAATAATAAATCAAATAAAAAATTGGTGCATACAAAATCACAAAGACTAGCACTAAATAAAGATTACCAAGCCAACTATTTTTTAATTTCATCTTAGTCATGACCTCCCCATGCTTGTTTGCGTTCACGTGTAGCAATCATTAATAATACCATCGCAACAATTAAGACTACACCAATCGTTGAACCCATCCCCCAGTTTTGTGTTACTAAGAAATGTTCTTCAACAGCTGTCCCCAATGTAATTACACGGTTCCCACCAATTAAACGCGTTAACATGAATAATGATAAAGAAGGAATAAAGACAGCTTGCACACCACTACGCACACCATTCATCGTTAAAGGAAAGACCACTCGACGAAAAGTATCCCATTTAGTAGCACCCAAATCACGACTTGCCGCAATTAATGACTGAGGCAATTCTTCTACTGAATTATAAATCGGCAAAATCATAAACGGTAATTCAATATAAGAAGCTACCGTCACAAAGCTAAAATCAGTAAATAAAAATTGCTTTGGCGCCACTCCAAATAATCCTAAGAAGCTATTAACCGATCCATCTTGACTAAAGATTCCAATAAAGGCATATGCTTTTAACAATAAATTCACCCAAGTCGGCAAAATAATTAACAATAACCATAATTGTTTATGTTTCGTCTTACTTAATAGATAAGCAGTCGGATAACTTATTAATAAGGTCACCAAAGTAATTAAGAATGCATACAAGACCGAATTAAACGTCATCTCTAAATAATTCGCTGATGAAAAGAAAATACGATAATTCTCCAAAGTAAACTGATGATCAATATTAAAAAATGATTGATATAAGACTAATGCCAATGGAGTCATTACAAAGAACAATAACCACATCAAGTACGGCACCGCAAACAAGCTACGTGATTTTTTATTCATCCACTTCCACCTCATCTTCATAACTTTCTAGACGAGCATCGAATTCTTCCTCACTCTCTCCAAAACGCATCACGTGAATATCATCTGCTTCAAAATCAAGTGATACTTTCGAACCGATTTCAGCTTTTTTGGTTGAATGAATCATCCACTCATTTCCAACTTCATCATAGCAAATAATTTCATAGTGAACTCCCCGGAACAATTGCGTATCCACTTCAACATTTAATTTACCAAGATTTACTGGTTTAATCGTTAAATCTTCTGGACGAATCACAATTTCAATCTTTTCATTAGGACGCATCCCTGCATCCGAACATTCAAATTCCTTACCAACAAACTCAACTAAATAATCCTCTTTCATAATGCCGGGAATAATATTACTTTCCCCAATAAAATCAGCTACATAACGATTAATTGGTTCATCATAAATATCAACTGGTGTCCCTGATTGCACAATTTCACCTTGATTTAATACAAAAATCTCATCACTCATCGCTAAAGCTTCTTCTTGATCATGCGTTACAAAGATGAAAGTAATCCCTAAGCGTTGTTGTAATTCACGTAATTCATATTGCATTTCAGTACGCAATTTTAAATCTAAAGCGGATAAAGGTTCATCTAATAATAATACTTCTGGCTCATTCACTAATGCTCTAGCAATTGCGACACGTTGTTGTTGACCACCGGACATTTGTGCAATTTCACGATTTTCATAGCCTGATAAGCGAACCATCTTCAAAGCTTCTGATACTTTTTCTTGAATCACATCTTTTGGTAATTTCTTCAAACGTAAACCAAATGCAATATTTTCAAAAACATTCATATGCGGAAATAAAGCATAGTCTTGAAATACCGTATTCACTTTACGTTTATTTGGTGGCAATTCTTGAACTTCTTGCCCATTTAACGTAATGGTTCCTGAAGTCAATTCTGTAAAACCAGCAATTAAACGTAGGATTGTCGTTTTACCACATCCAGACGGCCCTAATAGCGTATAAAATTTTCCTTTTTCAATTTCAACATTAACATTCTTTAAAACTTGTGTATCTCCATATGATTTTGTTACATTTTCAAACGTAATAATTGCTTGTTTTGTCATTTTCCACCCATCCTTTATAAATATGAATCTGTTACTACGATTAAGAGTTTTGACTGAGTATCACTTGCATTTTTTAATCGATGCTTAGCGCTTGATTCAAAATAAAATGATTCACCGGCACCAACAATTGCTTGTTCATTACCAACTCTTACTTCTATTTCCCCTTCTAATACATAACCAAAAGTCTCGGCTAATGAAGGTTGGAATGTTTTATAACCACCATCTTTTTCAAAAGCCAATAAGACCGGTTCCATCTCATGTTCATTTGAATCAGGATTAAGCCATGTAATTGTTGTCTTATGTCTATTATCCTGAGTAATGGTCATGTCTTCTGGTCGATATACTGATAAAGATTGTTCTAATTCTTCACTAAAAAAATCTTTTGGTGAACAGCCTAATACTTCTAAAATATCAAAAAAAGTTTCCATTGCTGGCGAACTCAAATCATTTTCTAATTGCGATATATACCCCTTTGAAAGATCAGTTCTTTCGGCTAATTCTTCTTGAGTTAGGCCTTTTTGCATGCGTAACTGCTTTAATTGATTCCCTATCTCCATAAATGCATACTCCTTTTAAACTTTTTGTTTAGTAAACAATATACTTATTATACATAAAGTTTAGTATTATTCAACAAGTAATCCTTATTTTTGGGGCTTATTTTTTCCATTATAAAGATGCTTCAGGATAATATCTTACTTGACTCGTTAAGTAGCAGAAATATCTAAAACGGTTCTACAATAAATGATGTTGTTGAAGAAATTCTTCAATGGCATCATTTATTTTTTTATACACAAAAAGCATCTGATGCCCTATAATAAAATCG
>NZ_FOGF01000077.1 GCF_900111135.1 Granulicatella balaenopterae | reverse complement strand
TGCTGGTCGATTCTTTATTTTTGTTTCTAAGAGCTCTGGTGATAAAATATAGTTAATAATATTCATACCACATTATTTGTATAAAACTAGTCTAGTGTTAGCTATTTTAAAGATATCTTCATGTTGAAACCCATTCCTATATTTTTTATTAATATAGGCTAGATTCCTATAAATCGTTCGTTGTCTTTTCCATTGTTTTATGATAATGACTCTTATTTTATGTCTTAACCACTGACCGAACTCTCTCATGAATTTACTCATCATTCCAATTCGGTAATAATTTATCCACCCTTTAACTATCTGATTTACTCTAAGAAAGGTAGCTGCTAGCGGTCGTGCTGTAGCTTTTCCTCTTTCAAGATAATCTCGAATGACCTTGTATAACTTAGCTTTCTTTTCACTTTGTGGTTTAACTTTCCACTGTTTTCCGTTTTTAAGGAATGTAAATCCTAAGTATTTACTTCTGGTTGGTTTAACTACTTTAGACTTATCTGCATTAACTTTTAGAAATAGTTTCTTTTCTATCCATTTACTTATCGATTCAATAACTCTATTTGCTGCTTTTTCACTTCTAACAAATATCATTACATCATCTGCATATCTAACGAATCGTAATCCTCTTTTCTCCAATTCTTTATCTAATTTATCTAAATAGATATTAGATAGAACCACCGAAAGTGGTCCTCCTTGAGGTACTCCATTCTTCGTAGCTTTGACTATACCTTTTTCCATTACTCCGGCTTTTAAATACTTTCGTATTAAGTTTAATACTTTACTCTCGTTAATTTCTTCCCTAAGTATTTGAATTAATTTATCGTGATTAACTTTATCAAAGAACTTTTCTATGTCTATATCGATTACCCATTCATATCCTGAGTTCAAATACTCTAGAGCTTGTTTTATTGCATCATGACAGCTTCGGTTCGGTCTAAAACCATAACTATAGTCACTAAATATCCCTTCATAAATTTCAGATATAGGTTGTGCTATTGCTTGTTGAATGACACGGTCCAGTGCAGTCGGTATTCCTAGCGGACGTTTCTTTCCATTTGCTTTAGGAATATAGACTCTTCTAACTGGTTTAGGTACATATGTCTTATTCCTTAGAGAATTTATAATATATTCCCTATTTTCTTTAATATATTCTCCTAATTCTTCCGTTGATATTTTATCTACTCCGCTAGCACCTTTATTTTCTTTAACTTTAAGGTAAGCTCTGTTCATATTATTCTTTGATAATATTACTTCCATTAATTCCATCGTTGTTACTCCTCATTCCATTATAAGATTATTATGTATTATCCCACTCAATATAAATAAGTATCCTTGGTTACGTTCCTACTTTCCTTATTCATCGGCTTTCTGATTTCCATAACATTTTAAGTATGGCGATTCATACTATAAATCGTTTCAGTCCTTCGGTTTCTACACCTACTATGACCTCATCTGACTCCCTCCCTAAACCTTTTTCGACCATGTCCTATAAGGACATGTGGGTAGGTCCTCCCAAGGTAAGACACTAATCTTTCGTTCCACAACCTCTTGATTTACAACTTCGGTATACGTTTACCATTAGGACTTTGGTTTGTTCGGCAACCTTATCCACCTAATCGCCTTATCAAGTTTCTGTTCGTAGGCTCAAGAACTTTGCTACACCACTTCCTTCATCTATACCAT
>NZ_FOGF01000030.1 GCF_900111135.1 Granulicatella balaenopterae | reverse complement strand
ACTGAATGATTAACTCTTTATTTTTTTAAAAGCCAATAAGCACATAAAAAATAGGATCAATGATTTTACTCATCAACCCTATAAATTATAGAACCATTTTTTTTAGAATTAACCTAAAAAAAATTCACTCTTCACTACTAATTATTGTGTCTTTTTGTATACATGTCCATTGTTTTTAAAGACAAAATGTTTATTATAAATACCGTTTTTACCATTATTTTTAACTTTATATGTTGCTTCATCAGCTTCTAAGCATAATGAGCGTGCAGTTGAACCTTCTTTTGAAAAAGCAATACCGATACTAACTGATAAATCAATATTAGTATCTTTTGTATAAGGACACTTGGCTACATCTTGTAATATTTCCATAGCACGTCTAAATACCGCTTCTTTATGTCGTACATTTGTCATAAAGACCATAAATTCATCGCCACCATAACGCACTAAAACATCTCGTTGACGGAAGGTATCTTGTAAAATCTCTGCAACATAACAAATAACTTTATCTCCTATTTCATGCCCTAATTGATCATTAACAGCTTTGAAATTATCAATATCCAAAAATAGTAATGCATTATCTTGATACTCTTTATTTAAATGTTGATCAATTACTTGGAAGGCAGAAACCTTATTCATTAAATTCGTCATTGGATCAAGCATTGTTTTTAGCTTTAATGTATCTAATTCATTTCTCGTTGCATCGATATTTCGAATACATCCCATCTCGATAGTCGCATCATTACCTGAACGATAAATATCAATCAGAAACCAATGATATTGATTATCACCACATAACATCCGGACTTCTGTTGATACATGTCCTTTTTCTTTTAATATCTCAGCTTGTTCCAATAGTAATGGCTTATCTTCACCATACACCAAGTCAAACATTCCGCCTAAAATTGGAATACTCTCATGCTTAGATCGGTATTCTGCTAATTTCTGCTTTAATTCAGCATTATTATATAATAATACGTGTTCAATATTCTCAAAAGCGATACATGCATTATTAGTTGTATCATATTCATAAAATAAAATACCTGAAAACGATGAAATCATACGGAATCTTTCTTCGGATTGCTTGATTTCTGTATATAGTTGTTTATATTGCTCTTTTTGTTCTTCTAATTCTTGTGCAATTATTTTTTGCTTAGTAATATCTGTTACTGAAGAATAGCCACGAATAATACCATCACTACATAATTTTGATTCCATTTTGTCCGAAACAATAATAATTGATCCATCTTTGCAAACCATACGATATTCACACGTCAAAGCTTCTAAGTTTTTGGCTAAGTATTTTACAAAATCTAGAAAAATATGATGGTCTTCTGGTACTATATTTTCCAGGTACAATTGACCTGTCTTTTCCTCAAACTCTTCACGCGTATATCCTAACATATTGCATAATCCATCACTTGCATATTCTAAATGAATGGGGTCACTTAAATAACATACATGCATACCACCTGGAGTGTACTTAATAATTTCACTTTGAAGGTCATATCCCTGTTGCAATTGCTTTAATTGATAATCCATTTAATCCCCCCTATAACCACATTCTACATCGTAAAACTCACTAAAATCAATTAATATCTACTAGATTTGTATAGTTTTTTAACACAATTTTAATATGTAACGATTATGTGACATTTTTATACTATATAGCTTAGTTAATAATATATTTTTAACTTATTTCTATACTTTTATTGTAAACTATTTTTACGAATATGCAATATATTTTTTTCACAATAGATAGTTTTTTTCCGTTTATTTTAGTGTTTTTATTATCAAATCAATTTGGGAGAATTTAGCTTTTTAGTATTTTTTTGTACTTTTACACTCTAATAATGGTATAATACGATAGATAAAGGAGTGAATGCTGTGATTCAATACCCTAAAGGCACGATTCGTCCATCTCAAACTCCAAGACCAACGAAACGAATGGAACGAACTAATCATTCTGGTCGTGGGATGTTTTTAGAAAATTTATTAAATCAAACGAATCAAGTCTATTTACAAAAACAATTGGCTGTCATTCATAAGAAGCCTACGCCAATTCAAATTGTAAATGTGGATTACCCTAAAAGAAGTGCTACCGTTATTAAGGAAGCTTATTTTAGACAACCTTCCACAACCGATTACAATGGCGTCTATAATGGTGCTTATATTGACTTTGAAGCAAAAGAGACTAAAAATAAAACCTCTTTTCCGCTCGCTAATATTCATCAACACCAACTAGAGCATATGGATAATTGTGTTAAACAAGGTGGCATTGTTTTTTTCATTATTTATTTTTCTAGTTTACAAGAATATTTTCTAGTAGAAGCAAGCTATATTATTGATTATATTAAAAATAATGGGGACAAGTCTTCTATCCCTCTATCCTATATAAAAGATAATGGCTATCCAATTTTCCTTTCTATACAAGGTAATTTGGACTACTTACCCATTGTTGATGAATTACTATTAAAATAAGCTAACATAAGCTTAACCATCAATACTAAAATAAACGCAAAGGAGGAGCTATGTATAATAACTAAAATGCTCTATGTTTTCGTTATTTTATGTAGCAATACATTATGCCAACACAAAGAACTAGATCAAGAAAATCCAATAAGAAATACACAAAAAAGAAAAGCTCAAAGCAAAAAAAATCTGTCTTCAAAAAAATATTACTAACTATCCTTAGTCTTATTTTACTGGTTATTCTATCTGGAATTGGACTGTTTTTATTTTATGCAGCCTCTACCCCAGATATCACCATGCAAGACTTAGAAGGAGCTATTCAAACAACCATCTTAGACAAAGATGGTAAAGTAATTACTGAATTAGGCGGTGAAAACCGTGAAATGATTAGCGAACAAGATGTGCCTCAAACATTAAAAGATGCCGTAACTTCTATAGAAGATAAACGTTTCTACACACATATCGGTATTGACCCAATCCGTATCGCTGGCTCATTTGTTAATAATTTAAAATCATCAGGCGCTCGGCAAGGTGGTAGTACCATTACTCAACAATTGATTAAGCTTTCAGTCTTCTCTACAAAAGAAGTCGATCAAACCTATAAACGAAAAGCGCAAGAAGCCGTTTTAGCTTTAAAAATTGAGCGAGAATTTTCAAAAGAACAAATCTTAACCTACTATCTAAATAAGGTCTATATGTCAAATAATGTTTATGGTTTTGGAACAGCTAGCGAATACTATTATGGTAAGCCGCTAAATCAATTATCCTTACCGCAAATTGCTTTATTAGCTGGTATGCCACAAGCGCCAAATAGTTATAATCCATACACGAATCCTGATAATGCAAAATATCGTCGTGATATTGTCTTACAAGTTATGAACCGTGATGGCAAAATTACTGAACAAGAATTAACAGAAGCCGAAAACACACCCATTACAGATGGCTTAATTTCGCATGATAATGAAGTAGTAGCTGATTCAAATGATGCCTTAGTATTCGACTCATTAATCTCAACTGTCTTAGAAGAAGTTGCCGACAAAACAGGCTTAGATCCCTATAATGACGGTCTAACAATTGAAACAACCGTTGATTCTGGTGCGCAAAGACATCTATATAATGTGTTAAATACTAGAGATTATATCAATTACGTTAATAATGAATTACAAGCTGCAGCCGTTCTACTAGACTCACAAACTGGTGAAGTACGAGCAATTAGTGGCGGGCGCAATCAGACACAATTATTAACCTTTAACCGTGCAACCAAATTAAATCGTAGTACAGGTTCCACCATCAAACCAATTATGGATTATGGTCCAGCCATTGAATACCTAGACTACTCAACAGGTCATACCTTTATCGACCAACCAACGAAGTATTCAAGCGGTAAAGACATCTATAACTGGGATAGAAAATATTTCGGTGCAATGACTATGAGAAGAGCCTTATATCTTTCTCGTAATACCACTGCCCTACAAGCATTCCGCGAAGTTGGTAATGACAATATTACCGCCTTCTTGAAAAAATTAGATATTACTGTTGAAAACGACGGTAAAGATTATCTTGTAGAAAGTAACTCAATTAATACACCTGTTTCTCCATTAAAACTAGCTGCCGCATTTGGAGCCTTCTCTAATTACGGTAACTATTCAAAACCACATGTTGTTACAAAAATTACAACACGAGATGGTGAAACTTTTACTTTTGATGGTGAACAAACTAAGGCAATGAAAGATTCAACAGCCTATATGATTACCGATATCTTAAAAGATTCGTTCACAAAAGGTTTTGCAACAGACATCAATATCCCTGGTTTACCTCAAGCTGGTAAAACTGGTTCAAGTAACTATACTGAGGAACAATTAGCAGCAATGGGTGAAACTGGTAAAAATATTATTCCTGACTCATGGATGGCTGGTTACACACCAAATTATGTTGCAACTGTTTGGGTAGGGTATGATGATCCATACGTTAAAGGTCACGGTGTTGATGCAACGGAACAAACATATGCTAAGAAAATTTATTATCAATTAATGTCTTATATTAGTCGCAATACAAAAACAGCTGACTGGGTACAACCAGATTCCGTTGAAGCAGCCAATATTGAAGTAGGAACTATTCCATTATCATTACCTGGAGCCTTAACACCTGCTTCATCAATTTCAAGAGAATTATTTGTAAAAGGAACTATTCCTAACTCATATTCAACTAATTTTGGCAAGGTCATCCCTGCACCAACAGGAGTTAAAGCAAGTTATGATCAATTACGAAAAGAATTAACCGTTAACTGGGACCCATATCAAGTTCCTGCTGGTTCAAATGAAAAGCCAGTCTTTTCATTAGTTATTGGTTCACAAGAATTAAGCGTTACCGATAAAACGTCAGCCATCTTTTCAAATATTACGGAACCTCATGTTACTTTATCAATGAAAGTTACAGTTGGTAAAGATAGCTCTAATACCAAAGAATTTGAATTAGAATTATTTACAGAAGAAAGCTCTTCGGAATCAAGCTCTGAATCTGAATCATCTTCATCAAGCGAACAACATACACCAGGTTCATCTAGTGACACTTCATCTAGTGAACCCGCTCCATCACAAGAGCCAAACTCAAGACCGAATACACCAAATGAAGATTCTTCACCAAATCAGCATGGGCAATAAATTATCTTAAAAAAATACTGCATTACTAGTAGCCATAACAAATAGCACTGATATCTTCGGGTATTGGTGCTTTTTTGTATAAAAAAATAAATAATACCATTAAAGAATTTCTTCAACAACACCATTTATTGTAGAGCTATTTTTAGAGCTTGAAGATTCTCTTCTCTTACGCCATTGTTGTTGAACCACTATTGAGTTCATCCGGTATTTTTAGTTAAAAGAAAGTCAATCGCAGAATACCTCTCTAACTTGCACTTCCCTACAATACAAAAAAGACTTGACGCTTTTACACATCAAGTCTAGTAAGACACAGGCATTCAATTACTTCATAAAGTCATATGGTGTTTGATTCCCCATACCAATCATTGGATCAATCATTTGATTAATAACTTTTTCTAAGGTTAATATCCCATCATCCAGTTTTTCAGTCACAACATCTACAATTTCTTCCGTTGAAATCATTCCCATTGTATCCTGTTCATGATTATCTTTTTTGGTGGTTTCTGTGGTTGATTTTTCTGTATCTTTTTGGTTATTATTTATTTTTTCATCGGTTATTTGTGTTTGGATATCATCAGTTTCTTCATTTGTAAGCGAGGTTTCTAAGTCTTTTTCGGATTCTTTTGTTGTACGCTCTTCAGTTAAAAATGTCATTAATTGCGTCTTACGGCGATCACTTTCGCTGGCTACTGCTTCATGAAAGGCTGATTCCTGGCCACACATAATTAATAACTCTTTACTACGTGTAACTGCCGTATAAAGTAAATTACGACGCAACATTCGACTATATTGATGCACCATTGGCAAGATAACTAATTTGAATTCACTACCTTGCGCTTTATGAATCGAACAACAATAAGCAAGCGTTAGTTGATTCCAATCTGAACGAGGATATTCCATTTCAACCTGATCAAAAGCTACAAAAATTTTGTCAACTTTCTCTTCGTTTTCTTTCGCATATTCAATAGCGGTAATCTCACCGATATCACCATTATACACGCTAAACTCAGCACGGTTCACTAATTGCAAGACCTTATCCCCTACACGGAATTTGCGCTCAAAAAATTCTACTTCACGCTTCGTCTTACCAATAATCGGATTCATAATATTTTGCATAATGGTATTAATCGCATCAATCCCCGCTTCACCACGATACATCGGTGCAAGAACTTGTATATCACGCTTATCAAAACCCTTTAACATCGCCTTTTCAACAACTTGCTCAATGACCGTTACAATTTGATTTGGTTGACAGGGGATAAAGGAGCGATCACGTTTTCCTTGTTTGAAATCAGTTGGCAAACTCCCCCTATTCATCTGATGAGCAAGTTCCACAATAGTTGAGCCATCTTTTTGTCGGTGAATTTGTGTCAATTCAATACTAGGAATCTTTTTCGACTCTAATAAATCATCCAACACTTGACCAGGACCAACAGATGGCAACTGATGCTTATCCCCAACAAATAAAATCTGCGTCGTACAAGTAATTGATTTCAACAAACGATTCATCAACCAAGTATCAATCATCGACATCTCATCAACAATTAATAAGACATCACTAATCTCAGTCGGTTCTTCTGCCGACATAAATCCATTATCATCAGCTGTCAGGCCTAATAAACGGTGAATTGTACTAGCTGGCAAATGAGTCACCTCAGACATCCGCTTAGCTGCACGACCAGTTGGGGCTGCCAATTTAACTGGATCTTCATCACGCTTAATCAATTCAACAACTTTCTTCTTATGAATCATCTTATACACTTCAACAACACCTTTAATAATGGTTGTCTTACCAGTACCAGGTCCCCCCGTTAAGATGTACATCGGTGACTGGATAATCTCCTCAATCGCTTTACGCTGCACCTCGTCATACTTGATGCCATCCAATTCTTCAACCTTAGCAATCGCTTCATTAATGTGATCAATATCAATCTTCAAATCCTTTGCATTTCTTTGCAGACGATCAATTGACGAACTAATGCCAATTTCAGAAAAATATAATGAGCTTAATGCAATCTTATCTTCATCGGCAATTAAAGCCCCTTCACGCAATAATTCATTCATACCTTCAACAATCTGATCATACTCCACTAAAAAGGCCTGCGAAGACTCTAATAATTTCTGCGCTAATACCAAGACTTCCTTATCTAATAAATAAGTATTCCCGTTTTGATAACAAATATCACGCACGACCACAAAGACCGCACCCGCCATACGATTCGGATTATCTGGTGCAATCCCAATGTCCTTGGCAACCGCATCAATTCGTTTAAAACCAACACCTTCCACATCACGCACAAATAAATAAGGATTCTCCTCCAAAATTTCCATAGTCTTATCCTTATATTTGTTCATAATCTTCTGTGCAAGATTCGCCGAGAAACCTAAATTCGATAAAGCAATTAACGTTTTCTCAGTACCTTGGCTGGCAACTAAAGTATCATGGATTTGCTGACGTTTTTTCGGCGTTAAACCAGTAATTCCTTTTAAACACTCTTTATCCGCAATAATTTTATCAATAACACCTAGTCCAATTTCACGAACCATGCGCTTAGCCGTCTTCTCACCCACACCAGGGAACTTCTCACTTGATAAATAACGTACCAAGCCCAATTCGCCAGTCGGTTGATCTTGACTATAACTAGTTACTGAAAATTGTTGGCCATATTTAGGGTGAGAAACAAGTCGCCCTTTAAAACGATATGGCACATCTTGATGGATTTGACCAAAGACACCTGTCACAACAATCTCATCATTCTCAAATTCAGTATTCGTCTCATCAATCTTAATGAGCATTACTTTATAATAATTGGATGGATTCTCATAAAAGAAAGTCATCACCGCACCTGTAATATATGGTTCCTCTGATTGCGTCATTTCTGCACCCCTTTCTGGCTTTATTAATTATTTTTATACATATTGTCTTTCTTGACCATCTTTAAAGGCTTTGTCAATAATACCGCCACCTAAACATTCTTCGCCATTATAAAATACTACCGCTTGACCTGGAGTAATCGCACGAACATGCTCATCAAATACCACTGTCGCTTTTGTACGATCAGCTTCATCTAAATGGACAGTCACACCAACGTCTTGTTGACGGTAACGGAATTTAGCCGTACATTTGAACGTTAATGGCTTTTCTTCATTAGTCGTAAATTGAATATCCGTTGCTGTTAAGCTATCTGAGTATAAGTTTTCATGATGGAATCCTTGTCCCACATATAAAGTATTCGTCGTTAAATCTTTCCCAATAACAAACCATGGCTCATTTGATTTACCACCGCCGCCAATTCCTAATCCTTGACGTTGACCAATTGTATAATACATTAAACCAGCATGATCATTTTTCACTTCACCATCTAAAGTCACCATTTTACCGGGTTTAGCTGGTAAGTAATTAGATAAGAATTGATTGAAGTTACGTTCCCCAATGAAACATACCCCCGTTGAATCTTTTTTCTTAGCAGTCGCCAAATCAGCACGCTCAGCAATCTTACGTACTTCTGATTTTTCTAAATGACCAATCGGGAACATTGATTTTGCTAATTGTTCTTGATTTAATTGGCTTAAGAAATAAGTTTGGTCTTTATTATTATCTACACCACGTAATAAATGAGTAGTACCATCTTCATCACGTGTTACTCGTGCGTAGTGTCCCATCGCCACATAGTCTGCCCCTAAATCTAGGGCATAATCTAAAAAGGCTTGGAATTTCACTTCTTTATTACACATCACATCGGGATTAGGCGTTCTACCTAGTCGATATTCACGTAAGAAATATTCAAATACACGATCCCAATATTCTTTCTCAAAGTTAACTGAGTAGTATGGAATACCAATCTTTTCTGCTACGGCAGCCACATCTTTATAATCTTCTGTTGCTGTACACACGCCATTTTCATCAGTTTCATCCCAGTTTTTCATGAAGATACCAACCACATCATACCCAGCCTCTTTTAATAATAAAGCTGTTACTGATGAGTCAACCCCTCCACTCATACCTACTACTACACGAATATTACTATTATCTTTTTTCTCTGTCATTCTTTCACCATCATTTCAGTTTATTCTGATACTAAACGATTTGAAGGTCGTTCATTCAGTCTATTTAATTATAAAGGGATACTAAAAAATTACAAGTATTTCAAACAGAAAGCTCATAAAAAGTCGAAATTTCTACTATTTAAGGCAAAAAACGACAAAAAAACAAGGCAACCGTAGCTACCTTGCTTGGAATGTTAAGATTATGCTTCTTCTTTTTCGATTAAAGCTTTGCGAGATAAGTTAATGCGACCTTGACGATCAATTTCAATAACTTTCACTTTTACTTTATCGCCTTCTTTTAGAACATCTTCTACTTTAGCAACACGCTCATGTGCTAATTCAGAAATATGAACTAAACCGTCTTTACCTTTAGCGATTTCAACGAATGCACCAAATTTTTCGATACGACGAACAGTTCCTTCGTACACTTGACCTGCTTCGATTTCACGAGTTAAGTCTTCGATGATTTCTTTCGCACGTTCAATCATTGCTGCCTCAGTTGAAGCGATTGATACATTACCTTCTGGATCGATATCAATTTTAACACCAGTTTCATCAATAATGCTGTTGATTGTATCGCCACCACGACCAATAACAACTTTAATCTTGTCTGGGTTAATTTTAATCATTTCAATCTTAGGAGCGTATTCACTTAACTCAGCGCGAGGTGCAGCTAATGTTGATGTTAATTCTTCTAAGATTTCGAAACGAGCTTTTTTAGCTTGATCTAATGCTTCTGTTAAGATTTGTTCTGTGATACCTTGGATTTTGATATCCATTTGTAAAGCAGTGATACCTTCTGTAGTACCAGCAACTTTAAAGTCCATGTCTCCTAGGTGATCTTCTAAGCCTTGGATATCTGTTAAAACTGTGTAATTGTCGCCATCAGATACTAAGCCCATTGCGATACCTGCTACAGGAGCTTTAATAGGAACACCTGCATCCATTAACGCTAATGTACCCGCACAGATACTTGCTTGTGATGAAGAACCGTTTGATTCTAACACTTCAGATACAATACGGATTGTGTAAGGGAATTCTTCTTCTGAAGGAATGACTTGTTTTAAGGCACGTTCCCCTAAAGCACCGTGACCGATTTCACGGCGACCTGGGCTACCTGCACGTCCGCATGAACCTACTGAGAATTGTGGGAAGTTATAGTGGTGAATGAAACGTTTGCCTTCTTCACTACCTAATCCATCAATCACTTGGTATTCGCCTAATGGAGCTAATGTAGCCGCTGTTAACGCTTGAGTCTGTCCACGAGTAAATAAACCTGAACCATGAGCACGTGGTAATAAAGCTACTTCTGATGATAATGGACGGATTTCGTCAATTTTACGTCCATCTGGTCTTACTTTATCTTCCGTAATTAAACGACGAACTTCATCTTTTTCTAATACATCAATGATTTGACCAACTTGTTTTATTAAAGCGGCTTTTTCATCATTATCTTCTAAAGTATCTTCAAAATGAGCGATTGCTGTCTCTTTAACAGTTGCGATAGCATCTTCACGAGCTAATTTTTCTTCTGTTTGGATAGCAGTCTTCATTGCTTCAGTATATAATTCTTTTACTTGTGCTTCTAATTCTGCGTCAAATGCAAGTAAAGTAACTTCCATTTTTTCTTTGCCGACTGCTGCAGTAATTTCTTCTTGGAATGCTACTAAGCGTTTGATTTCTTCGTGACCGAATAATAATGCTTCTAACATATCTTTTTCAGAAACTTCTTTAGCTGAACTTTCTACCATATTGATAGCATCTTTCGTACCAGCAACTGTTAATTCGATATCTGATAATTCGCGTTGTTCAACAGTTGGGTTAATGATTAATTCGCCATTTACACGACCTACATCAACACCAGCGATTGGACCATCGAATGGAATATCTGAAATACATAATGCTAATGAAGAACCAAACATTGCTGCCATATCTGGAGCGCAATCTTGTTCTACTGACATTACTGTATTTGTAATTTGTACTTCATTACGGAACCCTTCCGCAAACATTGGACGGATTGGACGGTCAATTAAACGAGCTGTTAAAGTTGCTTTTTCGCTTGGACGTCCTTCACGTTTAATAAAGCCACCAGGGATCTTACCTACTGCATACATTTTTTCGTTATAGTTAACTGTTAATGGGAAAAAGTCTGTATCTTTAGCTTCTTTGGATCCCACAGCTGCAGTTAAAACAACAGTATCTCCATAGCGTACCATTACAGCACCATTAGCTTGTTTGGCTAATTGTCCTGTTTCAACTTGAAGCGTACGACCGCCCCAGTTATAAGTGAAAACTTGTTTTTCTGACATATTTTTACATCTCCTCTTATTTATGTAGAGACTTTTAAGCGCCTACTTTTACAAATGAAAACCACTAATCACTAAATTGGTTAGCTTACATTTGTAAAGTAAGGTTAATAGAAAAGCCTCTTACTTATTTTCAATTTTTACAAAAAAGACGAGACCCATAACATATGTATGAATCCCGCTTTAATGTCTGTTTAAGGATTAACGACGTAAACCTAAACGAGTGATTAATTCACGGTAACGTTGTACGTCTTTTTTACGTAAGTACGCTAATAAGTTACGACGGTGACCAACTTTTTTCATCAATCCACGTCCTGAGTGGTAATCTTTTTTGTGATTACGGATGTGTTCGTTTAAGTGATTGATTTCATAAGTTAATACAGCGATTTGTACTTCTGGAGAACCAGTATCTCCTTCGTGTGTTGCGTACTCTTTAATGATTTCGTTTTTCTTTTCTTTAGAAATAGCCATTTCTATACACCTCTTCCTTATAGTATGCCTTATACTGAGTAAAACGTTGGTGATTCGCAAAACTCGGTAAAAGGTCTGTGTTTTTAACACAATAAAATAATACCTTAAATCTGAGGTGAAAGCAAGAGTTTTCCTTTAGGAATTATGGTTAATTTTGATTATTTATAAAATGAACCAGTTTTTACGGTGAAGTAATTGCATTTTACAAGTCCGTATTAATCAGCAAAAAACTTACCACAGAAAGCTAGTCTAATATGACTGACTCTGCCGCAGCAAGTTCTTTGTTAGTATTTAGTTATTTTTATTTTATCCATTTACCTGAGAGGTCTAACTTATAGCCATTAATTGTTTCATTATGTGCGTATTGACCATTATCTTTTAAGTAATACCACGCATCATAATGTGAATCAAAAATCCATTCTGATTGAGCCATAGCGCCCCATTCTTTTAAGTAGTAGCTTCCTACCCATTCATTTGATGCATAGTGACCGTCTTCTTTTAAGTAGTACCAACTATTGTAATGGTTGTCATATACCCATTCTGTCTTGGCCATATCGCCCCATTCTTTTAAGTAGTAACTTCCTACCCATTCGTTTGATGCATAGTGACCGTCTTCTTTTAAGTAGTACCAACTATTGTAATGGTTGTCATATACCCATTCTGTCTTGGCCATATCGCCCCATTCTTTTAAGTAGTAACTTCCTACCCATTCGTTTGATGCATAGTGACCGTCTTCTTTTAAGTAGTACCAACTATTGTAATGGTTGTCATATACCCATTCTGTCTTGGCCATATCGCCCCATTCTTTTAAGTAGTAACTTCCTACCCACTCATTTGATGCATAGTGCCCATTAGCTCTTAAGTAGTACCAGCTATGATAGTTCTTATCGAAAATCCATTCTGCTTCTGCCATATAGCCATCTTCTGTTAAGTAGCAGCCATCTTGCCAAGTAGCTGTTTTGGCTTGTTTTTGACTATCTAAATATTGCCATTTATGAGCCTTTAAATCGTATTTCCATCCAAAATCTTTTTCAGGTTTTGGTGGTAAAACTGGTTTAACTGGGTCTACTGGTTTGACTGGCTCTGGTGTGTCGCCACCATTAACTGGGTCTACTGGTTCGACTGGGGCTGGAGTTTCGCCACCATTATCTGGGTCTACTGGTTCTGGTGTTTCACCGCCATTGTCTGGGTCTACTGGTTTTTCAACTTCTTTAATTGGCGCCACGACTGCTTGAATCATAAATGCTCCCTCTTCTGAAGGCTCATTCCACGCACCATTAATTAACTTGAAGGAATATCCAAACCCTTTTGTTGAATCATCAACTGCTAATACTAATGGATCTTGGCCTAAATCAGCTTGTGTATAAGCCACATAGAAATCTCCATCAACAATCACTGTATCGTCTAAAGTAATCTCTATCCATTGACCATTTTCTGTGATGTGATAGTCTTTTGGTCCATAAATTAATTGTCCTAAGAGTTCATCTTGATTATTTGCTCCATAAATACTATAAATGAAATGCTTATCCGCAATTGAACCATTCTTTTCTGTTCCTAGGCGATATTTAATAGTCTTGATTTGTGATGGTTCTGATACACTAAATTTAACAGCAGCTGTCTTTCCATCAGTTAAATTCCCCACCATTGATTCGCCCACGCCATCATCATGTGATAAATTACTTATTGTTGCATCTTCTGGAGTCGTAATCTTACTTAAGTTTACTTCGCCTAAATCTGTTGCTGCTTCTTCTGAAATGACCACTTCTTTCGTAAGTGTGCGGTGATCTTTTGCTGTGATGATTAAAGTGTAATGACCAGGCAATAAATTAGTTATGTTTATTGTTGTGCCTTCAACTGTTGCAAGCGGTGTTGTTTCTTCGTCTGCATAAATTTTTGTGACAACATTTTCCAAAGTCTGATCAATAGTTGATGTGAATTGGGCTGTTAGGTTTCCTGGTTTTAGTTGTTCTAGGACAATCGTTTGTTCTGCTGACTCATTTTCTTTTATGTCTACTGCGATTTCTGTTGTTTTGTATCCTTTTGCAGACGCTACTAATGTATAATGTCCGACTGGGTGTTTCATAATGAACTGGCCAGTACCTAATTCTAATGGCGCTGAAATGCCGGTTTCTTTAATGGTTACTTTTCCATTTACTGTGCCGTATGTTACAGCATTTTCAGTAGTTGTTTTTTGTGTTGATTCACTAGTTGTCATTAACTGCATATTTTCTAATGCAAATGCCGGAACAATTGGTTTTTCTGGTTCAGATATCTTTTCTGCTTGTTCAGTAATATAGATATCATCAATGTACCAGCCACCACAACCAGTTACTTTTTTATCTGTTCCTGTCTCTAAAACAAATTTAATGCGGAATTTATCAGTCGCATACTCTGCTGGAATCTTGATATGTTCGGTAAACCATGCGCCACGAATACGGTATCCTTGTTCATCATCAATCATATCATCATCTAATGTATAAACTTTTTCCCAATTCTCACCACCATCTTTACTGAATTCAATATATCCAGTATCATCATCATATGGACCGTAGATTTCACCATAATATTCAATTGACCCTTTACGTCCAAATGTATTAAACCATTGTTGGAAGTACATCATACCTTCAGATAAGCCAGTTAAATTAATATCAGCTGATTCTAAAGTATATGTTGCTTCAGGTTGGCGGTAATCAAATAAAACAGTTCCCCATAACCCATCACCAGCATTTTTACCTTTACTTGTTGAAACTTTCGGACGACTAGCAAATTCTGGCTTTTCAGGATTATCATACTTACCATATTCCCATCGATTACCTTTTTCATCTGCTGTTGATGTAAAGCCACCATTATCTTTTTCAAAATCAATAAAGACTTTTTCGGTTCCTTCAGTAAAGGTGTGACTAAAGATTTTGGTTGGTTCACTTTCATTATGACCGATTTTAGCGGTGACATAATAGTAATATGTCCCTTTTTGTGGTAATGGAATATCAGAGATTGAAGTACTTTGATATTTAATATCTTCTTTTTTCAATTCATTAACTAATTCATACTTTCCGTCTTTTTCAGTTGAACGGTATAAACAATAACTAGTAACTTTTGGATCTTCTAATTGTTTAAATGAAACAACGCAAGACCCTACTTCTTTATAAGTAAATCTCAACCATTCATGTGGTGCTTGAGGGATTTCTTTTGAGGCTTCTGCTATGGCAATATTATCGACATACCATCCCTTATGCCCCTCTTCCCCTTTCATATCGGCTCCACGCATACCAAACATCACGGAAATCTTCTTACCTTGATATTGTGACAAATCAATATATTCTTTTTCCCAGTTATCTGATTTGAATTTATAACTTCTATGTAATTTATATTGAATATCTTCAGCTTTGACATTATCTGCCGTAATCTCCCCAATCCAGACTTCTGCCGTATCATAAAAAGCATATGCATAATGACCTAAATCATGCCAGTGATCAAATGTTAATGCGACATGTTCATCTGCTGCTAATTCAATTGGAGGTAAGACAAAGATTGAGTCCTTCAAACTCTCATAATCCCCATCCAAATTCGTTCCAATTACCTTATTACCTTCAGCACCATGTTGAGGAATATCTTTTGGGACACCCCATTGCCACATTGGCGATTTACCACCAAGTTCAATCCCGTCAATATTATCTTCAAAGTCTTGGCTGTAACCTTTTTTTACGGATTCTCCAACCGTTACTGGATACACATCCGTTTGCGTAACTTTGCCATTAATATCAATAGCTTTTATGTAATAACGCATTGTGTCTTCTGTAAGCATTTCTGGTTTAATCGTCACACGATATTCTCCAGCAACTTTTGTACCGCTGACAAATTGCGTTTCAATTTTTTGGAATTCGCCATCTTTATTTCCAGCAGCTAAGTAATATTCAACCGCTTCAACCCCATTATCATCACTTACACCAAAAGTAATATCAATTGCATATGAACTGAAAATCGTTTTCATTGGTGAGTGATTAATAACTGGTGCTTTCGTATCTTCTTGTTGAATGACTACCTTACCACCAATCATGCCAAATTTTTCTTTTTTATCTTTAAATGACTTGGCCATTTCACTAGCTAAATAAGCATTCACCTTTCCATAACCATAAGCAAAGTTAGGAGTGCCTACATTTTCACTATCAGATAATGGCGTTGCTGATTCTCGTAAAATCTTTTCCACTTCATCAACCGTTAAATCAGGATTCACAGCATACACCAAAGCTGCTACCCCTGCAACATGCGGCCCAGCCATTGACGTTCCGCTTCGTAGGATATATTTGCCACCAGGAATACTAGAATAAATATTTACCCCAGGAGCTGAAATATCTGGTTTGACATCACCTTCATAAGTAGATGGCCCTCTTAAAGAGAATTTCGCAATTTTATCATTAAGATTCAAGGCACCAACCGCAAAACTTTCCGGATAACTTGCTGGTGTGCCAATACTACCTTTTCCACCTTCGTTAAATAGACCGGTATTCCCTGCTGAAAATACTGGCAAAATACCAGATTCACGCCATTTCTTAACAATATCACGGAAGAATTCATCTTCAGAATTACCACCCCATGAATTATTAATTACTTTTGGTGCTTGTTCCGGATGCGCAGTGCCCTTTTCATCAGTAGGCGCTAACATCCATTCTCCAGCTTTTAAGATAATATTCAGTGTTGTTTCACCATCTTTATCAAACACACGAGCCGCAATCCACTTAGCTTCTGGCGCTACACCAAGTAAGGTATCTTTATCAGGGTATTTCCCAAGAATTGTCCCAGCTACATGCGTCCCATGCCCTGTCTCATCAATCGGACTACTTGAATGAGCTGCAGTTGCATCAAACCAACTATACACTGCTTCGTTAGCATCATTACCACGCCATGAATCTTTTAATACAGGGTGACTGGCATCAACCCCAGAGTCAATAATTCCTACAACAATATCTTTGCCTTTATAACCACTTTGATAGGCTTTATCCGCTAAAATAGCCTTTAAGTTCCATGGAATATATGCCTCACGTGATGTATACATTGAAAATGAAATCGGGTTTTCAATAGGAGTTTCTTTTTCTGTCTCAATTTTATTAGAAACAATCTTTGACACATCACTTCGTTTTGCGATTTCATCCATGACTGATTGTTTTGCAATAACGTGAATACTATTAACAATAAAATGTGATTCAAATGATTGGACTAAACCAGCCTTTTGTTGCTCTTCTAAATAACTAATTAATTCTTTTTGTGTTGCTGTTGCTGTATGTTGTAATGTTTCAATAATTTCTACTTTTTGCTTCACTATTTCTGCTTGAGTATCTTTTGAATCTTTAACTGCTATATCACTTGTATCTTCTTGAGTTGTTAACTTTACTACAAAATCAAGATATTCATCCGCTGATATCTCACTCATTAATTCTGAGGCGATCTTTCCCTCTGCCAAATTACCAACCGATTCTACTGCTGAAACTTTCGAAAATGGCATCCAAACAAGTAACGCTATCCCTAATAATAGAGCTATCGACGAATACCAATACTCTTTCCTTCTAATCATAAAAAAACACTCCTTAAAATTTTTATTTTTAGGTATACCTAAATTACGTGTAAAAATAAACCCGCCCACGAAAGACGAGTTTTAGGTATCCCTAAAAAGGATTATATTTCTTTACTTTTCAACTGTCAATGCTTGACTCATGCATATTTCGTTATGTTTTTCACAGAATAGGACTCTCTAATTGGTTCTAAAATGTTTTTGTATAATTTTTTATTACTTTATTCCCTTATTTTATGGTTTTAAAATATTTCAAAAATTAATGCTTCCCACACCTTACATCCATGGCACCATATAGATTGGCACACCTAACCTTTGTGCTTATATAAATAAATATTTAAGCACAAAAGTAAATTTATAATTTTGTTATGTCGCCTATTTCTTTATACGCTAAAACAGTATCTTTAAAATTCACATCTTTAGCATAGATATTTGTTTTAATGTATTTCTCCCAAAATTTATTTAAATCAGGATTATCTAAAAGCATTTCTGTAATATTTTTATATTCTTTAACGGCTTTTAAACTACCTCTATGTTCACTAGTATTTAAGATTGCATTTCTTAGAATTTCACTATCTAATTTATCCTTATATACAGTAAATAGCATATACAAATCGTAAAAATCTCTTGCTCTTGTAGTAAATATGTTACGACTAGAAATCGTTTCAAACTTCTCAGCAAGTATGGTTTCGATAGTGTAACTCATAATAGAGATATTATCTTCATCAAAGATTCTTGGATAAGAATACTTCATTTCTCTTGGTGTAATTACATCACCTGTTGTAATATCAATATATAAAGACGCTCTAATTTTTCCAAATGTACAAATAATATTGGCACAAAAATCTTCATAAATGTCTTTTTCCCTAATAGGAGTTAACTTCTTTAGTTCATAATGAATATCTGAATCAATAGGAACGCTTAAGATTTCGTTAATGATATTTGTAATAGTTTCTTCATTAACTGGAATACCTTTAATAGTAGTATCCATATCCATTGTACTTCTCATATTAACTCCTATTAGAGATGATACTAATAAGCCACCTTTAATTATAAACTTGTTTTTATAATCTGATTTAGATAGTTTTTCTAATATTCCCTCAAATAAATACATCTGTAAAAGTGAATTTAGATTTGTACCACTTTTCTTTGAAATATTTCTTATCGCTCCTTTTATTTGCTCTGGTGTCTTCATAAAAGTACCTCCGTATATTGTCTAAGTTTATGATCTAATTTCAGCTTAATGGCATATCTAGATAATTTATAAATATCTTTATCACTACTTTTGAAATAATTATTTAAGACTTCACTAAATAATGCAGAATCAGTATCTGTGCTTCTAATTAAATCAAGCACCGTCCTTTCTTTATCATAAGCTCTAACTTTTCTACCAAAAAGTGTTTCAATTTCACATTTACCTAAATCAAGATACTTTTTATCAATATATTTAAATTCAACTGGCAACATATCATTTTTAATTCTATGAACATTTGTCCCACTTTTAACCGTCATGATATATACAAGTGGCATTCTAGTTGTAAGTCCATGTAAGTAAGCAGCTGTATCATGAGAAAATACGCCTTGAGGAACTCTATAAGCTAATTGTGTATATTCATCAATATCTTCTTCTGGAAATGAATAAAGACCTGGACTGACTTTTACAAGCTCTCCTTTTTTCACCAATTCACCAAAAATATTTTTACGAACTCCCTTTTCTTTAGCTTGAGACATGGTAATCATACCATTATAATCTTCCATTAAATCAAATAAAATTGCTTTTTGTGACATCTATAACACCTACCTTTTGTGCTTAAATTGTATCATATTTAAGCACAAAAGTAAATTTCCGATTCTTTAAATATCCTTTCAAAACCACCATTTTCTGTGGTCCCTCCATAAAGTCTAGCTTGTAGCCGTTAATGGTTTCCTTATCTGTGTATTGCCCGTCTTCGTGTAGGTAGAACCATGCATCATAACGCCACTATTTTTTCCATGGCATCAATCAACTGTTCTCTCTCTCCACTTCCATCGGTTTTCATTCTGACTAATGGTAAACCGTTTATTTTCAAAATATTATTTTTTAATTGATCACGCTCAGCTTGCTTGCTACCTGCTTTATGAAAATTAACTCCATCAACTTCAATTGCTAAAACAGGTTCTTTATTCATTCGATTAAAAATCAAAAAATCAATATGTGTTAACGGATTATTAAGATATTCTACTTCTCGTTTGCTTAATCCTTTAGAACTTCTAACTACATGCTTTAATATTACCCCGTAAGCACAATCATAACTTGGAAACTTTTCATTTAAGACATCTGTTATCATTAGATGCATTAAATTTTCTGAATCATATTGAGAAATCTTTTTATGTTTTGCTAATATTACTTGACGTTCTTTAAAGTATTGTTTGTATAAATAATCAAAAATAGACTGTACCTTGCTCTCTGTCACGCCCTCGCCCATTGTCTGATAATCAATATATTTCATTAAGTCTCCATAGTGGTTCTTATCATTCCCCTTATTGCTAGAAGTAACGACAATTAATTGCTTAACTGCTCTAGACACCGCTACATTAATTAACTTAGGATCATTTACGAATTCTTTAGAGGTATTATTGCTAACTGTCGAGATAATAATTGTATCTTTCTCACGCCCTTGAAACGCATGAACTGTTGCAACCTCACATTGAATAGGAAGTTCATTCTTCAATTTGACTACTTGATTTTTATATGGTGTAATCACACCTATTTTTTCTGCACTTATATTTTTAATCTGTGGCAAGATTTCTTCTTTAATTATATCAATTTCTCGTTGATTAGTATTATCTCGTTCATGATTTCCTATTGGCACTTTTTTAAATACTAAAGGCTTATCACCAGTTTTTTCTTCAGTCATAATGATTAACTCATTGTTATAAAATTTCTTATTACAAAAATTAATTATTTGAGGATGACAACGATAATGCTCTTTTAATAAAACTATTGGAGCTTGTTTCCATACTAAACAAGCAGACGATAATAAACTATGCTTGGTATAACGATAAGCTTCATCAATTTCCTCATCCCAATACTGATTCGATAAAGCTGTAGGTTCTTCCCCTGGAACCATTGGTAGTTGCTTATCATCTCCTACAATTACCAAATTATGTCCACATGACATTGCTAATACCCCAGTTGCTAAATCCACTTGAGAAGCTTCGTCAACAATCACATAATCATATGTAAATCCTGACTGTAATGTATTCTTAATGGAATAAGTCGAACTTAAAACTACCGGATATTCTTTTACAAATTCAGCTGGATTTTCCTGGGAAATCTCTTCTGTTTCCTCAAATATTTTTCTTGTAGATTCTGAATACTCTCTACTCAACTTATCTTTAAAGACAGCCATCGATAAATCCGCAAGTTCTTGTAATTTACTATCAAAAGTATAGGTTTCCAGTTGCTCAGTAATCAATTGTTGTTCATTAGTATACTCAGAAATACTTTTTTGATAAAAATCATTCAGTAAATTATCAGCTACTTCACCAAAATCAAGCGACATAATTGTCACGAATTTTCTACCGTAGTTAAAATAACCTTTCACCTTATCCCAAAAGCGCCATTTTTTACCTTCTACAGCATGCTCCTTACATAAGGAATACACTGTCATTACCTGATTTGCCGAGTACTCACGCAAGAGCCCTGTTAATTTTTCATTTTCAGAAATTTGCTGGTTTTGTTGGAAATATTGATACTCTAAAGAGATGTCTGCTAACTCTCGCTTTAGGACTGCTAAACGATTTTTTAATGCTAATTTATCCGTCAATTCCTTGGTTAATTGTTCTAATTGCGTTCTTGTTTCTTGAGGGTTCTCAAGCTGCCATTGTTCCATAGCTGCCGGATATGGTAATTATTGCTGAATGAACTGTTCTTTATTTTTCTTATTGCCTAAATAGGCTGCCACAAAACCGACATCATACTTCATTAATTTATCAAGTACATTTTTAGTTGCAGCATTATTATTCGATACAACCGCAACCGATTGACCATTCATAATAATATTAGCAATAATATTTAAAATAGTTTGCGTCTTTCCTGTCCCCGGTGGCCCTTGAATAATACTCACTTGCGAAGTCAAAGCATTTTCTACTGCTGTTTTCTGACTTTGATTAATTCCAAATGGATAAACCACTGTCTCTTCTTGTGGATTTTTTTGAATCTGATGTTCTTTTGATAAATAACTTCCTAAAACTGAATGTGGTTCAATATCGGTAAATGGTAGCTTTTGTTGATATTGCCACTCTAATAATTTAAGATTCCCCAATTTTTTCCACTAGCAACGCCCTTAATATAGTTAAATATTTTTCTAGCGTTGGCCGTATTTACTTTATTCGCACAAATTTCCACATCGTCTTTAAGATACAACTTATGAGTATCCTTCTTATCATCCTTATTATCATAGACAATTCGATACCATTCACCAAAATCATACATCTCTTTAATATTGTTGGCTACGACCCCATTAATAATTACTGTTTGAGTTGGGTCTATTTCTTCTTGTACGTGATTTATCACAACACTTTTTTCACCATGCATATCGGGCTGAGTTGGTTGAGAATGAAATCGCACGTCATATTTATTATCCACCTTTGAAATTGTCTGAATGCTTTCTGTTTTATCTTCATTTTTTAAAAAAACAAGTATTTTTCTATAATCCAATTTATCACTCCTATTATCTTTTATTACTTACTACATTAATCTTTTTATTTAAATAAAAAATGGAAACAATTCTATAAGCCAACATTGGTTTATAAGTTGATTGCTTCCACCTTAATCAATACTATTTCTTTTAAAAATTGTACTTAACGATCAATGACTTCTTTAATCCATGCTTCAATTGATTTATATACAGTCATATAGTCTTTTTCGTGTAATAAATCATGGCGTCCATTCTCAAAGATCATCATCGTTACATTTTCCATGCCTAGTTGACGATATTTTTCGGCTAGCTTTTTGATTCCTTCACCATTGCCGCCTAATGTATCTTTTTCGCCAGATGCAAGTAATAGGGGCAAGTTTTTTGGCATTTTTTGAATCAGCGCTTCGTCTTCAATCTCTTTTTGCAAGCGAACAATCGTGTGATAGCCATTCAATGTAAAGTTATAGGCACACATTGGATCGTAATTATTAGTAATCACTTCATTCATATCAGAAGAAATCCAAGCATTCTCAATTCGGTCTTCAGCAAATTGGTGATTATGAATATAACTAACAATCCGACTCGCAATTTGGCTACGACGATGCTTCCCAAAGACTATTTGGAAATTATTCAACATCATTAAGTTAAAGTTATTTTCATTTTTAGTGGTATAACTTGTCGCCATAACAACTGCACCATCGACTTCATCGCCATGCTCGATTAAATATTTGCGTAAAATAATCGAGCCCATACTATGCCCTTGAATCACAATCGGTAAATCAGGATAATGAGCTTTGACGAATTTCGTAATGGTATACATGTCTTCCACTAAGACTTCACCAGAATTAACGGGGATAAACTTACCTAAATCATCACGGTTCAAGGCAGTATTTCCATGTCCAATATGATCATGCCCAATCACAACAAAATTGTGTTTCGCTAAATAATAGGCAAAACGATCATAACGATTAATATAGTCACACATCCCATGATTTAGTTGCACAATACCGATTGGCTTTCCAATTGGATACCACATTTTTGTATATAATTGATGAACGCCATCAGTCGACGGTATTGTAAATTCTTTTGTTTTCATAAAATCCCCTCCAATAAGTAACTATAATTTATACTGTGCACGCAATTCTAAAATCATATCACGCATTTCGGCAGCTTTCTCAAAGTTCAAGTCCTTAGCTGCTTCCATCATTTCAAGATTCAATTGTTCTAAGGCTTCTTGACGTTTTGGTGTCGTCATTTTCTTGAAGGCTTCAGAAATTGTTGTCTCTTCCTCATCAGAAACCGCATGCGTAATTGCAATTAAATCTCTAATATCTTTCATAATGGTTGTCGGTGTAATACCATGTTCTTCATTATACGCTTGTTGAATTTGGCGACGACGATTGGTTTCATCGATCGCTTTTTGCATTGAATCAGTCACATGATCAGCATACATAATCACTTCCCCATGCGCATTACGAGCAGCACGCCCAATTGTTTGCACTAAAGAACGCTCACTACGCAAGAAACCTTCCTTATCCGCATCCAAAATCGCCACCAATGAGACTTCTGGCACGTCAATCCCTTCACGCAACAGATTAATTCCGATTAAAACATCAAATTCACCCAAACGCAAATCACGAATAATCTCAGTTCTTTCTAAAGTTTTAATCTCACTATGTAAATACTTAACCTTAATACCAACTTCTTTTAAATAATCGGTTAAATCTTCCGACATCTTCTTCGTTAAAGTGGTAATAAAGACACGCTCATTCTTCTCAACACGCTTATTAATCTCACTAATCAAATCATCAATCTGACCAGTAATCGGACGCACCGAAATCGGCGGATCTAACAAGCCAGTCGGTCGAATAATTTGTTCAGTAACAATTGGTGTCTGCGCTAATTCATACGGGCCAGGCGTTGCTGAAATATAAATAATTTGCGGCACACGCTCTTCAAACTCCTCAAAACGCAATGGACGATTATCCAAAGCACTCGGCAAACGGAAGCCATAATCAATTAAGCGTTCCTTTCGCGCCTTATCCCCATTAAACATTCCACGAATTTGCGACATCGTAATATGCGACTCATCAATTACAAACAATGAATCATCCGGGAAAAAGTCCAATAAAGTATAAGGTGCTTGCCCTGGTTTTCTGCCATCCATATGCCTTGAATAGTTCTCAATACCATTACAATATCCCATTTCTAACAACATTTCAACATCATAATTCGTTCTTTGTTCCAAACGTTGCGCCTCAATTAATTTATGCTCAGTCTCTAATTCCTTCAAGCGCACCTTTAACTCCTCTTTAATTGAATCAGCCGCCAAACGAGTCTGTTCCTGATTAGCAACAAAGTGAGTCGCCGGGAAAATCGGATAATGCTCGACGGTATTTTTAATCTCACCCGTTAAAACATCAATCTCCTTAATCGCCTCAATCTCATCGCCGAAAAACTCCACACGAATCGCCGAACTATCATGCGATGCAAGGAAAATCTCAACAATATCGCCACGTACACGAAAAGTCCCACGCCTAAAGTCCATATCATTGCGATCAAACTGCATCTCTACCAAACGCTCCAGCATCTGATCACGCTCCATCTGCATCCCTTCACGAATCGACAAGACATGATCACGATAATCTTCCGGGTTCACCAAACCGTAAATACAAGACACCGAAGCTACCACAATCACATCACGTCGCTCTAATAAGGCACTTGTAGCAGAATGACGCAACTTATCGATTTCATCATTTACACTTGATTCCTTTTCAATGTAGGTATCACTAGACGGCACATACGCTTCCGGCTGATAGTAATCATAATAACTAACAAAGTATTCCACCGCATTATCCGGGAAGAACTCCTTTAACTCACCATATAATTGCCCCGCCAAAGTCTTATTATGCGCTAAGACTAAAGTCGGCTTATTTACTTCTTTAATTACATTGGCAATCGTAAACGTCTTACCAGTCCCCGTTGCCCCCAATAATGTTTGCGCCTTTTTACCCTCTTTAAGTCCTGCGACCAATTCCTTAATCGCTTCTGGTTGATCGCCAGCTGGTTGATATTTTGATACTAAATTAAATTCCATCTAGTCACCTACTTTCCTCATTTATTTGAAAAACATTCTACCCTATTATGAAACAAAAATCACTTATTTTCAATTTACTCGAATCATGCTTAATAATAATTTAACTTAACAAAAAAAGAAGCCTGCCACCAGAGAAATCCCTCGTACCAAGCTTCTTGTTAACTTTTCAGAAAACGAATGCTTTATTACTATATTTTCTAAATGAACATCACATTATCCCACACCCAAAATTCACTAAAAAACTATTCAACCTTTTCACAGACGAAATCATAATAATCATCTCCCAAAAAAATATGACAAAAAGCGAACGAAAAAACGTTGGCAAATTAAACCCAAATCGCAATAAGAAAAATTACCCATCAACTAATCTCCCAAGCCAAAATCGCCCCTCCTAACTAACGCATAAATTAACGCCCACTTCATAAAAAAGACAGCCAGAGCGTACACTCCAACTGTCTAAAAGTTTGGTTCTATAATTTATAGGGTTGATGAGTAAAATCATTGATCCTATTTTTTATGTGCTTATTGGCTTTTAAAAAAATAAAGAGTTAATCATTCAGT
>NZ_FOGF01000091.1 GCF_900111135.1 Granulicatella balaenopterae | reverse complement strand
TAATGACTTACGCCGTGATGCTTGACCGCCAACAAGTATCCATCAAAAATCATTGGCATGACGAAAAAGGGGAAGTCTACTTTTTATATAGTAATAATCACTTGGCTGAAACAATGGGCGTATCCGTACCAACAGTGGTAAACGTCAAACGCAACTTAATGGAAGTAGGGCTATTACGAGTTGTCCAAACAGGTCGTTACTCAATGCTTTATCTAAGCGCACCCGTTCCCGAAACCGACGAAGAAGAAAAATATCTCTTAGAAGACAAAGAGGAAGATACAGAAACAGAAAATGTGGCAGAAAACAAAAAAGTAGAAGCTATCGAAAATCCAGTCGTGATTGCACCAAAAAAAGTTGACGCACCAGTTCAAAAATCACCAACCTCCGATAGCTTAATGGAAAAATGCTTTAATCTAGTAGAAAAAAATAAACAACTAAACACTAAAGAAACACAAAGTCAGGATGAAAGAAACTTGAATCCTGATTTTAAAAAATTTAATACTAGTAAGACTTACTTTAATAATAATAAACCAGCAATACTAAATAATAATAAAAAATCATATGATTCATCTGATGAGCAAATGTCTTTTTCAACATTTTCTGTAAAAAATTCTTTTCCAGAAAACAAGAAGAATGGGCAAACAGAAGTAGTTAGTGAACAATCTCGTAACTTCATAACAACTCCAAAAAAAGTTGTTCACCATTTTCACGATATCGATAGTTTGGGATTACCTGATAAAATCATTACTTTACTAGAAACTTTCTCAAAAGATGAAGACGATCTTCAAAATATTTTAAGCTTAATCTTCAAGGCTAAAAGCAATGTCTGTCGCCGTAATCCGTCAATGTTGCGCATGGAAGAATTGACGGAATTCGACTTTATTAAGTTGCATCAAGTCTTATATGTTGCTCTTCATAAACGTAAATGCGATCCAACATTGCGTAATTTCGAGGCTTATTTGATGCGTAGTTTGATTAACTTTTTTGAAGAAAATGCCACATTACATTATGAAGTTAACGGTTATATTCCGCCAGTGTATGCTCATGTGGTGGAAGAAGTTGCCCAAGAAGAGGATGATGAATTGAAGGTTCCACTGATTAATTGGGTGTAGGGAATTGCTTGAATCGTTAGTTTTT
>NZ_FOGF01000002.1 GCF_900111135.1 Granulicatella balaenopterae | reverse complement strand
TCGAACCAAAGACTAGATTTCTTACATAAAGAATCAACAAGGATAGCCAACTTGTATGAAGTCGTGTGTATAGAATCACTTAATATGAAAGCTATATCAAATAAAGGGTTCGGTAATGGGAAAGCAACATTAGACAATGGATACGGACTCTTCCAAACGATGCTTGAGTATAAATTATTGGATAGAGGTAAATACTTAGTAAAAGTAGATAAATGGTATCCATCGAGTCAAATTTGTAGCCATTGTGGCAATAGAAAACATCTCAACCTAACGGATAGAACATATTGTTGTGAATGTGGTCTTGAGTTAGATAGAGATATAAACGCTGCACTGAATATAAAAAACGAAGGACTTAGAATCCTCATGAGTGCATAATAAAAAATAGAGTATAGTAGGGTAGGAACTACCCAAACTTATACGCTTGTGGACTTTTTGTAAGACGGAGGAATAATCAATTAGATTAGATTAGGAAACGCAGGAGAGGATGAAGCAAGAAGCACCTAAGCTTTAGCTTAGTGTGTAGTTCACTTTGAAAGAAGTGATTATATGACAAAAAAGTTATAAAAGAAATTATGATTTTTATCATTATATTTATCCTACTTATTATTACAGCTCATAATAAAACTTTATCTACACTTATATTGTTAGTGGCATATAATAATAATATAAGAATCGGGAATAGGCATAAAACTTTTAAGGAAGCTCTCCCCTCGTATATTCTGTTGAATCTAGTTGTAGTAATAGTTTATATTTTTTTGAAATACGTGTTAAGAACAATATAAAACTAACCACTTCTGTCAATCAAAAATCACCACGCCCCCTAAAGTTAGACTTACTAATCTAGCTTTGAGGGGGTATTTTTTTTGCAAAACACTACAATTTTTGACATTTCAGGCAAATACGACAATCTTAAATGAACTTATGATACAATAATGATGAAAAAAAGTTATAATCTTTGAGGAGGAATTATCATGAAAAAGATGTTAGTGACAATGGTGTTAGTAGTAGGGATTGTAGCTAGTTTACCAACAGTAGAAGCTGCAACAAATGAAGTAGAAAAAATTGCGCATAATGAAGTAATCCAATATAGAAATATTCTTGAAGACTTGTGGTGTAAAATACCAGGTTTTTGTGGAAAAGATTTATAAATGAATAATATATTTGAATTAATTAGCGAAACATTTGGAATATTATTTTCCGTCATCGCTATTTTAGGTATACGTTTAAAAATTGCTAACACAATCGAACCGATAGTTTTAAAGAAAAAAATTAATTGGTTGTATATTTTTATATTTTATGTTGGAGGATCTTTTTTTCAAATAGGATTCTTCGGTTACCTAGTATTTTATTATATTGTTTTCCGCTATCAAGTAAAAAAAGAGAGTCGCTATGCTTTATTTTATAGCTTATATGTTTTTTTAGTTTATGAATCAATCTATTATTTTTTTATTAGTTTAGTATATCATTTTATTGATAGTGAACAATGGATGATGTTTTACCGTGAAGGTTTTCGCATGGCGGTTTATTTAATAGCCTTGGTACTAGCTTTAACGATTCATCATTTAATTGGCTTGAATCAAAAAATTATTGAATCTGAAAAGTTTTTGCCAATAATTAAAAAAATAACAGATTACTTTATTGTATTAGTTGGGGTTCGTTTCTTAGTTATTTTAGCAGATATAAATTATCATAATTTATACACTGGGATTAAAATTACGTCATCATTATCTATCTTCATTATTACTTTATTGGTAATGCTATATTTGCGAGATCAGCAATTGAAATTCCAATATACGGATACTATCAAACGCTTAAATAAGATGATTGATGAATTGGGCGATTTATATGGTGAAGTCCGTGGTTTTCGTCATGATTTTGCTGGGATTGTTGCAACTTTGGGACCAGCTATCAAAAATCAAGATATAGCTGAGATTACTCAAATTTATGAGTCTGCCTTGTTGCAAATGAATCAAACATTAACTCGTGATGATTATAGTGGTTTCAATTTGACGCATATTAAAGATTTAGGATTCCGTAATGTATTAGCGCAAAAATTAGTTCAGGCAAAACAAAGTCAAATTCCATTCCGTTTAGAAGTAGTGGGTGAGATTCCTAAAGTTGATGCGCCGTTAATTGATGTTATTCGCATCTTAACGATTCTATTAGATAATGCTTTAGAAGCAACTGTTTTAGCGGAAAATCCTTTAGTAATTGCAGCTTTGGTAGCTAAAAATAATGAGGTTAGTGTGCGAATTGAGAATACGTATGATCCAACGACATTTGAAAACTCGCAAATTATTTGGAAAAATGGTTACTCAACTAAAGGCAAGAATCGTGGGGTAGGACTGGTGAATTTACGTCGCATTACCGCTGAAACACAATCAACTAAATTAGAAACTAGAATCACTGGCGATAGATTTATTCAAGTGGTAACGTTCAGGAAGAGAGGGTAAAAGATGTTAAAAATAGCAATGATAGAAGATAATGCTCATCATTTAGCCAGATTAGAAAATATTATTCTAAAATATGCAATGAAAAATCAGTATCATTTTCAAATAGATTCTTATACAAGTATTGATGATTGTGAACGGTTATTAGAAAACGAAAAGCAATACCATTTATATTTTATTGATTTAGAGATTGAATCAATAAAAGACTATGGATTTGAATTAGCCGGAAAAATTCGACAATATAATCGTTATGCGACTATTGCATTTATTACAACCATGTCAGAAGCAATGCCGGTAGCTTTTAAAATGCATCTGAATGCTACCGACTTTATTGTTAAAGATATGCCACAAGATGAAATGACCTTACGAATTCAAGAATGTTTGGAATTTGAATTAAGTAAATATCGTCAAGGTGATCATATGACAGAACAAGATAGATTAGTGTATTCTTATCAAGGCAATGTGGGGATTGATCTTTTGTATCAAGATATATATTATATTCAAACAGAAGGAAAATCTCATGGATTAGTAGTAATGGGAAAAGATAGTCGAACTGAATTTTACGGGACTATAGCTGATATTTGTCGTTTGGATACAAAAGGCTATCTTTATAAAGTATCGAGATCATTATTGGTAAATCCGAAGCATATTGAAAATTTGGATACTGCCAAACAATCCATTGTATTTACAAATGGTGCTAGATGTCCGATCTCTTATTATAAAACAAGACAAGTAAAAAAATATTTACAAAATATATTAATAAAATAAATAATGCAAACACTTATTGGAGTATGGCGCTGTAGTAACAATATAGCGTTTGTTTCGATAAGTGTTTTTTTGCAAAACACTACAATTTTTGACTTTTCAGGCAATTACGATTCAAAGGGGGAAAGATGATGTATACTGAATTTGAAAAATAATGATAAGTTAAATAACTATTGGGAGGTGTATGGTAAATCTTGTTAACTTATGATTATTGAATAAAATAAAAGGAGTGTAATTTTAATGAAAAAACATATAAAAGTAATATTAATTGTCATTGCTTGTGGACTAATAGGTAGTACAAATTTCGCTTTAGCCAATAATCATAGTGATGAATCATGGTCATTTAGTTATAAAATTGGTACTGGTAATACGCATTATACTAGTTCTAGAAATAAGTTAGATGATTCTTATGCATATGTAAAATTAGACAGTGTAAGCAATAATGGAAGTGTAGATTGTTGGTGTGTTACGCATGGTAAAAAGGATATTATAGATTCATCTGTTGTAACAGTTAATGTAGGGCAAGAACGTTTTATTTCACAATATGCATATGAAAAAGGCTATAAAAAAATTCGCTTAGCGGTTAAGTCAACTATGTGGTGGGGTAGAGCTACCGGAGTTTGGAGTCCAGACAGCGTATAATTAGTAAAAATAAAGAAGATAATTTTAGCTCTAATATAATGCTAGAGCTATCTTCTTTTTATTAACATCATTATATTTAGAAAGGGGTGTAGGCTATGAATCATAATTTATTTAAAAATAATATCAAAAGGATTCTTTCTAGTTGGAATACACTTTTTTTGATTGTGTACTCACTAGCTTTAACGACCATTCAATATATCACGTTTAATCAATTTAATTATAATTATGAACCTTCTGTATTTTTCAGAATGATTGGTTTTGATATGACAGGCTATGGTACATCAATGTATATTTATTCGCTTCCGTTATTAGCAGCACTATTTGGCTCAGGTATTTTTGTTAATGATAAGAAAATAAATTTTCACCCCGCAATTTTGGGTCGAATTGGTCGTAAAGAATATTATAATACACAACTATTTCAATCATTCGTATTAGGAGGCAGTGCAGTTATTATTCCATATCTATTTCATTCATTAATCTTTTTTATGTTGTACCCAATGACTAATCCGGATATATTACAATCATACATTGGATTTGGTACAAAACAAATTTGGTTGCTGCAATTATTATTTTATCATCCTTTATTACTATGGTTTGTATATGTAGTATTTTTATTTCTTGTAGGAGGATTGCTAGCGCAGATTGGTCTGGTGATGTCATATCGTATTAAGACAAAATATTTTGAAATATTGGCTCCGTTTTTAGTAGTATATGCCTTATTTTTAGTAGCAAATATCATTAATAAAGGAGCAATAAACCCTATTAGTTACTTAACTTTAAGGGAATTAACTAATTTTACGATCAGTCAGGTAATGGTTAATTTAGTTATATGGCTAGGACTAGTAAGCATAATTTTTGTTATTTGGCATAAACAAACAAGAGGTGAATATAGTGATGGATAAAGTAAAATATCGTTTGAGGTATTTTCATGAAACTAAGTATATTATTTTACCACTATTCATCTTATATCTTATTCAGTTTATGATGAATGCAATCTTTAGTGAAGAAGCCATATTGGTATTTTCACGGGAAGAAGGCGAAAATTTATTTCAAAATATTCATTGGTTATTAATTTATTTGACACCTTGTTTACTTCCGTTGAATTATTTTAATGATCAATTGACAGACCTAAATATTTTTGAAATGGTGCGTAAAGATATGAAAGGTAAGCATTTTTGGCAAGTTATGAGTTCATTATTTATTTTTGTAATGACTTATTGTATTATATCTATTTCACTTGCTTTGATTTTATCGCATACACATTATTCATTAGGTGCATGGACGATATTTTTAATAGAATTTGTTTGTGCTATAGCGACATTATTATTAATCGGGGTAATAGTATCTCTTGTGTTTAGAACGAATATTAGTTTTTTAATAATGTTAGTTATGATAATACTATCTTTTTATGCAGATCATGGAGCGATATTATTGCCAACTTATCCAAGTGAAATGGTTAATTTTCAATCATTACTCACTCGAATAATATTATTAGTGATAGCTTTACTGGTCACATATGTAATCTTTAAACGTTATGAACTTTATGGAAAGAAGGGATAGTATGGCACATTTACAAGTAAAACATCTAACGAAAATGATTAAGCATAAACCAATTTTATCAGATATAAATATTGAAGCGAAATCTGGTGAAATTATTGGTTTAGTTGGTCCAAACGGTTCTGGAAAGACCATGTTACTAAAAACAATTTTAGGATTAATACGTAAAACTGAAGGTGAGATTTATTTGAATCAGCAACCAGTAGTCTTTAATGAACCACTTCCAGTATTAACAGGAGCGATTATAGAAACTCCGGACTTTATTCCATATTATACAGGTTGGCAGAATTTAGTTTATTTGGCAAGTTTGAATAATCATGTAGATGAAGAAAAAATTTCTTATTATATGGAAAGAATGGGAATAATATTTGCTAAGGATACTAAAGTGGCTAATTATTCGCTTGGAATGAAACAAAAATTAGCGATTGTTCAGGCGGTTATGGAAAATCAACAATTAATTTTATTAGATGAACCAACAAATGGCTTAGATAAAGAAGCTATGATTCATTTTATTGAAGTGGTAAAAAAGTTAGCTAAAGAAGGAAAGACAATTATTATTGCTAGTCATGATGAGTATGTTATGTCACAAATTACGACACGCACTTATTTGATTTCTGATGGACGAATGGTAGGTGAAGAATAATGCCATTAACTAAGAAGGTGATTATGATGGTATTGTTGGGAGCGAGTATTTGCTTAGGAAGAATAGCTTGGATAAATGTCACAGCTCAACAGATAGAGCCGTTATATCATCAATTAGGTGAGCCATTTGATATCAATGGACAGACGGTTAATGCGATGATTACCCCAGCAAGTGCAGAAGAAAAAGAAATGCTATTTACCAAAAAATTAGTAGAAAAAAAGCAGTATGATGATGTGTTTTTTAAAGTAGAAATAAAAGCTCCTAAATTATCTAAAGCAGGTTATGCAGGCTATACTTTAATTCTGAATGACTATTATCGTAGTAGTTATATTTTTGCTTCACAAACGATATTATCTGATGGCATTATTTATTATTTTCATTTCTCACCAGATAAATTGGTTGAAGGTAGTAACAAATTAGTATTATCTTTGCCAGATGATTTGATGGTTGATTCGACTCATTATGGTTTTATTACAGAGGTAGAAAAGTAGGTGAATATGATGCGGATTAGAGGATATCGTATTAAAGTAATGGTTAGTGTGAGTTTGCTAGTTTTGCTAATAGGAATCTTACTATCAGAAATGATTATTTTTCAAAAGACAATGGATTTATCGCCAACAGAGGTGATTGCGCTAAAAACGGATGTGAATTTGTGGCGATTATTATTAATTCCATTAACATTATTAATCCAAAATCGAATGATCCCCCAATTTAGTGATTTAGAATGGATGCGCATTAGATACAAAAATTATTTTTATTATCGAGTGGAAATCATTCTGTTGGTAGTTAGTGTAGTGAATCTCATTCTTATTATCAGTGAATTAGCTGTTGCTGTTGCTACAGGGGAGTGTAATGGTTTTAGTGGAATTTTCTTATATAGCTTGATAAAGTCTATTCCAATCATTAATATTTTGTTCATCAGTAGTTTTATTAATTGTCTTTTAGAATTATTACTCAAACACCCGATTATTGCGGTTATTATAACATTTATTTTAGGATTACCATTGCCGAGTTTGACGGTAATGCCGATAGTGGATAATTTTTTAGTAATAGAAGATTATAATACGATGACATTAGGATTATTTTGTGTGCAAAGTATGTTGATTAATGCTTTATTAGTATATGGATATTATGAATTATTGAAAAATACGCAACATCATTAATAGATAGGGTGTGAAAATATGAAGAAAAAAATAAGCTTTGGAATTATTGGTATGTTTATTTTTTTAGTTGCAGGGCTTTATTTAAAGGCAGATACTATTGGCAATATGTTTGAACAACATAAAATAAAAACAATCGAGAAATCGCTTGGAACTAACTTTTATTTCACATCTAATGACTATATGGATATCGTCATGGGATGGGATAAGAAGAGTATTATTGGTGTAGATAAAACGGTTGATACTGATAAAATTTATCAAATTATGATGCATCATTATGCTAGTATGAATCAGTTACATACTTTACAGTTCACATATCAATGCACTGATTTTGAAGGATATCAAGAAGTGTTCATTAATGGTTTTTTGGATAAAGAACAGCAATTGTATTTTGAAAAGACACAAGCTTCAAATGATTCAGAAGCTAATATTGTTGCCTATAAAAATGGTTATATGTATATGAATGATAAAGGGGGAGAATTTGAGAAAATCAAAGGAGAATTAGCTGAACAAGTGATGCCAAGTATCCTATTTACAAGTCTTTATAATTGGATAAAGCAATATCCAGCAGCATTACAAGAACAAGATGATGATTATATTATTACTGTCGATGTTCCGCCACAAAAATCTAATTATAGTTATGGTAGGTGGAACTATTATTTTGATAAGAAGAATTATAGTTTGAAAATGATTGTTCTTGAACAAGATGAGTTAGTTATTACTAAAGTAAAGCAAACAATCTATCTCATTGATCAAAAAATTCCGCAACAGTCCTTAGCAGAGTTAGAACGTATTTCGAATTAAGAATGAATTTCCGAAGTACTTTTTGATTATAAAATACAGAAAAAGTGGTAGTGCCAATTTAATTTCGCTAATTGTGGCAAATATAAAAGTAACCACTTTTGATAGATAACCCCCTAAAGTTAGACTTACCAATCTATCTTTGAGGGGGATTTTTTGCAAAACACTTCAATTTTTGATGTTTTAGGCAAATACGATTCAAAGCGGAAAAGATGATGTATACTGAATTTGAAAAATAATAAATATTAGGAGGGATACGGATGGACTGCTTACCTTTAATCGGCTTTTTAACTGTAATTGTTGGTATGGATGGCGTAATAATAGCTTTGATAGGAATTGCTATAAGTAAATTAAGAGAATTAGAAAAATAAAAGTATTGGACGAGGAGGAGAGACGATGGATTCTATGATGATTATAATGATATTATTAGCTATACAAACCATATTATTGTTTATTACAGTAGGGATTCTGTTCAAAACGATAGATAAATTGAAGAAAAATGATAAAGAGCAAAAATAAGTCATCACTACACACGTAACACCACCTCCAGAATATTCTGGAGGTATTTTTATTGAATAGGCCAATTATATAAATAACGGTTTAATGCTGAAAAAGACATGATTTGGTTTTGAATTCAAGTAATGTGTTGGTGGTAGATGTATCATAAAAAATATACAGTTAAGGAACAAAAAAGTACAGTTCAAGACTGTTATTAAAAAAAGAAGTGAAGTTTGGTATAATACTGTAAGTAAAAATAATAATTATATAATTAGGAGGAGTTATTATGAAAAAAATATTTATAACAATGCTTTTAATAGCAGGAGTAGGGATTAGTTCACCAACAGCACAAGCCGCAACAAACGAGATAGATAAAATTGAATATAATGCAAAAGACAGAAGTATCCCACAAGTACGATGGATTTTAGATGATATATTTTCTAAATTACCAGATCGAGAGAAATAAATTTAATGACTTTAGAAATTATTTCAGAGTTTATAGCTGTTACTTTTATTATTATCTCATATTGTTATGCTCGTTTAAAAATTGCTAGCACAATCGAACCGATATTTTTAAAGAAAAAACGTAATTGGATATATATTTTTATATATTATATTGGGGCATCTTTTTTTCAAATAGGTCCAATTGGTTATCTAGTATTTTATTATATCGTCTTCCGCTATCAAGTAAAAAAAGAAAGTCGCAATGCTTTATTTTATAGCTTATATGCTTTTTTAGCGTATGAATCAGTCTATTATTTTTTAATTAGTTTGGTATATCATTTTATTGATAGTGAACAATGGATGATGTTTTACCGTGAAGGATTGTATATGCTAATTTGTTTATTAGCCTTGGCAGTCGCTTTAGCAATTCATCATTTAATTGGCTTGAATCAAAAAATTATTGAATCTGAAGAGTTTTTGCCAATTATAAAAAAAACGACTGATTACTTTATTGGATTAGTAGGAATACGTTTCTTATCTATTTTTGCTTATCAGGTATTTCGAAATGAATATTTAGAAATTAAAGTAACCGCATCATTATCTATCTTCATTATTACTTTATTGGTAATGCTATATTTACGGGATCAGCAATTGAAATATGCGCATAAGGAAGCCATGCAACAAAAAGAAGAAGAAATTAGAGGAGCTAATCGTTTAGTAGAGGAATTAGGTGTACTATACGATGAAATTCGTGGTTTTCGTCATGATTTTGGAGGCGTAATTGCGTGTTTAGGGCCGTCAATAAAGAAACAAAATGATGATGAGTTAAAAAAAATTTATCGTGATGTATGTCTGGAAATGAATCAACGTCTTGTAAAAGCAGATTATACAGGATTTGATTTGAAAAATATTAATGATATAGGTATAAAAAATGTGTTAACACAAAAAATGTTGCAAGCCAAAGAACAACAAATTCCATTTTATTTAGAAGTAGTCAATACTATTCCAATCTTAGATGTACCGATGCTTGAAGTAGTAAGAATTTTATCAATATTATTAGATAATGCTATAGAAGGTACTCAAAATAGTTCCAAACCAGAAATTACGGTGGGGTTAGTTTCCGATAAAAATGAGGTTACGATTTATATTAAAAATACCCATAACCATAAAACTATTAATCGATGGAAAATCTGGGAGGAAGGATATTCTACTAAAGGAGAACGTAGAGGAATTGGGTTACCATCATTATTACAGATATTACAAGAGCTAGAAGATGCTGATTTACAAACAGAAATAACGGATAATTATTTTGAGCAAACACTAATTTTTAAAAGGGGTGAGATATAGTGATTAATATTGCTATTGTAGAAGATAATATGCTACATATAGGTCGATTGGAGACATTATTGCATGAGTTAAGTCAAGAATTAAGAATTAAAATCAATATTGTTATTTCAAATAATATGGAAGAATATCGTAGTCAGTTATCGCAAGACCAAATATATGATTTATATTTTTTAGATTTAGATATAGAAGGTAATAAAAATGCAGGATTTGATATTGCAAAAGAAATAAGAAAATATCATCAATTAGGTACGATTGTTTTTGTGACAACTTTATCGGATGCATGGCCATTAGTGTTTAAAAATCATGTTTCAGCATTAGATTTTATCCCGAAAGATGAGTCTGAAATTCTCTTTAAAGAACGTATAAAGGAATGTTTAGAGCATGTTATTAATATGAGGAAAGAACAAGTTAAGGAGGTTTTAACTTATTCATATAAAGAAAGAATCGTGTTACAGATACCTTTTGGGGATATCTTAATGATTCAAACTTCTGCATCTGCACATAGGTTAATTGTATATGGGAAAACAATAAGGAAAGAATTTTATGGAACATTAACAGATATTTTAGAACTAGATAAAAAAGGTTATTTTCAAAAAATTGATCGTTCTACTATTGTGAATATTCAAAATGTTGTTAGTGTGAATAAACGGGAGAGAGAAGTGATGTTTTATGATGGAACAACTTCTCCAGTGTCTAGGTTAAGAATTAAAGACTTAAAAGAAAAAGTAGAACATTATCACCAACAAGTGAACTATACACGAGAAAAAAACTTAGGAGATTTTGGGGTAATGTTTTAAATACATCATTTCAGGAATAAAAACAGACATTATAGGAAATAAATAAATTTAGTAAAGAGTAGATGGTAACATTTATATATACTTATAAAATTATTAGGGGGATAAAAAATGAAATCGAAATTTAAAGTAGTGGCAGTATCGTTGCTAGTAATTGGGACTTTATTATCTCAAAATACTAAAGCGGACGCTACAATGCTTACAAATTATTATTCAGGAAACTTTGATATAGCATGGGAAAGATATGCAACTGGTGATAATGGAAAAGCAACTATGACCTATGGCTATAATACAAGACTGGTTGATGAGGATTATGTATGGGCTAAGCATAGTACTAAACATCATTATGCAAGTTTATATAATGGAAAAGGATGGCATACAGGTAAGGGAGTACGAGCTGGAAAATTATCTAGAGTAGATGTTCGTCATAGGGGCACTCTAGTTAAGTATTGTAATAATTTTTGATATTAATAATTAAACTTAAACAGTAAAAGGTTGTGATATCATTATCGCAACCTTTTAACTGTTTTATGAAAGAGTATATGATAGCGAATATTTTTATAAAGGAGAAGTGATAATGAAAAAAATAAAGTTAATAATTTTTCCGATTCTGATGTTTATTCTATTAATGTTAATTGGTGAGCTGTTCGTATGGAATGTAGATTCTTTTGAAACTAATTATATTCGAACAACATTTTGTTTACGACCAAATCAAGAAAAAGATAAAATGTTTAAAGATTTACAACAAACTGCAAAAAAACATCATTTAGAAATATTTACCTTAGAAAGAGATATAAAAAGTATTAGAAATGAAAACGTAACTGTTTACGGCAATGAACAAGTAGCTCAAATTCTTAAAGATAAATCAGAAATCAAAGCAGGTGCATTTACAAGTATGACATTAGGTGATGTACAGGTTAGCTTTAAAGAGTTAGATGAGTATCCGCATCCAGATTTGTATACGGAATATTATTTGATTGGGGATATAGAAGATGCTAGATTATACAAAAAAGAATTAATCAATCAATATGACGGCTCATTTCCGCGTGAAGGGTATCTATATTTTAATCCGAGCGTCACTATGGTTGTGATGTTTAGTCTTGTGAGTGTATTTCTTATTATTCTTAGTTTATTCCATAGTAATCTCATAAAAAAAGAAGTACTCCTCCGATTTGTGTATGGAGATAGTATTGATTCGATTATTGCCAAAAATATTATTGGTGAAACAAGTTATTTTGTCGGCGTATTTGTAATCTTATTTGCTACGCTGAAGTATGTAGGGAAGATTCAAGTAGATTATAAAATACATGTAACCTTGGCGTTATTTGTGGCGTATTTATTGTTGAATGCACTAATTTATTTGCGATTGAAATTTATCGATTATAAACGGTCACTGAATAATGCAGAGAATAATAAAATATTTTTACAGTTTTCTTATATTTTTCAAGCGGTATTGAGTTTTGGTGTGATTATTTTATTAGCATTTTCAATCGAGATGATTTCCACATCGGTTAATTATATTTCGCAAAAAGATTTTTTTGAAGAAAGAAGTAGTTATAGTTATGTTAATAATAATCTTAGTATGAATCAGGCGGAAACAGAAGGTGAGGACTGTTTCATAGAGCAAGAAAAATATATTAGTAATTTTTTAAAGGAATGGGATGATAAAAGATTCTCACTTAATTATTGTGGGGAAGGAGATTTTACTAATCGTCCAATAATCTATGCGAATGGTCAAGCACTTAGTTATATTGAAGAACATTTAACAGATATTAACGGTCAATTCAGCGATGATAAGATTAATTTCCTTGTTCCAAGTACTAATAGCGTACAAGCTAATGCTGATTTAGAGATGTTGAGTAATATGTATTTTGGAGAAGATACTGAATGTGTAGCTAGTGCAACGTATTCAACAGGTAACATAATAGCGATCGCAAGAGAATTGGTCATTTATAGTAATTATTATAAAAATCCACTAATTATTCTTGATTTGCGTCATGATAAGGAATTCCCCTTTAATGACATATATTTTAATCAATTAGCGATGTATGAAATTGATGATGAAAGCTGGGAAAATCATATTGCTCAAAGTAATGTTGATGTGTTAACTAGCCATAAAACCAATGTCTATGAATACTATCAAACTTTTCTCTATAGTTCCATTCGTTTTCTTATCCTAGGATTAGTATTTTTAACGATTTTGACGATTCTTTATTTTATTATGTTGAAGAGTATTTTGACTTTAGTAATAAAATTCAAATCAAAAGAGCTATTACTTAAAACTGTTTTAGGTTATACCTTATTAGAAAAATACGGCCAAGTATATCTTTATAGTTTGATGCCTTTAGTGATTGCTTTACTTGCCAGTATGGTAGCAGTGGTATTTTTACAGCTGACAAATATTTTGGCTATTGTAATTGCGGGAGTAGTGACATTGGGCTTAGCGCTAATGATTGTGACTCACTTAATTAAGAAAATAGATCAAGAAAATATAAGAAAAAATATTTATAGTGGGGGCTTGTAATGATGTTAGAAATCAAAAATCTAAAAAAAGTATTAGGGAATCATGTGCTGTTTGATGATTTTAATTTGTCGGTAGAAAAAGGCGAGTATATTACTTTTTCAGGTGTTAGTGGTAGCGGTAAGACCACCTTATTAAATATGATTGGTTCTTTAGAGGCATTTGATGAGGGACAAATTATTGTTGATGGTCTTGATATTAGTAATAAAAAGAATCAACAAAAATATTTAGGTGAAAAAGTTGGTTTCGTATTTCAAAATTTTGCCCTATTAGAAAACAAAACGGTTCGTGAAAATTTAGCATTAATAAAGCCGAAATTTCGCACAAATGTCTCGATTGAAGAAGCGATTGCGAGTGTAGGTTTAACCGATAAATTAGATGCGTTGGTCTATACTTTATCTGGTGGAGAACAACAACGCGTGTCAATTGCACGTTTAATGGTCAAAAAATGCGAGTTAATTCTATGTGATGAACCGACTGGATCTTTAGATAAGAATAATGCAGAAAATGTGATGCGAATGCTCAAAGAATTGAATCAATCTGGTAAAACGATTCTATTAGTAACGCATGATGAAAAATATATTACACAAGGCGGGAGAGTAGTACATTTATGAAAAGCAAAAAGAAAGTAACAACGAAAAACATCATTTTACTAGTTCTTAGCATGTTTATTTTATGGAATGTAGTGTGGTTTTCGTGGCGAAAAATTAGCTATACAAAATATAGTGCCGGCATGAACGAATACGTTGAAAATATGAGTTATGTAAAACAAGGCGAGGATGGCCATTTGTATAATACTAAATATCCTGATTATTTATCATTTGTGGGTAATTTGGCAATTGCGACACCTGATGAAAAGATCGGGCTGATTATTTGGCCACAAATTTTCGGGAATAATAAGGTTGGTGCTCAAATTATTGAAGATGATGCGAATTATTGTATCGTGTTAGATGAACAATTATTAGCTGCTGATCAAAAAGATGCTGCTCTAATTGAAAAATACCAAAGTGACATCGCTAATCTTGCACATAAAGCTGAACAATTTTGGAATATCAAAATTAACAAGTAATAATGTTAGAATTGTGCCCCTTGAAGTTAGACTTACCAATCTAGCTTTGAAGGGGTATTTTTTTGCCCCATACCACAATTTTTGATGCTTCAAGCAATTGATTCAAAGCTAAAAATGAACCATCATTTTGCTAGTGTTAGTAAAGTTTTCATAATATACTATAGGTGAAAAAACATTATAGTGAGATGTTAACTGGTTGGCAAGGCGATTATTATTTGAAAGAAAATGGCTATATGGCGCATAATGGATGGATTTTCGATTCACATTATGATGCGTGGTATTACCTGCATGAAGATGGTACTTATGCCCATAATGAATGGATTGGCAATTACTATCTAACAAGTGATGGTTCATGGGACGCTAAGGGATAGGTTAGGATAATGCTAAGTTAAATAATTATTGGGAGGTGTGAGTTAAAAAATAATAACTTAGGATGATTGAAATAAGCATAGCGTAGTCCCATTAAAGATAGCTAGATGATGATTCGTAAGGATAAAATCAAAAGGAGGAATAATATGAAAAAGGGATTTTTGGGGTATAAGCAAGTGTTAATGTTTGTAGCTTTGGTGGCAATGTTTGGCTTGTCAGATGTTGTATCTACACAAAGAGTTTCAGCGGATGAAGCACCGATTGGATTTGTTCAGAATGACAATGGTGCTAGAAATTATATAAAAGATGGCAAAAAAGCCTTGTATTGGCATCAACTAGATGGTAAATGGTACTATTTTGGCGAGGATGGTAATCTAGTGGTCGGCTGGCAATATATTCCAACCAAATATCATATCGGTGTCTTTGAGGGCGACTCTATTGTTGAAATTGGGATATTCCCAAAATGGTTTTATTTTTCAGCTGAAGGTGTATTAGCGGAACCAGGTTGGCAATATTTACCAATTAAAGATGCGGTAAATACTAATAAGATATATGGTCAAACAGTTAGTGATACTGGCTTAGGTAAGCAGTGGTATTACTTAGATAAAGAATCTTCACCAGTAGTTGGTTGGCTTCAAAAAGGAGATGACTGGTTCTTACTTTCAGATGAAGAAAGTCATTATGGTGAGATGTTAACCGGTTGGCAAGGCGATTATTATTTGAAAGAAAATGGCTATATGGCGCATAATGAATGGCTATATGACGATGATTATCACAGTTGGTTCCATCTAAATGCAGATGGCAAATATGCCGCAAATCAATGGGTCAATGGCTACTATCTAAAAGATTGGGGCTATATGGCTAAAGCGGAATGGATTTTCGATAAGAACTATGATAGTTGGTACTACTTAACAGAAGATGGTCATTACGCTTCAAATCAATGGGTAGGAAGTTATTACTTAAAAGATTATGGTAAGATGGCGCATAATGAATGGATTTTCGATTCTCATTATGATGCGTGGTATTACTTGCATGAAGATGGTACTTATGCCCATAATGAATGGATTGGCAATTACTATCTAACAAGTGATGGTTCATGGGATGCTAAGGGATAAGTTAGGATAATCATTTTTATGATAGATAAACTAAAAAAGGATTACGCAGCATTTTTTGCGTAGTCCTTTTTGCATTTTATTGTCTTAATAGAGTATTTCACAAGAGGATTTAACTAGTGAAGAGAGTGCTTGTTCTAATTGTTGGCTATCCAATTTTGATAAATCAGATGAGCCAATAATAATAATTTTATAGCATTCAGCAAATAATAGAAATTCCTTAACGCCTTTAGTAGTGGCTAATTTACTCATGATATATTGGGCAACTTCTTCAGTGTTCTTGTTCAGTTCTTGTTCTTTGAGAAGTGAATTATATTCTTCTTGAGTTAATAATTGATAGATATTGTCCTTCAGTAAATTATCTAAGAAGTAGTGATAAGTTTCTTCAAAGGGAATACCTTGTGGATAGTTTTGTACTAGTAATTCAAAGGCTTGGAAAGATTCTTTTTTTCTCTTAGCGATTAAATTGATAATGAAGTCTTTTTTGCTAGGGAAGAAGTTATAAAAAGTTCCCGTTGCAATATCACATGATTTCGCTAGTTCAGAGATTTTCATTTTTTTCATTCCGTGTTGTTTTAATAATAGATAGCCTTGTTGATATAGTTGTTGTTTAATACGTTCTTTTTCTTCTTCAGTAAAATTGGCTGGCATAACACCCCTCCTATAGATAGTTCTTCTCATTGATTCTATCATCTATTATGGGGAAATGCAATGAATAAAAAGTAAGTCACATTCATTGACCTTAGAAACAAGAGGTGCTAAAATAAACTCAATGAACGGTTAGGAATAAATATTCATTGAAAGAGGGAGGAGGATATCTTGATAAAGTTTAAGGATTTTTCATTATTTTATGAAGGAGGGAATGAAGCAAGTTTAAAAAATATCCATTTAGAAATTGCAGAGGGGGAATTTATTTTACTGACAGGTTTAAGTGGTTGTGGGAAGACGAGTCTACTTAGAGTGATCAATGGATTGTATCCAAATGTATATGAAGGGAAAAATGAGGGAGAATTTTCTATTAGTTTAGATGGTCAAAAAACAAGTAGTAGTAATCTTATTGGTAGTGTGTTGCAAGATTCTAAGTCTGGATTTTTATTTACGGAATTGAGTTCTGAATGTATATTTCCTGCGCAATGTATTTTAAGAGATAAAAAAGAGATATTTGCTGAATTTAATGAGCTTAGTCACAAACATCAAAGTCTTTTTAAAAATAGTGATACTTTAAGGCTTTCAGCAGGTCAGGCGCAGCTTTTAAGTATTTTAAGCCAACAGATGAAAAAAGCTAAAATTATTGTAATGGATGAACCATCTGCAAATTTAGATTTAATAGAAATAGTTAAGTTACAAGGTTATTTAGCAAAGTTAAAATCAGAAGGCTTTACCATTATTATTGCTGAGCATCGGGTACATTTTTTTGAAAGTTTAGCAGATCGGATTATCTATTTAGAACATGGTGAAATTACTGATCATTATCAAGAATACTCGATTAGAAATAAAGATGTTCATTTTAGTAAAGCGAGTGCCAAAAGGGGGGCTTTAGCTACTTTAGATATATTGAATCTTAATTATTCTTATAAACAGAAAGCCGTTCTAAAAGATATTAATATCACAGTCAATAGTGGTGATGTGTTGGGGGTTGTTGGGAATAATGGTTGTGGTAAAAGTACTTTTGCGAAGGTTATTTGTGGGTTATTAAAAGAAAAAAATGAGATTATTGCAATTGATGGAGAGATAGTATCTGAAAAAGCTTTGCGTGAAAATTTTTATTATTGTATGCAAGATGCGTATAAGCAAATGGTCGCCTCGAGTGTAAAAGAAGAAATATTACTACAAAATCCTAATTTAACAACTGAAGAAGTGGTGGCATTATTACAAGAGGTTGGCTTAGTAGACTATATTGATCAGCATCCTGCCAGATTGTCAGGTGGCCAAGTGCAGCGTTTGAGTATTTTACTAGCCTATATTAGTGACAGTAAAGTTGTGGTATTAGATGAACCGACAAGTGGATTAGATTATCACCATATGCTAAAAGTTGTTGCTTTAATCAAGAAAATGAAAGTTCAAAATCGATTTATTTTCATTATTAGTCATGATATGGAATTTTTATCTTATATTTTGGATGCGTATCTTTTTATTGATGATCAAGGCCGGATTACTTTTAAAGAATTACAAGATTCAGTTGATTTTCAACAGATGATGACTAAGTTGCTTGGTATTGAGAAAAGCCATAGCAGTTCGGATGGTGTTGAATATGCGAATAGGAAGATTGAAGAAGTGATAAACGGAAAGATTGGTTTGTCGATGATGAATCCTATTGTGAATATTAGTGTATTTTTTGCGTTAGTTAATGCTATTTTTATGTATCCCTATTATCTATCAAGTGTGTATTTATTATTGTTACTGATGATAGTGTTAGCTTTGAATAAGAATGTCACTTTAATGATCAAAGCATTGATTAGTTATAGTGTCATTTATATTTTAAAGGGGTATTTTCCAATTTCACTTCAAGTCATTATTGAAATCTTTTTATTGCGTGGGATTTGTGCAAATTTTGCTTTTAAAAATATTACGAGAAGCGCTAGTTTGTTAAGGATTATCGAAGCTTTTCATCAGGCGAAATTAACTGATTATCTATTATTGCCTTTAGTGTGTATGTTGCGAATTTTTCCGACTTTCAAATATGATGTAGAGATTTGTTTTATGAGTTTGAAGACTAGAAAGCTAATTAATAGTAAAAATTCGATTAGTATTTGGAATTATATGATTGTGCCTTTGATTCATGCTTTGATTAGAACTGCTGAAAATTTAGCAACGGGTATCGCAACGAAAGGGATGACAATTGGGGCAAAGAGAACGGTTGTGACTGGGGTATCATTTAGGTTTTATGATGTGTTGGTATTGGTGTTATTTTTTATGATTTATCTATTATTAATTTTAGGAGGAGTTTAAGATGAAAGAACAATTAAAGATTAAAGATTTAGTATTAGTTGCTGCTTTTGCTGTTTTGGGAGTTATGATGATGTATTTGTTACCTATGCCATTTATTTTTTCACCGTATACTATTTTGATTTCTCCAATTTTCCAAGCGTTATTTTTAAGTATACCGTTCTTTTTGGTAGCTACCAAGGTTAATAAAAAATGGGCTTTATTTATTTACTGTCTAATTTGGGGACTTGGTGGTATGATGCCTTATTATATTGCGGTAATGGTTCTGGCTGGTTTGATTGCAGAGTATTTGAGAAATAAACAAGATTTGAGCCGTTATAATTCGTTAAGTATTTCTTTTGCGATAGCGATGTTAATGCATTATGTTGGTGGAACAATTATCCCTTATCTTTTAACTAAAGGGGCAGAATTTGAAATGATTAAGCAAATGTATGGAGAAGATTATGCTTTAAAAATGCAAAGTCTAAAAACAATTCCCTTCATGATTATGGTAACAATTGCAGTTGTGGTGTGTTCATTTGTGGGTAGTTATTTAGCGAAAAAATTATTAAAAAAACACTTTAGTTAGGATGGGGTTACTATGATTAGATTAACAAATGTTTCAAAGTCGTATGGTAAAAAATTGGCCTTATCTAATTTTTCTTATGAGTTTAAGGATCAAAAAGGTTATGGAATTTTAGGGATTAATGGTGCAGGTAAGAGTACCTTAATTGGCTGTATTACTAATAATTTATCGTATGTAGGCACAATTGAATATCTTGGTTTAACTAAGTATGATATTGGTTATGTGCCACAAGAATTAGCTATTTATCCAGAATTGTCAGTCTTAGATAATCTGATGTTTTTTGCGGCTATTCATAAGATGGATCAAGCAAGTGCGAAGAAAAAAGCACTGGAATTAATCGAACGAACTGGCTTGCAAGATAAGACGAATGATCTAGCCAAAAATTTATCAGGTGGGATGAAACGAAAACTAAATCTCATCACTGGATTAATTCATGGACCAAAATACTTGATTTGCGATGAAGTGTGCGTGGGGATTGATCCGATTTCAAGACGTGATATTTTAGAATATATTAAGGAATTACAAGATGAGGGGTTGGTGGTGATCTATACATCGCATTATTTGGATGAGATTGAATTTTTATGCGATAAAATTATTTTCGTGAATGAGGGACATTTGTTATTGGAAGGTAGCACTGCTGAAATATCAAAAGAAATTGTCGGTAAAGAGGATGCTGGTTTGTCTGAGATTTTTGAAAAATTATTAAGAAAAGATGGTGAGTAGGGATGGTTAAAAAGGAATTAACGCTCATGCTTAAAAATAAGGTCTATCTGTTCTTGTTATTCCTACCAGCATTATTGGCATTTTTCATGAGTGAGGGGACTAAGGGTTATATTACCCAATTTTATCATGTGGGTGGGGATTCTCTTAGTGGTAATAGTCAGGTTGTTTTATATACGGGGAAGCTATTATTTGCTAAAACACAATTTGCGATTAGTGAGTTGAATTTTATGGTGATGATGGTGTCTTCTTTAGTGGGTTTGAATATTCTTGAGGAAAGAACTCTTCATATTTGGGATCGAATTATTGATAAAGGGCGCTTTTTAGCGGTGAAAGTAGTGATTCATTATTTGTATTGTTTATTGATGATTGTGATTTCTTTAGTGGTATTTCGCTTTGGTTTTGGGATTGGTTTTTCAGTTAGGGCGGTGCTTTTATTGGCGACTGTGCCGATTGTTAGTATGGCGATTGGTATAATGGCAGGGATATTTATTCATAATCGGACGGTTTTATCGAATACGGTGATGATGATTGTGATGTTATTTGGTTATTTTGGTGGGGCATTGAGTCTATCTTCGGTCTTATCGACAACTAACTATATGAATTATCTCATCTATTTATCGCCTTTAACACTGATTAATAAGCTATTATATATGGATTATTTAGCGCTTTGGGATGCTAATTTACTAATGATTTGGCTAAGTGTGTTAGCAGTCCTTACAATTGGTACGATACTTGTTATGAAAAGAGGTTTGAAACATGATACAATCCTTTAAATATACCTTTAAAAATTTAAAAAATACAAAAGGCTTTTTGTCATCAATGCTGATTATGCCGATTTTGATGGTTATTTTAGTAACATTGACTTTGAGTTATTCGAATACACCGGTTGTTGGGCTTGTTAAGGATGATCCGGCGACTAATTTTTCCTTGGCGACTGTCCGAACCCAGGAGCTTGAAGCAGATCAGGCGGACTATTTTTTAGCTAGTCTAGAAGGGACATTGGTGGTGTATGTTGCAAGTGATGGTAGCGTTAAAAATTATTATAGTTCAGTGAAAAATAATCCCTTAATTAGTCAAGTTGAAAATGATTATAAGAGTAGTGGTGAAGTTTTTAAAGAAGCACCAAGTATCGCCTACTCTATTGGTATCATTATTTTTAAATTGATTACAGCTGGTGGATTATTGGCAACGATTGTCATTCAAGAAAAAAATAATAAGATTTTTGTTAGACTACGGAATGCTAAATTAGGTATTTTTGAACATGTTTTGGGTAAATTATTAGCGATATTTTTGGTGTATCAAGTGGCGAATGGCTTGATTATTGCTTTTTATTATTTGGCGGGATTTTCATTTGGTCAGTCTAATGTGTGGGATGTATTTTTAGTATTTACGTTGGCGTTAGTCTTGTCATTTGGTCTTTATACTTTTGTGGCTAGTTTGCTTGATAATGAAGGATATATTTGGGTGATTTCAACCGGGATATTATTTCCGCTTGCTTTATTTTCAGGTGTCTTATTCCCAATCGCCACAATGCCTGAATGGATGAAGCTAATCGCCCATATTTCACCGCAATATTATCTAAGCGATATGCTAATTACCGGAGAAGTCTCATTAGTAAGCTGTGGTATCATGTTAGTTGTGGCTACGGTATTATTTGTATTGGGTGTTAAACAATTAGAAAAAGTTGCTTAATAAATTTAGAAATGTGCCTCCTTGAAGTTAGATTGATATAGCTAACTTTGAGGGGGTGTATTTATGGAAATTATTTTTTTCTATAAAAATAGTTGAAAATAAGGTGAAATAAGTGATAGTAATAGAGAAAATGACTAATCAGAAAGGGGGATTCGATGTTAAAAATTGCCATTATTGAAGATAATCCATTTCATTTAGCAAATTTAGAAGAGATTTTACATTGTTATGCAACCGAGCATGCTCATCGGTTTAAAGTCGATACTTTTGTGAGTCAACAAGATTGCCATCAAGAAGAACTCAAAACGAATATGTATGATATTTATTTTGTTGATTTGGAGATTGAAGATGACCGATTATTCGGTTTAGAGATTGCGAGGGCGATTAGAGCATATAATCCTAGTACGACGATTGTTTTCAGCACGACCTTATCAGAAGCGATGCCGACTGTTTTCAAGATGCATGTTGAAGCTTATGATTTTATCCCTAAAGATTGCGGACAAGCAGAAATTGTCAAACGAGTCCACGAAGCGCTAGAACATGAGATTAATAATCAACATATTCAAGCAGAACCATCAGCACCCAAACATAGCGTGACTTATTCGTATCATGGGCGTAAAGGTGTGAAGTTAATTTTTGAAGATATTTATGCTATTCAGACCGTTCCTGATGTATCGCATAGTTTAATGCTTTTTGGCAATCAATCAACCATTCAATTCTATGGGACAATTGCCGATATTAGTAGTCTGGATCAAGAGGGCTATCTGTATAAAGTCAGCCGCTCATTATTAATTAACCTAAAACATATCAAAACAGTAGACAACCAAAATAGATGTGTGATTTTCTATAATAATGCTAGTTTTCCAATCCCATATCTAAAAATAAAAGCACTCAAAAAACAATTAGAGAATCAGCAAACTCACTAACAAACACTTATCAACTGCTTAGCCAAAAATGGTTATCGGCAGCGGTAAGTGTTTTTTATTTGTCGTGAGAGGGATTTTGATGACCGCTTATCACATGAAATAAACCGCTTATCGCTAAAAGCTCAGGCAATAGATAGGATATGTTATTATATAGATGAAAGGAGATGAGCGAGGTGAAAATTAATTTGGATATTAATCCCAACTACCAAGAAACAGAAGTCACAATCAAAGCTAGCCATTTAAGTGATGAAGTTACCCGGATGTTGAATTTATTCAATGAAGAGAAAAACTGTGATACATTGACGGTGGTGAAGGATGAGCGGATTATTTTACTGCAAGTTGCGGATATTTATCGTATCTATGCTGAAAGTGGTAAAGTATATGTTCAGACAGCAAGCGATATTTTTGATGTAAAAATGCGACTATATGAGGTAGAAGAACGTTTCGTACAGCCGAGCTCATCTTTAATAAGAATTAGCAAATCAGAAATTGTTAATTTGAAAAAAGTGGCTTACTTTGAAGCAAGTTTTTCCGGGACAATGGTCATTGTTTTGAAAAATAAACAAAAAGCCTATGTTTCAAGACGTTTTGTAAAAGCACTCAAAGAAAGGATCGGTGTCTAAAATGACTGTAAAAAATATAATTTGTAAAATAATTCAAGGGGCGGTTATCGGGATTGCGATTGGTTTTATTATGTCAGTAGGCAATTCAACATTGGCTACAAATTATTTACCAGGACCACCAGAATTAGTCAATCAAGTCGGAATGCTTACAGCAGCTCAAATGGTCTTAGGCTATTCTGCTTTATTGGGCATGATTTTTAGTTTGAGTTCATTAGTTTGGCAACAAAAATCAAGCCTTATGATGCGCACGATTGTCTACTATTTGGTGAATCTTATTGGTATGTCAGTTGTTGGTTATCGATTATATTTTTTCTCACACAATGCGATAAGTTACCTTATTTTTTTACTGATTTATAGTGGTATCTTTATCATTATTTGGTTAATGAAATATTTATACATCCAAAAATCAATTACACAAATGAATCAAAAAATTAAACAAATGAATCAAGAAGCGTGAACTAGTCTAACGGTAGAGTAATATCTACCGTTTTTATTAGCTTATTTTTTCTCTAAGGGTTATTGAAATAATTTATAGTAAGTAAAGTTATTCGTATAGTGCTAATGTTTATAAAATAATTTTATTTTATTAGTTCTATTTATTTCTTTATAGAGTAGTGTTTTATTCTAATAAATTAGAAATAGTAAATAAGTGTTTTTTGGTTATTACTTTCACGTACTCTAAGGCTATTGACGGATATTTTTAGGTAGATGATAATGAGTAATAGAAAAGCATTGGTAGTGCTTTCAAAAATAAAAATGGATTAGGTTTAGGATGAATTCCGGAAAGGAGAATTATGTATTTTGCTTATCAAGGTAAGAGAAAAATGAATTATGAAGTTCACGGTGAAGGAAAACCTTTAGTGATTTTGAATGGTTTAATGATGTCTACAAAAAGTTGGGAGCCTTTTTTAGAAGAATTAACACGTTATAATCAAGTGATTTTAGTTGATTTTCTAGACCAAGGTCAGTCAGAACGGATTACGGACATAGAATATTCGCATGACATTCATGTTGATTCGCTCCATGACTTACTACAATTTTTAGAATTAGAAAAAGTATCAATTTTTGGAGTAAGCTATGGTGGGGAAGTTGCTTTACAATTTGCACTTCGTTATCCTAATATGACGGATAAATTATTATTATTTAATACAGCTGCTAAGACATCCTACTGGTTTACAGAATTGGGCAATAGCTGGGCAAGTGCTTTAGGTGATCCATTACGCTATTATTTAGCAGCTATTCCATCAGTTTACTCACCGAAGTTCTTTGATGAACATGAAGAGTGGGTAGAAGCTCATAAAGAAAAATTAGTAGAAGTATTTGTTGATCCGATGTTTATTGATTCTATGAAACGCTTGATTAACAGTTCGCAAGGCTATGATGTATCCAACCGCCTAGGTGACATTACAGCACCAACCTTAATTGTAGCCTCAGAATATGATCACGTTACACCATATTATGAGCAAAAATATTTGCACAAACATATTAAAAATAGCGAGTTAGTATATTTACCAGACAGTGGGCATGCCTTATTGTTTGAACATCCTAACTTAATGATTTCATTGATGCTTGGCTTCCTATTAACAGAACACCACGATTATAAATTATAAAAATAATAGCATTGTACTAGATTTCACTTCTAATACAATGCTATTTTTATCTAAAAAGCCCTCTAAAATATAACGAGGGGACGAATATCTTAGAGGGGATAATAGACTAAGTGAACAACACTTGATGTTGCAGTGCTGGATATTTCCTGAAAATATTTTTACAATTCAACTAACCAACGTTGCTGAGTATAAGCCATATTGAAGAAGTTTCTTTCATGTTCACAGCTTTCTAAGAAATTCTTATATAATTCTTTTTGTTCTTTTTCAGATGCTTTATCGCAATACTTATTCATTATTGTATCTAAGGAATTCATAATGTCACGTACCATATCATCTGCATAAAAGTCAATCCAAACCTTGAATGGATGATCGTCTGTTATGGTATGCTCTTTTAGAATTCTTGTGGCAATCTCAAAATAAACCCATGGGCATGGAGTTGATGCAGCAATTGCGTACTCAAATGGTTTTGCATAGGCATTATAAAGCATATGCTTAATATAATGATCAGCAGCAGGATACCATTCACCATCTGCAATAATTTCTTCGTATGGTATCCCAATATATTCAGCTAGATTATGATGCGCATCATGTTCACCATCCATTAAGAAGAGGACTTGCTCTAATAAATATTTCTTTTCATCTAAATGACTAGTCTTGGCTAGTAGGATAGCATATACATCCAAAAAACTCTTCAAGTAGCGACTATCTGCACGCAAATAATGTGCCACAGCCTCCTTATCTAAATCCCCATTAATCAGCCCTTGTACAAATCCATCATTATAAATTAAATCAACAATCGGCGCAGCTTTTTCTTTAATTATATCAGTATGTTGCATATTTAATACTCCTTTTATTATTTTTTTAGGAAATATTACCCAGCCTTAAGATAGGAATCCATGCTAGAGTTGTTGTTTATGTTATGAAATAATAATTGGCTCTAGTATTCACTAACAGGCTTAAGGGGGGAAGGAAATTTTTAAATCACTAAAAATTAGCCCTAATGGCAATACTAATACCTAAGTGGAAATTACCAAATGTAAAAACGTTTGTCAATTGGCAAAAAGCGATAGTAATTATTGGTATGGTCAAAAAAATAGTTAACGATTCATGGATAAGTAAGTGAAAAAGTAGAAAAATAATTTTAAAATAGTAAGAGATTAAGAAAATAAATTTCAAGGATTATCACTGGTATTTATTTTGTTTAGAAGTGGAGGGGTATTGGAATAATTTATAGCATGCAAAGTTATTAATATAGTTTGTAATGCAATAATAAGATTTTCATACTTTTTTAAGTTTTTTTCCTATATTAGTACTGATAAAAAAGATATTTTAGTAGTATTTTTTTGTATCTAATGGAGTGCTTGGGGTATTGACTAATGAATCATCTAAGCTAATAATAATCTTGAAAATATAGTTATATAAGGAGGAAATAGAAATGGTAACATATATTGCGGGTTCAGGTGCGATTGGTTGTCGGTTTGGCTATAGTTTAGCAAAGAATGGGAAGGATGTTGTTCTTTTAGATAATTGGGATGTGCATATTAAAGCCATTCAAGAAAATGGTCTAAAAATTGTAGGGGATGTAGAAGATACTATCCAAATACCAATCATGTATCCTACAGAAGCAACTAGAGAAGCTGATTTAATTATTTTATTTACTAAATCTATGCAACTTGAAAATATGCTACAAGAAATTACCCACTTAATCGGTGAAGGTACAAAGGTGATGTGTTTACTAAATGGATTAGGGCATGAAGATATTATTCGCAAATATGTACCTGAAAAAAATATAATCATAGGGGTAACCATTTGGACTGCTGGATTAGCTGGACCAGGAACTGCAATCTTAAAAGGAAAAGGGTCTGTTAATATTCAAAGTCTGGATGAAAGTGGTGTAGAGAAGGCTAAAGAGATTGTCCAACTATTGAATGAATCAGGATTAAATGCAACTTATGATGAGAATGTTTTCCCATCAATTTGGCGTAAAGCATGTGTCAATGGCGCAAGTAACGCAACATGTGCATTATTAGATTGTACAGTTGGCGAATTCTTTGGAAGTGAAAATGGCTTTAATATTGCTCGTGCTATTACTCATGAATTCGTTCAAGTAGGATTGGCAAGTGGTATCGCCTTAGATGAAGCAGAAATTATGGCTTACGTAGAAGAAGCATCAATTAAAGCAGCGCATCATTATCCATCAATGCATCAAGATTTAGTTAAAAATCATCGCCCAACAGAAGTAGACTATATTAATGGTGTTATTGCTCGAAAAGGACCACAACTAGGAATCAAGACTCCATACTGTCAAATGATTACCGATTTAGTTCATGCGAAAGAGGCAGTTTTGGCCATTCGATAAATTTTGTAAGATACCATAAGAAAAACTGAATAGATTATAGCACTTCAAAAAAGGACTCACTAGTTATGGGGGTCCTTTTTTATCTGGATGTAAGTTGTTAGGCAATATTATTTAAATCTAGTATCAGTTCACAATGTGTGAGTGAATCAACTATTGCAGATTAGTCATTAGTAAACAATATTAATAAAAGTAATAGTTCTATAACTTTTAACTGTTTCTAAAATTTCTCAAGATTAATTATAATGAATACAAAGGGAAGCGCTTACTTTTAAAAGGGATTTTTTTAGAAAGGAAGAGGTGTAAATGACAGCTAAATTAAGTGAAGTAGATTTAAAAGCAATAGTACCAACTTATGCAAAAGAATTTGAGATGATTCAAGTGTTAGACAAAGAGGGTAATGTTGTTGATGAGGAAACATTAAATGAGATTACAGATGAAGAATTAGTAAGTTTGATGAAAGATATTGTTTGGGGACGTACATTAGATACAAGAACAATTATTTTGAATCGCCAAGGTGCTTTAGGAAACTATGCGACTGCAGGGGGACAAGAAGCTAGTCAATTTGGTTCATTAGCAGCTATTACTAAAGATGATTTTCTAGTACCAACTTATCGTGATTTAGGTGTGATTACTCGTCACGGTTTACCAATGTACAAAACATTTTTATGGTATAAAGGCCATGTTGCGGGGAATCAATATGATAAAGATTTCCAAGCGTATGTTCCGCAAGTAATGGTAGGTGGCACACTAACTCCAGCAGCCGGTGTAGCTATTGGTAAAAAATTTAATCATGATACAAAATCTGTTGTATTAGCTTTATGTGGTGATGGCGCTACTTCTCAAGGTGATTTTTATGAAGGAATTAACTTTGCAGGAGTGTATCACGCACCATTAATTACTGTCATCCAAAACAATGGGTATGGTATTTCTGTTCCTAGTAATAAACAAACTGCTGCAGCAACATTTGCTCAAAAAGGTGTGGCAGCAGGTATTCCATCTTTACGTGTTGATGGTATGGATCCAGTGGCAATGTACGCTACAGTTAAAAAAGCACGTGAATATGCATTAGCAGGTAATGGTCCAGTATTAATTGAAGCATTAACATATCGTTTTGGTCCGCACACAATGTCAGATGATCCAAAACGTTATCGCACAGATGAAGAATTAGCTGAATGGTTAGAAAAAGATCCATTAAAACGTTTACGTAATTATTTAACACAAAAAGGCTTATGGTCTCCAGAGCAAGAAGCTGAAGTTGAGGAAGAATTAAAGAAAGAAGTAAAAGAAGCAATGGCTAGAATGGCTAAAGAACCAGCTCAAAAAGTTTCTGATTTCTTGAAGAATATGTTTGAGGTAACTCCGCCAAGTTTAGCTCGACAAGTGAAGAAATACGAAGCAAAGGAGATGGAATAAGATGGCAAATTTAACATTAGCACAAGCAGTCACTGCAGGACTTAAAGAAGTTTTAAAAAAAGATGAAAAAACGTTAATATTTGGTGAAGATGTAGGTAAAAATGGTGGTGTATTTAGAATTACTGATGGCTTACAAGCAGAATTTGGTGAAGATCGTGTCTTTGATACACCATTAGCTGAATCTGGTATTTTAGGAATGGCTACTGGTTTAGCTACTGAAGGGTTCCGTCCAATTCCAGAAATTCAATTCTCAGGCTTTATTTTAGAAGCGATGGACCCAGTTGTGGCACAAATTTCAAGATTTAGATATCGTTATGGTAATACAAGAAATATGCCAATAACAATTCGTGCTCCTTACGGGGGTGGAGTACATACACCAGAATTGCACTCTGATAGTTTGGAAGGGATTTTAGCGCAAGTTCCAGGGATTCGTGTGGTAATTCCTTCAAGTTCTTATGATGCAAAAGGGTTAATGATTTCTTCAGTAGAATCAAATGATCCAGTAATCTTTTTGGAGCATTTAAAATTATATCGTTCTGTAAAAGGTGAAGTTCCAGATGGTTATTATACTGTTCCTTTAGATAAAGCAGCTGTTGTTCGTGAAGGAAAAGATATTACTTTAGTAGGATATGGCTTAATGGTTCCATTAGCTGTAAAAGCTGCTGAAAAATTAGCTAAAGAAGGCATTGAAGCAGAAGTTATTGATTTACGCACAGTTGCACCATTTGATATGGAAACAATTAAACAATCAATTGAAAAAACACATCGAGTAGTAGTGATGCAAGAAGCACAAAGAATCGGTGGTTTAGGTGGTCAATTAGCTTCAGAGATTAATGATCAATGCTTTATGGAATTAGATGCACCAATTGGAAGAGTTTCAGGTCCTGATACTGTATATCCATTTGGAATGGCTGAGTCTGTTTGGATTCCAGATGAACAAGATATTTATCAACAAGCTCTTGAAACAGTCAAGTTCTAAGAAGGAGGATTTTTAAATGTATCAATTTATTATGCCGGATGCCGGTGAAGGAACTCATGAAAGTGAAATACTGAAATGGTTTTTCAAGGAAGGCGATATGGTCCAAGAAGATGAAATTTTATTAGAAATTCAAAGTGATAAAGCAGCTGTGGAATTACCAAGTCCTGTTACTGGAATTATTAGAAAATTACATGTTCCAGAAGGTGAAATGGGAATCGTTGGTGAACCAATTGCTGATATTGAAATTGAAGGCGAAACTGCTGCTGATGAAAAAGAAGAGGCAACAACTGCTACAACTGCACCTTCAGTTGAAAATACAACATCAAATGTAGCTAATCCTGTTGCTGTGACAGCAGAAATTCGTCAAATAGCTGTTCCTCGTGTTCGCATTTATGCGCGCGGTAAAGGTGTTGATTTAACACAGGTTACAGGTACTGGAAATCACGGAAAGATTACCATTGAAGATGTTGATAAATTCTTAGCAGAAGGACCAGCACCAATTGTAAAAGAAGAAGTGAGTCAAGTAGTATCTGATAAAGTTGCACCAGTATCAGTGGCTTCTGAAGCTGTTGTTGAACCAGTACGTGAATTAGCAACACCAATGACAAATACTGAAAGCACACAACAAAGTGATCGTATTGAAAAAATGCCAGCTATGAGAAAAACAATTGCTAAGGCGATGGTTCAAAGTAAACAAATTTCACCACATGTTACTGTTTTCGACCAAGTAGAGGTAGAAAAATTAGTAGAACACCGTCAACGTATGAAAGTAATTGCTCAAGAAAAAGGTATTAAATTAACTTATACCGCTTACTTTATTAAAGCAATTGTTGCTATGTTAAAACGCTTCCCAGAATTAAACTCTTCTATTAATTTAGCAAAAGGGGAAGTATATTATCATAACTACTTTAATATTGGTATGGCAACTAATACAGATCACGGACTATATGTACCAGTCATTCGTAATGCAGAACGCTTAAGTTTATTTGAAATTGCTGAACAAATTACTGAATTAAGTAAAGCAGCTATTGATAATAACTTAAAAGCTTCAGATATGGGACGTGGCTCAATGACCTTAACAAATGTCGGTGGTGCAGCAACTGGTGGTGTTTGGTCTACACCAATTATTAACCAACCAGAAGTAGCGATTTTAGGTGTTGGACGTATTGAAGAAATGTTTGTACCAGATGAAGATCGTAATCCAGTACTAAAACCAATTCTAAAATTATCATTCGCCTTTGACCATCGTGCTGTTGATGGGGTAACGGCTCAAAAAGCAATCAATACTATTAAAGAATATTTAAATAATCCAGATTTATTATTAGCGGAAGGGTGAGTATAGCGTATGGTAGTAGGAGATTTTGCAAAAGAAGCTGATACAATTGTAATCGGTGCAGGACCGGGAGGATATGTAGCTGCCATTAGAGCGGCTCAACTAGGTCAAAAAGTTATTATTGTTGAAAAAGAAAATGTTGGTGGTACTTGCTTAAATGTTGGTTGTATTCCTTCAAAAGCATTAATTCATGTTGGAAAGGAATTTGCGCAAGCTCACAAAAAAAATCCATACGGAATAAAATATGGTCAAACTACGCTAGATTTTACTGCAGTGCAAGCATGGAAAGATACTCAAGTAGTTGGTAGTCTTACAAAAGGGGTAGGAGCATTATTAAAGAAAAATAAAGTACAAATCGTTAAAGGGGAAGCTTTATTTACTTCAGATAGTACTATTCATGTGATGCAAGACGAAGGTATGGGGGAAACTTATCATTTTAAAAATGCCATTATCGCTACAGGAAGTCGTCCAATTGAAATTCCAAGTTTAAAATTTAGTGAAAATGTTGTCGATTCAACAGGTTTATTGAATTTAACAGAATTACCAGAAAGTTTGGTTATTATTGGAGGCGGTTATATTGGTATGGAATTAGCAGGTGCATATGCTGATTTGGGTACACAAGTGACTGTGTTAGAAGGGATGGAGCGTGTATTATTAGGTTTTGAAAAAGATTTAGTAGCTCCAGTTTTAGATAAAGCTAAAGAAAAAGATATGGAAATTATTGTAAATGCTCGTGCAAATTCATATGAAGAAAAAGATGGAAAAGTCATCGTTCATTATTCTGTAAATGGTAAAGATGAAGAACTTTGCGCTGAAAAAGTCGCTGTGGTTGTTGGACGTAAACCAAATACAGATGATATTAGTTTAGAATTAGCAGGAATTGAAGTAGATGAGCGAGGATTTATCCCAGTTAATGCATTAGGTCAAACCAATAAACCTAATATTTATGCAATTGGTGATATTGTTGCAGGACCAGCTTTAGCACATAAAGCAAGCTATGAAGGAAAAGTAGCTGCCGAAGCAATTAGTGGTGTTCCTGGTGTGGCGGTGGATTATAGTGTTATTCCAACAGTTTGCTTCACAACACCTGAAATTGCTACAGTAGGTTTAACTAAGGATCAAGCAAAAGAACAAGGTATACAAACAAAAGTAGCTAAATTCTTATTTAGAAGTAATGGACGTGCTTTATCAATGAATCATACAGAAGGTTTTGTCCGTCTAGTATCAGATGCAACTACGAATCGTTTAATTGGTGCTCAAATGGTTGGACCTGAAGTAAGTGAGTTAGTTGGCGAAATAACATTAGCAATTGAGAATTTATTAACTGCTGAAGATATGGTATTAACAATTCATAACCATCCAACTTTATCAGAAACATTTTTAGATGCTAGTGAAATATTATTAGGTCAAGGAATTCATCAATAAAACGAAAAGAGGGATAGTGATGGAACAGAAAATTACAGCAAAAGAATTTACTATGAATGTATTGAATGGCTTAGCAATTGGTGCGGTCGTTGTCTTGATACCTGGAGCATTATTAGGTGAATTAACTAAAGCTTTAGTACCAGGAATGCCACAATTAGCAATGGTTGCTACTGCCTTAAAATTATCTACTTCAATGATGGGCTTAGTTTGCGGTATTATGATTGGAATGAATTTTAAGTTTTCACCAATTCAATCAGCCTCACTTGGTTTAGCCACCATGTTTGCTGCAGGGGCTGCTAATATTGTTGATGGTGCATTAGTGTTAAAAGGTACCGGAGATATTATTAATATGGGGTTAACAGCCGCTTTAGGTGCTTGGGTAATTATGAAATTAGGTAACCAATTAAAAGCTTATACTATTTTAGTTATTCCACCGATTGTTTTAGTAGTAGTAGGTTCAATTGGGAAAATTATGTTGCCGTATGTCATGCTAATTACAAAATTAATTGGGAATGGTATTGCATCATTATTAACATTACAACCAATTATTATGTGTATTTTATTAGCGATTATTTTCTCAATTTTAATTATGTCACCAATTACAACTGTAGGTATTGCCTTAGCGATTTCGTTATCAGGTATTGGATCTGGTGCAGCAAACTTGGGAGTATGTGCTGCTGGTTTTGGTTTTGCGATTATGGGATGGGCAGTTAATACACGTGGAACAAGTTTAGCTCATTTTATTGGTTCACCAAAAATGTCAATGCCAAATGTTATTAAAAAACCAGCTGTTATGTTACCAATCATTTGTACTGCAGCGTGTTGTGGGGTATTAGCTGCTGTCTTAAATATTACCGGGACACCAATGAGTGCTGGATTTGGATTTAGTGGATTAGTAGGTCCATTAAATTACTTAAATGCAGCAGAAGTTGGTTGGAATGTCGTAACAGTAGGAAAAGCTTTAATCGCATTTGTAGCAGGACCAATCTTCTTTAATATTGTCTTCAAACATGTATTTACTAAAGTGATTCCATTAGTGACTGAAGAAGATTACTACTTAGATGTTAAATAATAAAGAGGGGTTGTAAAATGACATTAATATCTTCAATTCAAGAAACATTACGAACAAATCAGAATCATGTAACAGGTATTCGTTTAGTAGTGGTAAAAGCTGCGCATCAAGAAGTAATAGAATGCGTAAAAAATGCTATTAATGAAGGAATCTCTAAAGTTATTTTTATTGATAGCCAAGAAAAATTATTAGAGTATAGTCAACAATATCAACTACCAATGGAGCAAGTTGAGATTATTGATGAAGCAGATGATCAAAAAGCAGCTATGAAAGCAGTCGAAATCATTCGTAACGGTGAAGCTGATGCGATTATGAAAGGACATATTAGTACTGGAAAGCTATTAAAAGCAGTGGTTGATAAAGAAAAAGGTATTCGTAAGAGTCCATTATTATCTCATGTTGCAGTTTTATATGTTCCAAAATTAGATCGATTAATTGCTATTTCTGATGGGGGTATGGTCTTACAACCAACAAAAGAAGAAATGGAAGTAGTAATTAGACATGCTGTTGATGTCTATCATAGCTTAGGAAAAGAAGTGCCAAAAGTTGCCTTATTATCTTGTGCAGAAACAGTCATTCCTAAGTTAGCTTCTTCAACCATAGCTGATGAGATTGTAAAATCAACCAAAATGACGGATTGTATTATTGAAGGACCATTATCGATTGATATTAGCCTATCACCAGAAATTGCGGAAGATAAAGGCTATCAAGGAAAAATTCAAGGAGATGCAGATATTATTATTTCTCCAGATATTGTTAGTGGTAATTCTTTATCAAAAAGTTTAATTTTATTTGGTGAATCTAAAATGGCCGGTTTGATTTTAGGCGCGAGTGTTCCAATTATTTTAACATCTCGCTCGTCATCAGCAGAAGAGAAATTTGCTTCTATCTTATTAGCACGAAATATTATGGCTAGTAAAGAAACTTAATGGATATCAATAAAAAGGGGGGATGGGTATGCAAAAAATAGTTGTTATTAATCCAGGTGCAACATCAACAAAATTAGCTTATTTTGAAGATGAAAGCCTTATTTGGAAAGATGAAATTGTTTATACTTCAGAACAGTTGGGAAATTTCGATAAAATATTTGATCAATTGGCACTTAGAACCTTGGATGTTGAAACTTGTTTATTAAAACATGATATTCCAGCAGATTTGGATACGGTTGTTGGTAGAGGAGGCTTAATTGGACCCGTAAAATCCGGTGCAATCGTAGTGGATGATTTTTTAATTGATCGATTAAAGAATAAGCCCGTATTAGAACATGCATCTAATTTAGGATGCAAATTGGCTGATGATATTGTAAAAAAATTTGGTAAAGTTAATGCAAAAGCTTATATTTATGATCCTGTAACAGTTGATTCAATGTGTGATATTGCACGAATTACTGGCTTAGCTGAAGTTCAGCGTACTAGTGTTGGTCATCACTTAAATATGCGTGCGGTGGCGATGAAAGCTGCCAAAGATATTAACCAAACATATCAATCAGCCAATATTATTGTTGTTCATATGGGAGGAGGGTGTTCTGCTAGCGCTCATAAGCATGGTGAAGTGATTGATTTTGTTTCTGATGATGAAATTATGTTTTCGGCAGAGCGTTCAGGAGGATTGCCTATTAAGGAAATGATTCCGATTTTAAAACGAATTTCAGTTGAAGAATTTACAATGAAAGTTCGTAAAAATGCAGGTTTGCAGTCTCATTTTGGTACAAAAGATTTACGTATTATTGAAGGGTATCTTGAGAAAGGTGATGAACACGCCAAATTAGTACTAGAAGCTATGGCATTAGGTATTTCTAAATGTATGGCTAGTTTGGCTGCAACATTAGAAGGAAAAGTGGATGCGGTATGTTTAACTGGTGGTATGGCTTATTCAGATTTTTTATGTGCGGAAGTTGCTAAAAGGACAACATTCATTGCCCCTTTTATAGCATATCCGGGTGAATTTGAACTACAAGCTTTAGCAAGTGGAGGTTATCGTGTCTTAACACAACAAGAAGAGCCTTATTACTTAGAAGATATCATGTAAGGTTAATTCTTTTTAATAGTGGTAATAAAATCATTCATTGTTTGGGTACAAGTAGTATTTTTTCTTAGACCAATGCCGATTGGATAGTAATTGTTCTTATCAACTAAGGGAATCCAAGCAACATGTTCTGTTGAAGAGATAGATTGTAATTCACTTGGTAATAAGCAAATGGAATTTAAGTTTAATACACTGTGTACCAGTACTTCCCAATCATTATGAATAAATACAATTTTTGGATTAAAGCCAAAATGACTACTACGCTCTGAAATGATTTTACCTAACATAAAATGGTCACTTAAGGCACTGAATGATTCATTGGCCAATTCTTTAAAACCAATCGATTGACGATTTGCCAAAGGATGTGTATCGGGCATCACGACACTTACTTGATAACCTTTTGTTGAGGTGTGTAGGGGCTCGATAACAATATCATCATTGCATTTTGGAAATGAGATTAAGCCAATATCAATTTGACCGCTTGCGAGGAGTTCTTGTAATTTACGTGAACCATCTTGCACAATTTTCAACTCAACATTAGGATGCGTATTAATAAATTCTGAAATTTCTTTCATAAATTGGATAGAGAATAGTACAGTTTGTCCGACAATTAAGCGTTCAGATTTTTCTTTATCAAAGGATTGAATTTCATTTATTAATGCATCAAAATCTTGAACAATATCTTTACCTTTATTGTAGAGAAGTTCACCAGCTTTTGTTAATTCGAATTGCTTATGATTTTGAGTAAATAATGTTGTGTTTAATTCAGATTCAATTTTCTTAATAGTTTGCGATAAAGTGGGTTGTGTAATAAATAAGCTTTTAGCAGCACGAGACAAATTTTTGGCCTCAGCAACTGCGATAAAATATTTTAATTGTCTAATATCCATTGATGATTCATCCTTTCTTGGTGGTTTTAATTTTAGTATACCATCCTATGAAAGCCTTTACTATCATGGTGTTTGTACAATAGCGCACATAAAGCGATGATTGTTAGATAACTCAATTTATTTATATTTTATTAGGATGTAAGATTTTTATATAAGATTTTTTCTAAAAAATAAATATATTTTCCAATGTAATTTGTCCTCAATTTTGGCTACCTAGTTTACTATTTTTTTAGTAGGCTAGGTAGTTTTTGTTTATCTTACAAGAGTGTAAGAATTCTTTTTTAATTGTAAGGATAAGCTAAGGTAACTTCTAAAAATCTTTACTATACTATAGACAGAGATAAAGGTAAGATAAAAGAGAAAGAGGGGATAAAAATGAGTTTATTAGAGGTGAATCACTTACAAAAAATCTATCAAAGCAGCCTTGGTGCGGTGAAAGTTGAAGCTTTACGTGATATTGAGTTTTCAGTTATGGAAGGCGAGTATGTTGCGATTATGGGCGAATCGGGTTCTGGTAAGACCACTCTTTTGAATATTTTAGCCACGCTTGATCGTCCAACAAAGGGCAGCGTCTTATTAAATGGCATAGATACAAAAGATATTCCAGATAAACAAGCTTCCAGTTTCCGTCGTGAGCATTTAGGTTTTGTCTTTCAAGATTTTAATTTATTAGATACATTAACGGTCAAAGATAATATCTTACTACCATTAGTCTTAACGCAGAAGTCCACTGTAAAAGAGATGGAAGAAAAAGCGAAATCGGTGGCGAAATCATTAGGGTTAAGTGAGATGCTAGATAAGTATCCCTATGAATTATCGGGTGGTCAACAGCAGCGTGTCGCAATTGGGCGTGCCATGATTACGGAGCCTGATTTGATGTTGGCGGATGAACCGACTGGGGCATTGGATTCTAAGTCATCGAATATGATTTTAGATATTTTTGAACAATTGAATCAAAAAGGCCAAACGATTGTGATGGTGACTCATAGTTTAGTGGCTGCTAGTCGCGCGAAACGGGTCTTATTTATTCAAGATGGCTTGATTTATCATCAATTATTTAAAGGAGAGCGAACTGATCGTGAGATGTTTGAATTGATTTCTGAGACATTAACGGTGATGGCGAATCGAGGTGAGGTGTGATGTTTCAATTCATTAGTCAGTTAGCCTTAACGAATTTGCGTAAGAATAAAGTTATCTATTTGCCGTTTGCTTTGGCGGTGGGTGCGATGAGTAGTTTGATTTATTTATTCGCATCTTTATTAAATAATTCTAGCTTGCAAAATGGTTTTGGTGGGCAGACGATTAAAATGACTTTAAATTTAGGGTATACCGTTGTGCAAATTGCCGCCTTTTTAATTGTGATGTACGCCAATAGTTTTGCCTTGAAGCGTCGTACGAAGGAGTTTGGTTTGTATAGTATTTTAGGCTTAGAAAAGCGCCAAATTCAATTAGTGATGATGATGGAACAAGTTTATTTTGCGTTTTCTTCGGTGGTGCTTGGCTTGGTGCTTGGCATGTTGTTTGATCGTTTTTTATATGCTACTCTAGTGAAATTAATGGCGCTTGATACTTTTAGTTACGAGATGCATTTTGATAGTGTGTTAAAAGTATTGGTGACGATGGCAGTGACATTTTTAGTGACGATTCTTTATAATGCTTTTTATATTCAACGGGTTAAAGCGATTGATTTGATGAAAAGTCAGAAGAAAGCTGAGAAAAAAGGTCATTTCTTAGTCTTGCGTACCGTCATTGGTCTAGCGATTTTATTAGGTGCTTATTATTTAGCGCAATCAATGGAGAATCCGTTAATGGCCTTGAATTTATTTTTTACGGCAGTTATTTTAGTGGTGATTGCGACCTATATTTTATTTGATGTGGGTTCGATTACGTTTATTAATTTCTTGAAGAAGCGTAAATCCTATTATTATCAGCCGAAAAATTTTATTGCGCTATCTAATTTGGCTTTCCGTATGCGTAAAAATGCGATGGGCTTAGCTAGTATTTGTGTGTTGAGTACGATGGTGTTATTGACTTTATCAACGGTCACAGCTTTACAATATGGTGTCGGCAAAGCAGTGAATCAGATGTTTCCTTATGAGAATGTCTGGCAAGAAACTGCGAGAAACTATCTAGTAGAGCCAGATTATCGTGAGGAGATTGAAGATGAAGTGAGCCAACTTATTAGTGAGGCTGGATTTAGCGTGGAAGAAGATACGGCTTTGTGGAGTGTTAATTTATATGGGAATCAAGCGGGTGAAGTATTGCAAGCTGATGAAGCTAGTGCCAATACGATGCCTGATTTGGCTTTGTCATTGATAAGTACTAAAGATTATAATCACTTCAGCCAAACAAGTATCACCTTACAACCAGGAGAAGTCGCCCTAGCAGTCATGCCAAAACAAACAACTTTTTCACAGATTAGCTTTTTAACAGAGACTGTACCCGTCGCACAAACCGTAGATGGCACAGCTCTAGTGCAACAATTTCCCGCATTGCAAACAGCAGTCGTCAAAGATCATTATTTTATCGTAACTAATAATCTTGATGAATTAGTGAAGACTTACTTAGATGAAGAGTTCAGTCCACAATATTTCTATAGCTGGACAACCACTAATGGCATAACAGACGCTGAACAAAAAGCCGAATATCAAGCTTATCATGCCTTAGTTCCTGAAGATAAAAGTTTATGTTACCGCAATAAATATGAAATGAAGAGTGCGTTGTTTGAATTATATGGTGCCTTATTCTTTGTGGGGGTCTTCTTATCAATTTGCTTTATGATTGGTACGGTCTTGGTGATTTATTATAAACAAATTTCAGAAGGCTATGAAGATCAACAACGCTTTACAACTTTACAAGAGATTGGTTTAGATCAAGGGGATGCTAAAAAAGCGATTAATCGTCAAGTCTTAATAGTGTTCTTCTTGCCACTTATAACAGCTTTCCTACATTCAGTGATGGCTTTGAAGATGGTGAATGCGATTCTATTAGTCTTTGGCATCCAAAAGAATACGATTTTACCAGTCTTAGCAGTTGTGGGGATGGTGTTTGCTCTTGTTTATTATATTGTCTACCAATTAACGTCACGCACATATACTAAGATTGTCTATGCAAAAGAGTAGACTTGTGGATAAAAGGCTTGTGGATAACTAAAAATACCTACTCAAAACTTATCCACTGTTGATAACTCATTATACTAGAACCACTTATCAAGTTTTTGGTAGGTGGTTTTATCAATTTGGCTCCAATGGTATAATAAGTGTGACAAATATAGTAGAAATTAGAGAGGTGGGGATGAGATGCACCGTATTTTTGTAGTGGAAGATGATCCAGTTATTAGCCAAGCAGTCGAAAAAGCTCTCGTAAAATGGGGTTACCAAGTTGGTTTGGTCAAGGATTTTTCAGCTGTTTACCAACAATTTATTGAGGAAAAGCCCCAATTAGTGATTATGGATATTACTTTGCCGTATTTTAATGGTTTTTATTGGTGCCAAGAGATTCGTAAAACCTCGAATGTGCCGATTTTATTTTTGTCATCGCATGATACGTCAACAGATGTGGTGATGTCGATTAATATGGGGGCTGACGATTATATAATGAAGCCTTTTGATATGACGGTATTAGTGGCGAAGGTTCAAGCTTTATTGCGTCGTTCGTATCAATTTGTCACGGTGAAGGATTGGTTAGATTACGAAGGGTTGACCTTGCATTTGGGTGATGCCACGCTTAGTTTTGAGGGTGATTTGATTGATCTAACGAAGAATGAATTTTTGATTATGAAGGTCTTATTTGAACAAGCCGGGAAATATGTGAGCCGCACCGAGTTGATGCAGGAATTATGGAATAGTGAGTGGTTCATTGATGATAATACTCTATCGGTGAATGTCGCTCGTTTGCGCAAAAAATTAGAAGACCATGGCATTAAAGATATGATTGCCACCAAAAAAGGTCTCGGATATGGATTGGTACCACATGACTAAACGAATTTATTTAAAAGATTGGCTTATTAGTCGCCTTTTTATCCTGTGGGGGTTAGTGCTTGTTTTAGGATTTTTCCTACTATATATAATGGTATTTTCGCATGTAAGTGCTGATTTATGGTATTTCTTCTTATTATTTAGCTTTTTTGAAGGAGTGTTTTTATTGCTAGATTATGTACGCTTCAGTCGCCACTATCAAAAAATGACTAACTTTACGAATGCGAATGTTGAAAGCTTGGAATATTTATTGGAGGAGCTCGCTTTAACGCCCAGTGAAAAATCCCTTTCCCAGCAATTAGTGGAAATCCAGCAAGAAAAACGTCTCTTAGAAGAACAACAACAGCAAAATAGGCAAGAATTAATGGATTATTATACATTGTGGGTGCACCAGATCAAGACCTCGATTGCAGCTAGTGATTTATTAATTAATGAGTTACCAAGCATTCCGCAAAAGATTCAGCTCCAGCAAGAACAAGTCATGATTAAGGGGTATACCGATTTTGTCCTACATTATTTGCGTATGGAGACTTTTCACAGAGATTTGGTCTTGGAAAGAGAAGAATTGAATGATTTAGTTAAAGCCAGCGTCAAAAAGTATGCGCCGTTTTTCATTTATAAGCATTTAGAACTTGATTTACAAGATTGCCAGTATCAAGTGATTACCGATAAGAAATGGTTTGCGGTGATTTTGGAACAAGTCTTATCGAATGCGGTTAAGTATACGGCTGAAGGTGGGCGGATTGCGATTTATTTGAGGGGTGACTATTTATGCATAGAAGATACCGGGATTGGAATTAGTGAGGCGGATCAGTCGCGGATTTTTGAGCGCGGATTTAGTGGTAAAAATGGTCGGATGAATTATTACTCAAGTGGTTTAGGTCTATATCTAGCCAAACAAATTGCCGATAAATTAGGTATCACCTTAACTGTTGATTCAATAAAAAAACAAGGAACTACTATCAAAATTAGCTTAAAACAACAAGAATTTATGATGCATTAACCAGATAATAGCAAGTAACGAACTTCTTTAGTCAATGAAAAGCTAAAGAAGTTTTCATTTTGTGAAAGTTAAATGGAAAATGAATGTAAATGATTGACAAAAACCGCTTAGTGTCCTATCGTAAGAATGATTGAATTTGCGTTATAGCATAGTTCAAGATTAAAATTTAGGAGGAACATACAGGATTTATGAAAATTTTGTTATCAATAGGAATGATTGTAATTATGTTAATTACTTTATATTTTCTATCAAAAAGGTATGATTTAACCAAGGAACAGAAATTTATTTTTGGGATTTTAGTAATGTTTTGGCTATCGCTTGCGGTGATTCGTTCGTATCGTAAAGTATATGCGATTTCGCCAATTGAAGAAGGGGGACTGGGACTGACGGCAATGTATGCGGCTCAAGTAGCTTCTGGGTATGGCTTAATGAGTTTCTTTGCGAGATTCCCATTATTTATTGTTAGTGAGGCGTGGAAAAAGCGTAAAGTATTTATTCAATTTGCTTTAGTTGCCTTTGCGACGACATCGATTATTTTATTTTTCGAAAAGAGTTTTACTATTTTGTATATTTCAGCGCTAATGATGGGCTTATGTGCGACGATGCTGGCAATGTTTAATGTTATTTTCTCGGAAACATTTTCAAAAGAGAAAGCAGCAATTTCAGTATCGATATTATCCATTGCACCATTAATGGCCGAGTTTTGTGCTGCGCCAATTCAATATATATTTACTTATGGTTCGTATAAACATTATGACTATATGTGGATGTTTTCAGCAATTATAGCGATTATTACCTTTATTTTAACTTTAAAAATGAAGGATTATGTACCAAAAGAGACCACTTCATTATCATTTGGTAAGATGAAGAAGATTTTGACGCATAAGAGCTTTATGGGAATTTGTATGTTGGCCTTTTTAGTGTCATTTACTAAGTTTTCAACAAGTGGAGCGAATATGGTAGCTTATGCGAAAATTCATTTAGGGATGAAACCAATTATGCTTGCCTATTTAGATATGATTTTTGCTTTACCGCAATTAATTGGTGGGATTTTAGTAGGGATTTACTTTAAACCAAAATGGGGTATTCGTAAGACTTTATCGGTAGCTAGTTTAATTGCTTGTACATTCTTTGTCTTAACAATGACTTTTACGAATCCATATATCTTCTTCTTTAGTTATACATTGAATGGTTTTGCGTATGGGTTAATGTATAATTTACTAATCGGTTTAGCACTGCAATATTTTGATAAAGAATACCGTAACTTAAGTATGGGTGTCTTCCAAACATTCTTTGCGGCTGGAATCTTTTTAGGGGATTATATTTATGTCTTTATTACTCAATTTATTACAGCTTCATTCTTAACCGTTTCAAAAGCGAAAGTAGTCTTTTTAATGGCGATGTGTTTAAGCTTAATTTGCTTTACAGTTGCGCAGTTCTTAAAAGAAGATACTGAAATTGCCAAAGTTTAATTTAAATCAAATTAAAAACTCTCGACAGTTCCAAACAATCTGTGTTGGCTATCGAGAGTTTATTTTTTATAGAATTTTAATCCCTTTTTCTTGGCATTTTGTTAGAGTGTTGTTATCCCAAAGAGAAGCTTGTACTTCACCGATATGGCATTTACGTAGGAATAAGAGACAAATACGTGATTGCCCAATTCCGCCGCCAATTGAATAAGGTAGCGTATTATGTAAGACGGCTTGGTGATATGGCAATTCTAAACGGTCAGTAGCATTAGCTTTTTCTAATTGTTCTTGTAAAGCTTTGGCATCAACACGAATTCCCATTGATGAAATTTCTAAAACATCATCTAAGACACGATTATAGACTAAAATATCTCCATTCATTGACCAATCATCATAGTCAGGTGCACGATTATCGTGAGGTTTTCCGCTTGCTAAGGCATCACCAATTCGAGTTAAGCAGACAGCTCCATATGTTTTCACGATATTACGTTCACGTTCTTTATCTGTTAAATCAGGATATAAATTCTCTAAATCTTGTGAATCAATAAAAGTGATTTTTTCTGGCAAAATAGATTCTCCTAATTGAGGATAATTACGAATCATCGTGAATTCAATATCCAATAAGACTTGGTAAATCTTTTTAACGGTTTGTTGGAAGAATTCCATGGTGCGGTCTTCTTCTGAGATGGCTAGTTCCCAATCCCATTGATCGACATACATTGAGTGAATATTATCTAATTCTTCATCACGACGAATAGCGTTCATATCGGTATATAAGCCGGTTTTTGTAGCAAAGTTATAACGATATAAAGCATCTCGTTTCCATTTGGCAAGGGAGTGAATAATTTCAATATCATCATTTTCATTTAATTCATAGCTATTAAATGATACGGGACGTTCTGTACCACTTAAATTATCATTTAAACCAGTATTTTTTAATAAGAATAAAGGCGCTGAAACACGAGTTAATCGTAATTGTTCAGCTAATCTGCGTTCAAAAGTATCTTTAATCATTTTGATAGCTACTTCAGTATCGATTAAATCAAGCACTGATTGGTAGTTATCAGGAATTTTTATTTTGCTCATATAGGCAACCTCCAATAGTATAGTTGAATATACTATAAAGATAATGAAAGGAAATTGCAATATAAAAGAGATTTCGATAACGTTTCCATATTGTTGCAAAGCAAATTTTTTGTAGAATAATGAAAAAATGATTAAAATAGTGTATAATAGAACGATATCGAAAGATAAAATATTATTTTATTGGGGGGTATTTATGCAAATATTAGCAATAATATATAAGTATTTGATGCTATTAAGTGAATATTTATGGTCTTATGTAGGAATTGTGTTGCTGCTAGGAGCAGGGATATATTTTACCATTAAAACAGGATTTGTTCAGTTTAGGTATTTCTTTGAACAATTTAGATTATTAGTAGATAAAGAGAATTTTGATGAAGCACAAAAATCTGGTGGGATTTCTTCTTTTGGAGCATTCTGTATTTCAACAGCTTCAAGAGTTGGAACAGGGAATATTGCTGGAATTGCTTTGGCAGTTGCTGGCGGAGGTCCTGGAGCAATCTTTTGGATGTGGATTATCGCCATTATAGGTTCAGCATCTGCATTTATTGAAGCAACTTTAGCACAAATATTTAAAGTCAAAAATGGCCATGCAACTAAGGGTGGACCAGCTTATTATATGGAACAAGGATTGAATGCACGTTGGCTAGGCATTAGTTTTGCAGTATTAATTACGATTACCTATGCATTTGTGTTTAATGCGGTGCAAGCCAATACCATGTCATTAATTTTAGATAAATCATTTTCATTAACGCCTTGGGTAACAGGAGGAATTGTTGCGATAATTACTTCAGTGGTTATTTTTGGTGGAGTCCAAAGAATTACTAAAGTATCAGAAGTGATTGTTCCTATTTTTGCGGTATTATATATTTTAGTAGCCTTAGTAATCGTTGGTATGCATATTACTGAAGTTCCAAGTGTTATTCATTCTATTTTTGTTGGGGCGTTTGATCCACAACAATTTGTAGCTGGTTCAGGTGCTGGGATTATGGTAACGATTATGACCGGTGCCAAACGAGGAATGTTTTCAAATGAAGCAGGTATGGGTTCGGCTCCGAATGCTTCAGCCACAGCCGATGTGAATCATCCAGTAGCACAAGGCTTAATTCAATCATTAGGAGTATTCACGGATACTATTGTAATTTGTACAGCAACGGCCTTAATGATTTTATTATATAATGGTTATGCAACTAGTTCAAATGAAGGTATTTTATTGACTCAAGAAGCCTTAAGTAGTTATTTTGGTTCAACCTTTGGAACATTCTTTTTATCTATTTGTATTGTGTTATTTGCTTTCTCATCAATTTTAGGGAATTACTATTATGGTGAGTCCAATATCCAATTTATTTTAGAGAATCGTCCAAATGCTGAGAAGAAGGCATTAAAATGGTTACGTATTTGTGTAACGCTTTGTGTTTTTATTGGCTCATTTATTCAAATGCAAGTGATTTGGGATTTAGCAGATTTATTTATGGTATTTATGACAATTGAAAACCTAATTGCGATATTACTATTAGGAAAATTTGCTTTTAAAGCTCTAGAAGATTATCGTCAACAAAAAGATGGTGGGATTACAAAACCGCAATTTTATCAAGACACCATTCCTGAATTAAAAGATATTATCCAAGAATGGCCAGAAAACAAATAATGTAAAAGGATGCAGCGATTAGTTGCATCTTTTTTTTACGGAAAAAATTAGTATAATAGAAAATATTGCGCTAAAATGCAAATAAATATTTTTTAAAAGGAGAAAATGATGAAAAATCAATTAAAAATAATGCTTTCAGTTACGGAAGATAAAGCAAGTAATGAAGAAATAAAAACACGTATCTTTACTGGCGGACAAGTAACGGGGACTAATTTATCAGTTTTGTTATTGGCGATGTTGATTGCTTCAGTGGGATTGAATGTGGATTCGACTCCTGTTGTGATTGGGGCTATGTTAATTAGTCCGTTAATGGGGAGTTTATTAGCTTTAGCATATTCAACGGTTACTGGAGATATTCAACGGTTTAGTAATTTTTTTACAGGTTTACTGTTTCAAGTGGGATTGAGTATTTTAGTTTCAGCGCTTTATTTTTATATCTCACCCTTGAAGACAGTCACCAATGAATTGTCAGCTAGAGTTAGTCCAACATTTTATGATGTGATTATTGCATTTTGCGGAGGGTTGGCTGGAATTATTGGTTCGACACGCAAAGAGAAAGCTAATAATATTGTCCCTGGTGTGGCGATTGCTACTGCTTTGATGCCACCTTTATGTACAATGGGGTTTGCAATTGCGAATGGTCATCGGCGTATGTTTTTGGCATCAGGATATTTATTTTTAGTGAATGCTTACTTTATTTATTTATCGGCAAGTTTAGTGCTGAATTTATATCAATTACCTAAATCAAAAGAGTTAAGTGTGGAAGAAGTTAAAGCAATTAAATTCATGATGATACGAAATACGATTATTATATTAATTCCAAGTTTAATTTTTGGTTATCGTATGATTGTTGGTTAATGAAAAGTATGAAAATATAATAATGAAAATAGCGCTAGTAACGAAAATGATTGAAATTCGTTGTTAGCGTTTTCTGTTACGGGTAACAGAATTTGAAATGAGCGCTATATAGCTTTTAACCTCATATAAATTACGTTAAAATATAGTAGAAAGATTAATAGATTAGTAAAAGGAGAGAAAAAAAAGAAATGTTAGACTTACAAAAATTTGTAACAACTAAATACGGTAAGCCAATCCAAGAATGTAGTAATGAAGAATTATATTTTGCTTTATTAGCATTAACCAAAGAAACTAGCTCTGAAAAACCAATTAATAATACTAAGAAAAAAGTATATTATATTTCAGCTGAATTTTTAATTGGGAAATTATTATCTAATAACTTAATTAATTTAGGTTTATATGATGTGGTTAAAAGACAATTAGCAGCAGCTGGTAAAGATTTAATTGAGATTGAAGAATTAGAAATGGAACCATCACTTGGGAATGGTGGTTTGGGGCGTTTAGCAGCTTGTTTTGTTGATTCAATTGCCACATTAGGTTTGAATGGGGACGGTATTGGCTTGAATTATCATTATGGTTTATTTAAGCAAGTATTTAAAGATAATCAACAATTCGCTGAGCCTAATGAATGGATTACTCCTGAGAGTTGGTTAATTCATTCACCGATTTCATACCAAGTACCGTTTGCTGATTTTACATTAACGTCAGAATTGTATGATATTGATGTACCAGGTTACCAGCAAGATACTAAAAATCGTTTGCGTTTATTCGATTTAGCAAGTGTTGATGGAGCAGCAATTAAGGATGGAATTAATTTTGATAAGACGGATATCATGAAGAACTTAACTTTATTCTTATATCCAGATGATTCTGATCGTCAAGGTGAATTATTACGTATTTTCCAACAATACTTTATGGTTAGTAATGCAGCCCAATTAATCATTGATGAAGCCGTTGCTAAGGGAAGTTATTTACATGATTTAGCTGATTATGCTGTGATTCAAATTAACGATACGCATCCATCAATGGTTATTCCAGAAATGATTCGTTTATTAACAGAGCGTGGTATTCAGTTTGATGAAGCAGTAACCATTGTCCGATCAATGACAGCTTATACAAATCATACAATTTTAGCTGAAGCCCTAGAAAAATGGCCAATCGACTTATTAGAAGATGCAGTACCACACTTAATTCCAATTATTGAAGAATTAGATAAACGCATTAAAGCTAAATTTGATAATCCAGCAGTCCAAATTATTGATGAATCAGGTCGTGTTCACATGGCGCATATGGATATTCATTACGGATTCTCAGTTAATGGGGTAGCAGCTTTACATACTGAGATCTTAAAATCATCAGAATTACGTGACTTCTATGATATTTATCCTGAAAAATTCAACAATAAAACAAATGGGATTACTTTCCGTCGTTGGTTAATGCATATTAATCCACGTCTAGCGCATGAATTAGATGATTTAATTGGGGAAGACTACCATTATGATGCAATGCAATTAGAAAAATTATTAAGCTATCAAGATGACCGTGCAGTAAAGATCGTCTTAGAAGCGATTAAAGATCATAATAAACGTAAATTAAAGAGCTTTATCTTAAAAAATCAAGGTGTAGAAATTAATCCAGAATCTATTTTTGATGTTCAAATCAAACGTATCCACGAATACAAACGTCAACAAATGAATGCTTTATACGTCATTTATAAATATTTAGATATTAAAGCTGGGAATATTCCAGAGCGCCCAATTACAGTCTTCTTTGGTGGTAAAGCAGCACCGGCTTATACGATTGCACAAGATGTGATTCATTTAATTTTATGTTTGTCAGAAGTAATTGCCAATGATCCGGAAGTTAGTCCGTACTTACAAGTTGTCATGGTAGAAAACTATAATGTTACAGCAGCAAGTTTCTTAATTCCAGCAGCTGATATTTCAGAACAAATTTCATTAGCCTCTAAAGAAGCATCAGGAACAGGTAATATGAAATTTATGTTAAATGGTGCATTAACATTAGGAACGGATGATGGAGCGAACGTTGAAATCCATGAATTAGTAGGCGACGATAATATTTACATTTTTGGTAAAGATAGTCAAACAGTTATTGATTTATACAAAAATAATGAATATGTGGCTAAAGATTACTATCAAATGGCTAATATTAAGCCGCTAGTTGATTTTATTGTATCAGATGATATGATATCAGTCGGAAACAAAGAACGCTTAGAACGCCTATATAATGAGCTAATTAATAAAGACTGGTTTATGACTTTATTAGATTTAAGTGACTATATAGCAGTTAAAGAGAAAATGTTAGCAGATTATGAAAATCGTGATGAATGGTTAACAAAAGTAATTGTTAATATTAGTAAAGCAGGATTCTTCTCATCTGATCGAACAATCGCACAATACAATAAAGATATTTGGAAATTAAATTAATACCATAACTTTAGAGAATAGATAATGAGTTTTTTTAGTGAACAAAAAATATTCTCTAAAGTTTCTTTTTTTGACTTTATTAATATTTGATGAGTATCAGTTAAAAAAGAAATAAAAAGTAACTAAAAAAATGATAATTATCTGAAAAAAATACAAAATATTAAAAACCAGAAAAACCTTACATGAATTAGATAGGAATAAAGTGACAAAAAGACGTCATAAATTATGTGTTTTGTGTAAAAAATCACGTTTTTTGACATAAAGCGCTTTACAGTATATAATTTACCTAGATGCACGTGTAAAAAATATATTATATGAGGTGAAGAATCATGGAAGATTCCGATACTGGGAAGTTTTCGATAGGGAAAATTTTGAAGTTTGTTATCCCTTCAATTATAGGAATATTACTATTAATGACTCCATTTAAAGATGGAAGTGGAAGTACAACAGTTGCGGTATCCGTAATGGCAAAATTCATTAATCAAGCCATCAATGCCGTTGTGCCAATCCATTATGTGATTATAGTAATGATTGTTGTATCATGCACAATATCGTTAGTTTATCGATTATTTGAACCTGAATTTATGAGAAAGAATAGCTTATTAAAAGAAATTGGGGATGTATCCACTTTCTGGTTAGTTATTCGGATGTTAGGTTTATTATTTGCAGTTATGACAGCTTTACAAATAGGACCAGAGATAGTTTGGGCAGATAGTGCTGGGGGATTGATTTTATATGATTTAATTGGTGGATTATTTTCAATTTTCTTAGTAGCAGGTTTTGTTTTACCGTTTCTAACTGAATTTGGACTATTAGAGTATATTGGCGTATTTTTAACGAAAGTGATGCGACCATTATTTAATTTACCTGGACGTTCTGCGGTAGACTGTGTAGCGTCATGGATTGGAGATGGTACAATAGGTGTAACCTTAACGAATTTACAATATATTGAAGGTTATTATACTGCTCGAGAAGCAGCCACTATTGCTACGAATTTTTCAGCAGTATCCATTACATTTTGCTTAGTTGTACTAGGGAATGTTGATCTATTAGATTATTTTGGGGCATTCTATTTAACGATTGCTGTGGCGGGTATTATTGCTGCATTGATTATTCCGCGAATTCCACCTTTATCTAAGAAAAGTAATGTGTGTGCTATTGATAATAACGAAGAAAATGTAGAAGTCATTCCAAAGGGGTATACAAGAAGACAATGGGCATTAACCTTAGCAACTGAAAAAGCTGAGAAAAATATGGACATTAAAAACTTCATGCAAAGTGGCGTTGAAATGGTATTAGGATTATGGCTAGGAGTTATTCCTGTCATTATGTGTGTAGGGACACTTGCATTAATGTTATCTGAACATACACCGATTTTTACTTACTTAGGGATGCCATTTGTTCCATTATTAGAATTATTACAAGTTCCTGATGCAATAGCAGCAAGTCAGACAATGGTAGTAGGATTTGCCGATATGGTAGTTCCATCTATTTTAGCAGCTGAGATTCCTTCTACTATGACACGTTTTATTGTTGCAGCTCTATCAGTGTCACAATTAATTTATTTATCTGAGACAGGTGCGGTTATTTTAGGTTCTAAATTACCGGTCAATATTGTTGAGTTATTTATCATCTTTATTGAAAGAACCATTATTGTTTTACCAGTCATCACAATTATGGCACATCTATTCTTTTAAAATATAAATAATATTAAGCACTCTTTAAGTTTTGTTTTAGACTTAAGGAGTGTTTTTTTGTATAAAAAATAAATGATGTTAGTTAAGAATTCCCTCACTAACACCATTTATTCTAGAACTTAAATCTTATTTACGTTTTCTTTCGACAGGGACCATAATTTCAGTGACAAACTCATCAGGATTAGTTGTTGTCCAATAATCAATCACAAAACGCTCAATACAGCGAGGGCCACAATGATAATTATTTTTTTTAGCCCAATCAAGTATTTTTTGATAGGATTGCTTGATATTTTTATGATCTCCACGATGATATAAAGTTGCCACTAATTCTCTACTAGTATGCATTTCTAAAACAGAATTATTTTCACTACTGACCTTTTTTTGCATAATTTTCACGGTATTTGCTGTTTCATTGATTCGCTCTGTCATTGAATCGAACTCTAATATAACAGGACCAGTAATTTCACAGTGATTATCTTCTAAAAAGTTAACCCAAGGGATATTGATAGTAGAACTAGAATAATCATATGAAAAATCTTGCTCCATAAAGCAATATACTTCAGGAGGTAAATATTTAATACTAACTTCATTAACATCAGCAGTTAACACAAAACGAGCTTCTTGAATTAAATCATACCAATCGGAAACAGCGGTTAATTGTTCATTTAACCGTTCAATCTGTTCTTGTAATTCAGTCATTTTATTAATAAAGCTATGTTCGTGAATATAGGTAGAATTACGAGATAAGCCTTCATAAATTTCGTCTAGCTTAAATCCCATCTGCTTATAATATTTAATAATAGGTAATTTTAAAACATTTTCCAGTGAATAATAGCGATACCCTGTTTGTTCCGAAACCTCATCAGGATGCAATAAACCAATCTTATCATAGTAACGCAAAGTCTTTCTTGAAATATTACACATCTTAGCAGCTTCACCTATAGTGTAGAGTTTCTTATTTTGATGTATATCAGTCAAAATCCTTCTCCTCCTTAAATGGTTAACACTTTAGTGCAAAAAAGCACAATCAAAAACACTGTTATTATCTGTTATAGTTGTTGAACTTGTGTCATATTTATCTTACAAAACTTATTGTATCATAATTCTAATAAGAATACATAGTTTAAATTCATTTTCTACAAAACCTTCCCCTTTAGGTTACGGATTTATTATAATTACATAGAGATTTAATTCGTAAAAAGTAACTTTAAAAATATAAAAATAGGAAATCTTCTTTTGTGATGGTTATAAAAAGCCTGGTCAATCATGTTTTATTTTATAATAAACTTACAACAGTTTACGTAAACTGTGTTAGGGATAAGTATAAAATAAGTGGCGTTCTCAATTAGATACTGTTATATATCACGATAACACGGCTTTTTATGTATGCGTTCTCAATTAGAAGGATGTGAAACAGTATGGAATTTATGTGAAAAATACAACAAAATAAAAAAACGCTTGCATTACTCCAATGGGTATCCTTTATAGTAAATAGGTGAAAGGGCCCTATCATTAATGGAATTATTAAATTATTAAGGAGGAAACAAGAATGAAATATGATGCATTAGGTATGATTGAAACAAAAGGTTTAGTAGGTTCGATTGAAGCAGCAGATGCAATGGTGAAAGCTGCAAATGTTACATTAATCGGCAAAGAGTTTGTTGGTGGTGGTTTAGTTACAGTTATGGTTCGTGGTGACGTAGGTGCTGTTAAAGCTGCTACTGATGCTGGAGCTGCGGCTGCACAACGTATTGGTGAATTAGTTTCTGTTCACGTTATTCCTCGTCCACATAGTGATGTAGAAACAATTTTACCTGCAAAAGAATAATTTTAAAAAAATTATAATTGAGGAGCGAACGCAATGGAAACGAATGTAGGAGCAAAAGGAAACAATAGAGCTTTAGCAGATAAAAAGATGGCTGCATTGAATAAAAAATTCCACAGACAAGGGGTAGTGAATGGCTTGCTATCAGGTTTTACCTTCGCACTTTATTCCACAATAGTTGCGATAGCAGCATCATACGAACCTTTAATCTCTGCAGCTGGTATTTTTGCCGCACCGTTTGTATGTTCAGGGTTAAATGACTTTTTCTCTGGATTATGGTTATTAATTTATAATATTAAATTAGGTAAAACAAAAGAATTAATGAGAACTTTAAAAACAAAATCAGGACAGATGTTAGTATTAGGTTTCTTAATTGGGGGACCTCTTGCTAATGGTGCTTATTTAATGGGTATTGCAATGGCTGGTGCTTATGCGATTCCAATTTCAGCTACATGTTCACTATTTGGTACATTATTTGCTTGGATTTTCTTTAAAGATCGTCCATCAAAACGTGTTATTTTAGGAATGATTTTATGTGTGGCTGGTGCCGGAATTATCGGATATGCAAAAGTTGATAATGCACCAAACTTTACATTGGGTATTATCTGTGCATTAATCGCATCAATGGGTTGGGGACTTGAAGGTATGTTCTCAAGCTTTGGTGGCTCAATGCTTGACTCTGATGTAACAGTAAACTTACGTCAATTAATTTCAGGATTAGTTATTTTAATCTTAGTTATTCCATTCTTAGGAGAAGTGAAATTATTAGTTGATACAATTGTTGCAGTTACTCCAGCATTATGGTTAGTAGTATCAGGTTTAGGTGCTGTATTTGGATACTTATTATGGTATAAAGCAAACTGTCAAGCAGGTGTTGCGGTTGGTATGTCATTAAACGTTACATATGCTTTCTGGGGTGTGCTATTAGGAGTATTATTCTTAGATCAACCATTAACAGTAAATATCGTAGTTGGATCAATTGTAATTGTATTAGGAGCTATTATTGTTACAACAAATCCACTTGATTTTTTCAAAAAAGGAGATGAAGCATAATGACTTTACCAGCTAGAACTGCCGTATTAAATGAAGTAGATAAAGCGGGAACATTAAGTGTAAACGAGGCAATGGAAATTTTAAAACCAATTTATGGTAATGAAGGTCAATTTAAAAAAGATTTGTTTGTTGAGCATTTTCTGTCATTACAAGCGAACGACTTAGTAGAATTAAGTAAATACGATTTGGATAGTAATCAAGATTTGGACTTATATTTTACAATCACTCCTGGTGGTCATGAAGTTGCTCAAAAGTATATTCCAGCTGAATATCGTCGTTAGTTTACTGAGGAGGAAAAAAATATGAGATATCATGGTGAGGAAGCTTTAGGATTAATTGAAACAATAGGTTTAGTGCCAGCATTAGAAGCAGCTGATAAAATGCTTAAAGCCGCAAATGTAGAACTAATTTCATATGAAAATATTGGCTCAACTTTAGTAACTGTAATGGTAAAAGGTGATGTAGCTGCCGTAAAGTCTGCAGTTGAAGCAGGCGCTTATGCAGCAGATGCCATTGGTACTTTAACAGCACAAAACGTTATGCCAAGACCTATTCCTGAAGTTGGAGATATTGTTTCAATTTATGATATAGATCTATAAGAAAAGGAGAGTACCAGTATGAAAACATATGAAGCAATAGGGGCAATTGAAACGTTTGGTATTGTATTTGTAATTGAAGCAGCTGATGCAATGTGTAAAGCGGCTGATGTAGATGTTGTTGGTTTTGAAAATGTGGCATCTGGTTATATTTCAGTCATTGTTAGAGGTGATGTTGGCGCATGTAGAACAGCGGTAGATGCAGGTGTAAAAGCTGTCGAAAATATGGGTGCTGAAGTATATAGCTCAGTAGTAATTGCAAGCCCGCACGTTGATTTACAAAAGATTATTGATCGTTATTCTCTAAAAACTTTATTACCTGAAGAAAACTAATGAAGGTTAATAGAAAGGAAGAGATTTAGTATGAGATACGTTGATCAAGATTTGCTGTCAATTCAAGAGGCTCGAGTTCTTATAGAAAAGTCAACGGATGCTCAAAATAGTTTAAATTATTATAGCCAAAAGCATATTGATGTAGTTTTAGAAAAAATAGTAAATGAAATGAAAAAATGTTATTCAGATTGGATTATACTAAATCATGAAGCAACGCAAATCGGTAAAATTAATGATGAAGTAGAATTAGCAAAAGAATTATTTCAATTTTTTGATATGTATCAAGATGATACTTACATTGGATCTTGTATTGATGAGGATACTAAGCAAGTGATGAAGCAAGGCGTTCCAGCCGGTGGGATTATTGCCATGATTCCTCCAGTAAATACAGTCTTGAATGTCATGTATGCAATATTTTGTGCTGTTAAAACAGGGAATACTATTACACTTATTCCACATCAACGCAATGTAAAAAATATTGGAGTGATTGTAAATAAGCTTAATGAAATAGCGCAAGACAATGGATTCCCTTCTAGTGCAATTTTATATATGCAAAATGTATCAGAAGAAGGTATCCAAGAATTAGTAACTTATTCTTCAAATCGAATCATCTTAAACATCGGCTGTACTTCATACATGAATGACATTTGTATGAAAAATAAAATTAGCTATTATGCATCAGTTGGACAAAGCCCAGTTTTTATTGAACAAACAGCAAATATTACTGAAACAGTAAAACAAATTGTTGAAAGTCGTTCTTATAATAACGGTATCCTACCTAGTGCAGAACAATTTGTAGTAGTGGAAGAATGCATTGTTAATAAAGTAAAAGAAGAACTTAAAAATAATGGTGCTTACTTCATGACTTCGGATGAAGAAAAAAAATTAATGGATTATATTCAACCAGAAAACAATTTTAATGAAATTGGATATATGGGTAAATCACCAGAAGATTTAGCAAATAGTGCAGGATTTAAAGTTCCAAAAGATACTAAAGTTTTAGTATCATCACAAAAATATATTTATGATGAAAATGAATATGTGAATGAAATTTTTGCTCCAGTACTAATTGTTTATGAAGAACCAAACTGGTTAACTTCATGTCAAAAATGTATTGAATTATTAGAAAGTAATCGTCGTGGTCATACCTTAGCGATTCATTCTAATGATGCATTTGTCATTAAAGAATTTATTAGTAAAAAGCCTGTTGGACGAATTGTTGTTAATGCTCCAGCTAGTTTTGCAAGTTTAGGAATTCATTCAGAAATTACTAAATCATTCTTTGTTGGTGGTGGAACAACTGGATTTGGCACAATTATAAAGAATATAATACCAGAAGATTTCGTGTATTATCGTGAAGTTGGTTATGGAACTACTCCTACTGAAACTAAAACAGTAACTAGTAATGAAAACCAAAAGGATATTGATGAATTAAGTGAGGCTTTATTGAAGTTTTTAAATAAGCTCAATAAATAAAATAAATTTAAAATAAGAAAAGTGAGGGAACATTATGGATATGCAAGATTTTTCAAAGAAATTAATGGAAGCTACTAAAGAATTAACACCAGAAGAACGTGCTGCGTTAATGAAAATGTTTTCTTCTTTAAGTGATGAAGATGTAAAATCACCTACCGAAGACCCTAAAGTATCATTATCAACAGACGGACAAACAGATGTGCCGGATGGAATTACTCCACGTTTACGTGCATTAAAAGATAACTACTTAAAAGCTGTTCCAACAATTACAACTCACCGTGCGCGTGCAATCACTGAAATTGCAAAAGCAAATCCAGGTATGCCAAAAGCAATTTTACGTGCTAAAAGTTTCCGCCACTGCTGTGAAACAGCACCATTAGTTATTCAAGATAATGAATTAATCGTAGGTGCACCAAACGGAGCTCCTCGTGCGGGGGCATTCTCTCCAGATATTTCTTGGCGTTGGATGCGTGATGAAATGGAAACAATCCAAAATCGTCCACAAGACCCATTCTATGTATCTGAAGAAGATAAGAAATATATGAAAGAAGAATTATTCCCATTCTGGGAAGGTAAATCAGTTGATGAAACTTGTGAAGACCAATTCCGTGAAGCTGGAGTTTGGGAAATGTCAGGTGAATCATTTGTATCTGACTGTTCATACCACGCATTAAACGGTGGTGGGGACTCTAACCCAGGTTATGACGTTGTAACAATGAAAAAAGGTATGATTGATATTCAAAATGAAGCAAAAGCTCATTTAGAAGAATTAGATTATGCTAATCCAGAAGACTTCGATAAAATTTATTTCTATAAATCAGTTATTGATACTACTGAAGGTGTAATGATTTACGCTCGTCGTATGTCAGAATATGCTGCTGAATTAGCTGCTAAAGAAACTGATCCAAAACGTAAAGCAGAGTTAGAAAAAATTTCTTATGTTAATAGTCGTGTACCAGCTCATAAACCAGAAAGTTTCTGGGAAGCAATCCAAGCTGTATGGACAATTGAATCATTATTAGTAGTTGAAGAAAACCAAACAGGTATGTCAATCGGTCGTGTTGACCAATACATGTACCCATTCTTCAAAGCTGATATCGAATCAGGCCGTATGAATAAATTTGAAGCTTTTGAATTAGCTGGATGTATGTTAATTAAAATGTCAGAAATGATGTGGTTAACAAGTGAAGGTGCATCTAAATTCTTCGCTGGTTACCAACCATTCGTTAATATGTGTGTTGGTGGGGTAACTCGTCAAGGTGCTGATGCAACTAACGATTTAACTTACTTATTAATGGATGCTGTTCGTCACGTTAAAGTATACCAACCATCATTAGCATGTCGTATTCACAATAAATCACCTAAGAAATACATGAAGAAAATTGTTGACGTTGTAAGAGCTGGATTAGGATTCCCAGCATGTCACTTTGATGATACTCACATTAAGATGATGTTAGCTAAAGGTGTATCAATCGAAGATGCTCGTGACTACTGCTTAATGGGTTGTGTAGAACCTCAAAAAGCTGGTCGTTTATATCAATGGACTTCAACAGCTTATACTCAATGGCCAATTTGTATTGAATTAGCATTAAACCACGGTGTTCCATTATGGTATGGTAAACAAGTTACACCGGATCCTGGTGACTTATCACAATTCAAGACATTTGAACAATTTGAAGAAGCTGTTAAAGACCAAATTAAATGGGTTACTAAATGGACTTCAGTTGCAACTGTTATTACACAAAGAGTTCACCGTGATTTAGCTCCAAAACCATTAATGTCTATTATGTATGAAGGTTGTATGGAAAATGGACGTGGGGTTGAAGCTGGTGGTGCTATGTACAACTTCGGACCTGGTGTTGTTTGGTCAGGTTTAGCTACATATGCTGACTCAATGGCTGCAATTAAAAAATTAGTATATGATGATAAGAAATATACTTTAGAACAATTAAATGAAGCATTACAAGCAGACTTCAAAGGCTACGAAGAAATTCATGCAGACTGCTTACATGCTCCTAAATATGGTAATGATGATGACTTTGCAGATCACTTTGTAGCTGATCTTGTATACTTCACAGAAAAAGAACACCGTAAATATAAAACATTATATTCTGTATTAAGTCACGGAACATTATCAATTTCAAATAATACACCTTTAGGACAATTAACAGGTGCATCTGCTAATGGACGTTCAGCTTGGACTCCGCTATCTGATGGTATCAGTCCTACTCAAGGTGCTGACTTTAAAGGCCCTACAGCGATTATTAAATCAGTATCTAAGATGTCTAATGATTCAATGAACATTGGTATGGTACATAACTTCAAGATTATGTCTGGTTTATTAGATACTCAAGAAGGGGAAGAAAGTTTAATTACATTATTAAGAACTGCAAGTCACTTAGGTAATGGTGAAATGCAATTTAACTACTTAGATAATGATATCTTGAAAAATGCGCAAGAAAATCCAGATAAATATCGTGATTTAATTGTTCGTGTTGCTGGATATAGTGCATTCTTCGTAGAATTATGTAAAGACGTACAAGACGAAATCATTAGTCGTACAATGCTTACTAAATTCTAAAATTCAATTGTAGGAGATGATCAAAGATGGATAGCCAAAGAACAGGTTTGTTAGAAAGACAAGCGTTCGTATTCAATATTCAAAAATATAGCTTGTATGATGGGCCTGGAGTTCGGACTATCGTATTTTTGAAAGGGTGCCCACTTAGATGTAAATGGTGTGCGAATCCAGAGAGTCTTGAAAGAAAAATTGAAGTTATGTGTCAAGATTCATTGTGTGATAATTGTGGACTATGTGTAGATGCTTGCCCGTTAGGAATCCATGTAGTGGATGAAAACGGACAGCATCAAGTCCGCAGAGATATTAATTGCAATGGTTGTAAAAAATGTGTTCAAGCATGTCCAAAAAGAGCTTTACATATTGTAGGAGAAACAAAAACCATTTCAGAATTACTAGATATTATTCATGAAGATGATGCTTTCTACGATATGTCAGGTGGGGGCGTAACGCTTAGTGGTGGGGAATGTACTTCTCAACCACAAGCGGCATACGCTTTACTAAAAGCTTGTAAAGAAGATGGATTAAATACAGCTATTGAAACATGTGGTTATGCAAGAATGGATCGTATCGTCAAAATTGCTGAATATGTTGATTTGTTTTTATTTGATTTAAAACATATGGATCCCGTGAAACATAATGAGTTAACTGGTGTTAGTAATGAAAAAATACTTGCAAACTTGAAAGAATTATTAAGATTAGGTTATAACGTCAAAGTAAGAATGCCGATGCTGAAATTAATAAACGATAGTGAAGAGGAAATAAATGCCATTATCGATTTCTTATTGCCGTATAAAGATTTACCTAACTTTAAAGGTATTGATTTACTACCATATCACAAATTAGGAGTAAATAAATATGCACAATTAGGAATAGAATATCCTGTTAAAGGTGATCCAAGTTTAAGTAATGAAGATTTGGATAGAATTGAAGGGATGCTTCTAGCATATGATTTCCCAGTTAAAGTTATCAGACACTAAAGGGAGTGATCGAATGGCAGAAGAAAAAATACAAAGACTTATTCAAGAGCAAGTTCCGGGAAAGCAGATTACATTAGCTCATGTTATTGCTTCACCCATTTCGGAAATATATGAGTCAATAGGGATTGAAAATAATGGTGCTATTGGAATTTTAACATTATCCCCTTGCGAAACAGCAATGATTGCGGCGGATTTAGCTGCTAAGTCTGCTGGCGTGGAGATTGGCTTTTTGGATCGGTTTACCGGTTCAGTAGTATTATCTGGAGATATCCAAAGCGTTGAAGAGTCGCTAACGAATGTAGTAGAAGTTTTTCAACATAGTTTAGGATTCTCAGTCGTGGATGTTACCAAAACATGAAGAAAATCATGATTGTCGGTACAAACGACTTAGATAAATCATTAATAGCGAATTATATTAATCAAAATAGCACTCATTGTATTCCTAAAAGAAAATTTGGAGCAATTAGTTATAGTGGAAAAACAATTATTATTCCAACTGAATATCTCGAATGTCCTTGGATGTATTCATCTATTATTGCCACACAGCAACAGGCAGATATGTTAGTGATGTTACGTGATGCACGTTCGAAAAAAGAAGTTTATCCACCTGGCTTTGCTCAGAGTTTCAGAATTCCAATAATAGGAATTATCACTAATAGTCATGATGAAAGACAATTAGAAAAATCATATTTTGAACTTCAAAAAGCAGGAATTAAAGAATTAATTTTTGATTGCAATTTAGAAGATGAAACTGATTTATTAAAGATAAAAAAAATAATAGAAGAAGGGAGGGTAATAGATGGAAATTTATAATATGCCAACCAAAATATACCATGGACAAGGCTCACTTTTAGCACTGAATGAACTTGATATGAAAAGAGTTTTAATTATTAGTGACCCATTTATGGTTAAGTCAAAAAGAGTTGAAGATATTACTAATATTTTAGATAGTAAAGAAATCGAATATTTAGTCTTTTCCGATATTATTCCTGACCCTACGACAGAAGTGGTTGTAGAAGGTATCGCTCAAATGCAAACTATTAATCCGGATACGGTAATTGCATTTGGAGGAGGATCGGCAATCGACTCTGCGAAAGCTATTTGTGAAATGTATGCTCAAATTAATAGTACAGAATTTCCAATATTTATTGCAATTCCAACAACTAGTGGAACTGGTAGTGAAGTAACATCATTTTCAGTTATTACAGATGTAGAAACAAAAAGCAAATATCCATTAGTGAAGGATAGCATGTTGCCAGATGTAGCAATTCTAGATCCAGCATTTACAGCAACTGTACCAGCTACAATTACTGCGGATACTGGTATGGATGTTCTAACACATTCATTAGAAGCGATTGTTTCAACTAAGTCTTCAGACTTTACCGATGCTTGTGCTGAAAAAGCCAGTCGCATTATTTGGAATAATCTAGTGGATGTATATCAAGATGGTGAAGATTTAGAAAAAAGAGCAATTGTTCATAATGCTTCTTGCTTAGCAGGTATTGCCTTTAATGGAGCGTCGTTAGGAATTTGTCATAGCTTAGCCCACGCAATGGGTGCTAGATTCCATGTGCCACACGGAAGAGCTAATGCAATGTTATTACCATATGTTATTACCTATAACGCAGGACTTGAATTACCAAGTGAATCAGATGCTTTAAGAAAATATGCTGATGTAGCTCGTTTATTAGGTGTACAATCTGTAACAGATAAAGCGACTGTTCATGGATTTATCAGTGGTATTTACCGTATGATGAAAAAAATGAATATGCCTACATCTATTAAAGATTATGGATTAAATGAAGAAGAATTCCTTGAAGCTATCCCAGATATGGCACAACGAGCATTAGAAGATAATTGTACAATAACTAATCCAAGGGTACCAAGTGTCGAAGATTTAGAAGACATTTATCGTTGCCTATGTAGGGGGAGAAGTTGATGATTTTTATTACAGAGAGAGATTTAAAAGATAAATATAGAAAAAATCCTTTTGTAAAGTTTCAACTTCAAAGTAATAATCGATTAACTCCTGAAGCGCGTCAGTTTTTATTAGATCGAAAAATTGAAATTTGTGACTATCAGGAAGAAGAAAATTACCCAGAACCAGAAAGCTGTCAAGATGAAACTTCTTTAGAAGAACCATGCTTTATGAAAGAAGAATACGATAATAAAACAATTTATCATGTGAATTTATTAGTAGCAGACTTATATGAAGTTGCGGTACTACTTAAAGATCAATCGTTTTTCTATTCACAAACACTCTTTAGAATCGGTGAAGCAACGAAAGAATTAGTTATATATGATCCGGATTGTCCAAAACGTGTTGATAACGAAGAAACGATTAGAAAATATTATTTAGAAGCAATGGACTATGAAAAGATTACTCCAATACATGTACTTGGAGAAAATGGTGTGATACTTGTTAAATTAGAAAGAATTAGACAAGAATTTTTATTATTATCATGTAATCCATCATTGCAAACTGCAACGATTTATCAATTCGTAAAAGAAATAACGGAAATAATTAGTAGTATTTTAGGAGAGATGAAGCCATGCCAAAAGAAAACTCAAACTTAACTAATTGTAACAAAATTGTTGAGCAATTCGAAAAAGTTATTAAACACCCCATAAAAAAACAAGCTAAGTGCTACTATACAGGCGTCGATGTTGGTACTGCATGTATTGTATTAGCTGTATTTAATGAAGACTATCAACCGATTGCTGGAGCATATCGCTATGCCGATGTTGTGAAAGATGGAATGGTGGTTGACTATATCGGAGCAATTCGAATTGTTCGAGAATTAAAAGAGCAATTGGAGTCTGAGTTGGATACAGAGCTATTATTGGCAGCCGTAGCCATCCCACCAGGAACAGATGAATTAGATAGTGGAGCTTTGAAAAATGTTGTTCAAGGTGCAGGTTTTGAATTAACCAATATATTGGATGAACCTACCGCAGCTAATCAAATTTTAAATATTGAAAACGGAGCAGTTGTCGATATTGGTGGAGGAACCACAGGGATTTCTATCTTGAAAGACGGAAAAGTCGTTAAGGTGGTTGACGAGGCAACTGGTGGTACGCATTTATCATTAGTAATCTCAGGAGCATATGGTTTACCTTATGAAGAAGCAGAATTATACAAACGTAATCCTAAAAATCATAAGGAATTATTACCAGTTTTAACACCGGTAATTGAAAAAGTTGCTTCAATTATTAAGCGTAGCATCGAAGGTTATGAAGTAGATGAAATTTATTTAGTTGGAGGTACTTGTTGCTTAGATGGAATTGAAAAAGTGATTCAAAAATCAGTTGGAATTCCAACTCTAAAAGCAAAAAATCCAATGTTTGTAACCCCACTTGGGATAGCAAGAAGTTGTAAAGACACTATTTTAGATTAGGAGTTGTTAAGAATGGACGTCAGAATTATCCAATCGCCTAGCGAAGGAACATTTTCAATTTTAAATAGAAGAAAAGGTTCTGGACCAGGTCATAAAATTGAAGTTCCAGGGGCTATAGGTTTAGTACAAGGCAAATTAATCGAAATGGTTTGTGCAGCTGATATTGCGGAAAAGGCAGTTGGCGTAACCGTCGAAGATATTAGAGGAAGTTGTCCACAAAATATGATTATGCTTGCGATTTTTGGCGATATGGCTTCTGTAAAAGCAGCATTAGATGAAATCGTTCGTAAAGATAAGGAGATGGGTAAACAATGGTAACAGCAAAATTAGTTGATAATATTTGGGCTACCCGAAAATCTGAATCATTAAATGGATTAAAGTTAATGCTAGCAGAAGTGATTTGTGGTAAAAGAGCAGGGGATATTATTGTGGTGGCAGATATCATTAGTGCAGGTATTGGCGATCGTGTCATCATTGCAACTGGCGGAGCAGCTAGACGCATGATTGGGGATGTTAATGTTCCAATTGATGCAGCTGTTGTCGGTATTATTGATGATGAATGTCAATTACCGGAATAGTTTAGTCATGTGAAAGGTTGTGTGACTGTGAAAAAATTAATTTATACAAAAGATATCGAAAGCTTAATTACTAAAGGAGAAAGCATTTGTTACATTTGTTCAAATACAATTATTACTCCTGCAGCACAAGATTTAGCTCGATTAAACAATATAAGTTTTAAAGAACAAACTTGTCAAGAAACACAAGAAGTAACAAATGAACAAGTATGCACAGAAGATATGGTTTCTAAAGGAGATTTAATTAGTAAAGCTGATTTATTAAGCTTATTAAAATCTTTGTTAGCTGGTGATGTTGATTTAGATAAACCATATATAGCTAAAACAAACGCAAAAGGAATTAAAGCTATCAAAGGCGATTCAGTAAGAATGGACGTTTTTGATACTGGAACACCTGGAGCAGATGTTAAATTCCAAGAATTAGTTTCTCAAGAAGAATCAAAAGTAAGTGCAGGTTTCTTAGAAATTAATAAGTCAGCTTTTGAATGGAATTTAACTTATGAAGAAATTGATTACGTAATCGATGGAACACTAGAAGTTACTTATAATGGAGAAACATTTACAGCTAATGCAGGTGATGTATTATTTGTTCCTAAAGATACAAAAGTAACTTGGAGTTCTCCGAATAAAGCTAAGGTGTTCTATACAACTTATCCGGCTAATTGGCCTGATTTGTTATAAGGAGAGATAAGTTATGGAAGCTTTAGGGATGATTGAAACAATTGGAACAATTGCAGCTATTGAAGCTGGAGATGCAATGGTTAAAAGTGCAGATGTTTCAATTGTATCAAAAGAATTCGTTGGTGGAGGAATTGTGACAATAATCGTTCAAGGCGATGTAATGGCAGTGAAAACAGCTGTTGATGCAGGTGTAGCTTCTGTAAAACGTTTAGCAGATGATGCTTTATTAACAGAACATGTTATTCCTAGACCGGATAATCAATTAAGTTTAATTGTGAATAAACCACAAGTTAAGGCTGTGGAACTTGAAGAAATAGTTGTTGAACAATTACCAACTAATGAGATCATAGAAGAGGTTGAAGTTATCGAGGTAGATTCTATAAAAACTGAAGAAAAAGAAGATACCAAAGAAGAAACCTCAGTAATCGAAGTAGATTCTGTAACTGTCAACCAAAGTGAATTAGAAGAACCAATTGAAGTTGAAGTAGTGGAAGATGAAGTGAAAGATTCATCAAAAGACAAACAAGACACTAAAGAATCAGAAGCTAGTGAAAAAGTTGTCTATACTAAAAAACAACTAAATTCACTTACAGTATCTAAGTTGAAGGATATCATTAGAAAAGATGAAAATTTAACTCTACCAACTAAGAAAATGAGTAAGAAAGAGTTAATTCAAATGATTTTGAACAAATAAAACAAAATCGTGAAAGAATGGAGATCTAGTTATGAGAGAATATGATAAAGATTTACAATCTATTCAAGAAGCACGTGAGTTAGCACGCAATGGTAAAAAAGCTGCTAAGAAAATGGCAACTTTTACTCAAGAACAAGTGGATAAAATCATTTTAAAAATGAAAGAAGTAGCCGATGAAAATAAATATTTATTAGCAGAAATGGCTGTGGAAGAAACTGGTTTTGGTATAGTAAAAGACAAAGCTTTTAAAAACTATGCAGCTTCAAGCATGCTTTATGAAGAAATTAAAGATATGCCAACAGCAGGGATTATTAAAGCGGATGAAAAATTATGTACAATCGATGTTGCTGAACCAGTTGGATTAGTATTAGGAATAGTTCCTTCTACAAACCCAACATCAACAATTATCTTTAAAGCAATGATTGCTTTGAAATCACGTAATGCGATTGTTTTTGCACCACACCCAGCTGCGTCAAAATGTAGTTATAAAGCAGCTATGTTAATGAGAGATGCGGCAATTGCAGCAGGTGCTCCAGAAAATATTATTGGTTGTGTATCAACACCAACAATGGCATCTACAAATGAATTAATGAATGCTAAAGAAGTAGCATTAATCATTGCAACAGGTGGACCTGGTATGGTTAAAGCAGCTTATAGTGTTGGTAAACCAGCAATTGGTGTAGGTGCAGGTAACTCACCAGCCTATATCGAAAGAACAGCTGATGTAGCAAAAGCAGTAGAATGTATTATTGGAAGTAAAACTTTTGATAATGGTACTATCTGTGCATCAGAACAATCAATTATTTGTGAAGAATGCAATCGTGTGGATGTCGTTCGCGAATTACAAAAACAAGGTGGTTACTTCATGAGTGATGAAGAAACTGCTAAAGTTTGTAAAGTTCTATTTAAAAATGGTCATACAATGGATGCTCGTATGGTTGGTCGCACACCACAAGTTATCGCTGAAGCAGCTGGTATCGAAATTCCAGCTAATACAAAAGTGTTAATCGGCCGTCAACATGGTGTAGGCCCAGATAATCCATTATCTTACGAAAAATTAACAACTGTATTAGGATTTTATGTTGTTAAAGATTGGCAAGAAGCTTGTGAGTTAAGTATTGATTTATTACAAAATGGTATTGGTCATACAATGAGTATTCATACAAATGATCGTGATACAGTATTACGCTTCACTGTTAAACCTGCTTCAAGAATTTTAGTGAATACAGGTGGTAGTCAAGGTGGTACAGGTATTAGTACATCATTACCAATCTCATTCACATTAGGATGTGGGGCTGCTGGTGGTAGCTCAGTTTCAGAAAATGTAAGCCCATTACATCTATTAAATATTAAAAAAGTAGCTTATGGTATTACTGACTTAAAAGATTTAAAAATGCCAGAAGATAATACCGCTACTCAAACATGTGCAACAACAGCTCACTCATGTGGATGTGATACTAATTTAACTAATGAAGAAATTGAAGTTGCTGAATCAGCGATTGAAAAATTAACAGATTCCGACTTTATGGATGAAGCTTTATTAGCGAAAGCTTTAAGTTTCTTAACAGGTAATAATCCTGAAAATCAATTCTTACCATGCGGTTGTGGTGGACCAAAACCAAAACCAGAGGTAGCTGCAAAACCAGTTGTGCCTACAACTCCGAAAGCTGAAGCAGTAACACCTAAAGTTAACACTGCTGAAGAAGTTGATAAAGAAGAGTTAGCAAAATTAGTTAAAGATATTATGATGAATATGAATAAGTAATTTAGGATGTGGGGACATGGCAAATTATGATCAATTTCTTCAATTGTTAAAAGAAGCGATTGCTGAAAATAATGAAGAAAAAGATATAAAGAAAATTGATGCGTTTAATATACCAGTAGGTATTTCAAATAGGCATATCCATCTTTCGCAAGAAACGCTAGAAAGATTATTTGGCGAAGGATATGAATTAACAAAACTAAAAGACTTATCACAACCAGGTCAGTATGCTTGTAAGGAAACTGTTATGGTATGCGGTCCGAAAGGGGTGATTGAAAAAGTCAGAATTTTAGGACCTGTTAGGAAAGAAACTCAAGTAGAAATACTGGTGGGAGATTCCTTTAAATTAGGAGTTAAACCGGTTGTTCGAATGTCAGGTAAATTAGAAGAAACTCCAAGTGTGACATTAGTTGGGCCGAAAGGTTCATGTGAATTAGATAGAGGAGTGATTGTTGCTCAACGTCATATTCATATGTTGCCAAGTGATGCAGAAGCCCTTGGTGTGAAAAATCATGATATAGTATCGCTTGAAGTTGGCGGTATTAGAGGTGGTATATTAAACGATGTGATTATTCGAGCAGTACCGAATTCTCAATTAGAATGTCATATTGATACAGAGGAAGCAAATGCTCTAGGTATTACACCTAAGACAGCTTTAAAATTAATTAAATAATAACCATTTAGGAGGAAATAATTATGAAATACGATGCATTAGGAATGATTGAAACAAAAGGTTTAGTAGGATCAATTGAAGCAGCAGATGCTATGGTTAAAGCTGCAAATGTTACTTTAGTAGGTAAAGAATTTGTTGGTGGAGGATTAGTTACAGTTATGGTTCGTGGTGACGTAGGTGCTGTTAAAGCTGCTACTGATGCTGGTGCTGCGGCTGCACAACGTATTGGTGAATTAATTTCTGTTCACGTTATTCCACGTCCACATAGCGATGTAGAAACAATTTTACCACAAAATAATATTGACTAATTGATAAAGGTGCTTGAACAATTGTGGCTTAAGTTATGTGAGTGATAGCATATTACAATGATGAAAATATAATAACATGATAAGAGGTTGAACTTATCAAAATGAATCAAACAGTGTAGGATCAATCCAAGAATAATTGATTTTACACTGTTTTTTTATGAAATATGCCTAAATCTTACTATTGACTTTAGTTGTTAGAGTTTCAGTAGCTAGCTAGTTAATTAATCAAATGCAAGAGAGTATTTTCTATTTATAGGTGAATTGGAGGGAAATAGATGGATATTCAAGAGTTATCATTACGGATTAAAGAGTTAGATAGTCAGGGGAAAAAAACCGAGATGATACCATTGATGCAAGAACAGATTCGTTACATTAAAAGTGTTAATGATAAAGAATGGTTAATATCAGCCTTAAATAACTATGCTGGAGTTTTGAGAGATACTGGAGATGCGGATGGAGCAATTACTCAATTGCAAAAAGCAAGAGAAATTGCTTTTGAAGTTTATGGAGCAAATAGTGTGAATTTTGCAACAATTTTATCAAATTTAGCTAATGCGTTGCGTGTTGGTAAGTTTTTTGCAGAAGCGATTGTTATGTTTAATCAAGCTAGTGATATATATGCTAAACAGAATGCAGATAAAGCACTAATAGCTGGTATTAAGCATAATTTATCATTGATTTATGCCGAACGTGGAAATACTACTAAGGCTTTTGAATTGCAAAAAGAAGAATTAGCACTATTGAAGGAATTACCAAATAAGCGTGTTCCATATGCGATTGCATTACAAAATATCGCCGCTACAGCTGCAAGTCTAGAATTGTTTGATGAAGCATTACAATATTTGGCTTTATCAGAATTATTGATTTATGCTAATTGTGGTTTAGAAAGTAGTTTATTGGCAGGGGTGTATAATACGAGAGCATTTATTTTCGTGAAGCAAAAACAATTTGCAGATGGAAAGATGATGTTTAAAAAAGCATTAAAAATCACTGAAAAAACATATGGTAAGCAGTCGCAAGCTTATCAATCGATTATGAAAAATATTGAATTTTTAGAAAATAACGGGGATGTGTAGTGTAATGGGATTTGGAATGGATTTAGCGAGAAGTTATTATTATGAAGAACTAAAACCTTTATTATCTGATCAGTTTCCGAATGAATTTCAGTATATGGCAATTGGTCTGGTTGGTCATGGTTCGGAGTGTTATGGTTATGATGATAGGTTTTCAGCAGATCATGATTACGGTAAGCGTGCAATGATTTTTTTACCTCGCGAAATTTTTAAAGTTAAGGGAAGAGAAATCTTTGCTTGCGTGGAAGAACATACGAGTGGTCAATGTGATGTGATGAGTATTGGTGCATTTTATAAATTGATTTTAGCTAATGAAGTCGGTCCTCAAACAAATGATGAATGGATTTATTTACGAGAAAGTGCTTTATCAACAGCTTCAAATGGCGAAGTATTTATCGATAATTTAGGTGAATTTACACGTATTAGAGAGAATTTATTAGCTTATTATCCAGAAGATGTTAGAAAGTATAAGTTGGCGCATCAATTATTTAAAATGGCGCAATCAGGTCAGTATAATTACCAAAGAAGTATTAAGCGAAAAGAGTTAAGTGCTGCTAAGATTGCGGAGGCTGATTTTATTCGTCATGCTTGTATGGCGGTTCATATGTTGAATAAAAGATATTGTCCATATTATAAATGGAGTACCCGCTCGTTAAAAGATTTACCGATTTTAGGGGCAGCAGTAGAAACCTTATTAAATCGATTGAATAATGTGGAATTACGAGTCGCTAAGGAATTAAGTGATAAGGGTGAGTTTTCTCATATAACGGTGTTTGAAGAAGTAAGTAAGCGAAAAATTGCGATATTTGAGCAAGTATCGAATATGATTATTAGCTATTTGATAGAGAGTGGGTTAAGTAGTGCAAGTAGTGATTTTTTATTAGATCATGCAGTCTCTGTTAAAAATAGTATCGAAGATCGAGCGATTCGTGATTTATCCATTTATGCGGAAGGTTTAGAAGTAAGATAAATTTGATTATAAGGAGAAGAACTATGGCTAATTTTGGAGATATAAAAGATTATAAATTAGAAAATCAAGAGTTAATTGATGATATTGTAAGAACAGAATGGCAGTTATTCCAAGGGGTTAATAGTATGGGAGGCCGTGCTAGTTGTCAAGATGATGAAAAGACATTTTGGATTATGCGTCGTAGTAATTATTCAGCAATGCCTATTAAATTATTATCAAAAATCTTTATTAACTTAAAAATCAATCAAATGAAAGATGTCAATGTGATTGCTAATAAATATGCCTATATGATGGAAAGTACTGATCCGGTCTCTTATGCATTAATTAAGGATCGCTTACCAGTTGTGACACCTGAAAAAGAACAATTAATTGATGAAATTACAACAATTTATATTAATTATCAAAAAGCAATTCGTGAAGAGTTTCCAGAAATTGTAGAAAATGGTCGTCCATTATATGCAACTTCAGATTCAACAGAAACAACTTCCATTGAAACATATTTCCGTGGTGAATTAAAAACTTACCCAATGGATTTATTAGAAGATTACAAAAAATTCTTAGAAGAAAAAAATCCTTTATATCATGAATTTAAAGTGATGTTAATGGAAACAATTCTTCAAGGTTAATAAAATCATACATAAAAGAGTTCTCATTTATTGGGAGCTTTTTTATATGTTATAGGTTAATTTTTATTCTTATGGTGTTAAACACTTTGAGTGAAGCAATCGATAAGTTATAGCAAAAAGGTTGGCGATTTGGTTGTTGAGGTATTCCTTTTGCTGGTATTTTTAAGGTGTAAAAGCTATCACTTATTTAATATTTATAGTAAAATTAAGTTTATAGATATTTTTTTGATAAATATATCCGATTAACTAGAGAAGAATAAAGAAATAAGGGGATAGAATTTAATGAGAAAAAGTTCGAAATCAATGGGCTGTTTATATACGATTTTAATTAGTTTGGTGATTTTGTGTGGATTAGCAGTAGCTACATTCTTTTGGTTTAAAAAGGAAGCAACTATTGAAACTATTCAAGTGCCACAAGAAGTCGAAACCATTAAAGTCGAAGAAGAGGATATTCGTTATAATGTATTAGCAGTCGATACATTAGAAAAAATTTCTAAGATTATTCGTGTTGAAGAAGAGGTTATTTTAAAGGCATATGGATTAAAGCAATCTGAAAATTTTGAAGCTAAAAAAGGTCAACAAATCGATATTTTAGCAGCCGTTCAAATCGTTGAAAAGAATAATCAATTGATGGCTATTGTAGAAGCGCAAGATAATACTAAACGCGAGATTGTGATTGCTAAACCGACTAATCTGAAAGTTAAGGATATTGTGGGGACAGGAACCATTATTGTTGTCACAGAAAGTAATCACCAAATTGCGGAAGCTATTTTAGTAGAGAAAGATTTAGAAACTGGCTTATTAAAAGAAAAAGGAAATGCTGTTGCTCAAACTGTAGCAATTCCAACTGTTGAAAAGGATATTAAACAAGCAACGTCGAAAGATTTAGAGGTGGCTATTGATGAGAAAAAAGCTAAAACAGTTTCTACTACAGTGCCAAAAAATAAAGCAAAAAAACCGATTAAAATTAATGAGATTAATAAAAGTACTTCAATTAATGCCAGTTTATTAAGTGAAATCGATAGTCATGAGAGTTCTAAAGAAAGTTCAAGTAATTTTAGTTCGAATGCTTCAAAAGAAGAGGCTTCCATTATCATTGGTGGAGATAATTGGATTGAATTTACTGAAAAATATCAAGAAGATTATACAGAAGAAGTTCCTAAATATAAAGAAGTAGAGATTGTTCGCAATCAGGTTTATTATCTTGATCATGAAGGTGTGGAACATATTTATGGTTGGTATGATGAAATCGAGCACAATCAAGAATATGATACGTTTATTAAAGAACAAACACAGGATGGAAAGGTACATTATCGTGATGTTGTAGTTGATAAAAGAGAAATTCAAGTAGGTGTTGAAAATGTTACTAAGACAAGAATTGGGGAACGACAAGCTTGGCGTAATGAACGGACTGGTGAAGTAGTTTATCAAAAACCATAAGAAAATAAACGTATTCTCAGCTAATGGGGGTACGTTTTTTATGTAGAGAGAAGTGTATATTTACAGTAGTCTTATTGATAGAAAATGGGAGAATAATCTTTTTACTATCTTTTTATTCTAGATTAAATTATGATATGAAAGTACAGATAATCTAAGAGGTGAATGAATGAAGAAAAAAAGAAAATTTAAACTAAAAGCTAATATCAAATCTGCCTTAGTATTGATGGCATTGGTTGCGGGTGTTGTTGGATGTACTAAGGATCAATCTCTATCAGAATTTTATGATTCAGCTAATGAGACGCTAAATTCTGCTAATCAAAAAATTGAATCGGCTTATGAATTATATGATTCAGCCAGTTCAACGATTAATGATCTAAAAGATAAGTATTTACCAGAAGATGCACGTGATGGGGAAATTTTAGAGCGCAGTCGTTTAGTGATTGATAAGGCTGATAGTGAGATTACTACAGATGATATTTTGTCATTAGATTTTGAATCACAAACAACAGTAGTAGGGTTATTTGAGCGTTTTCCAAAATATACTTTGGAAATTCCTGAATCTCATGACTTATATCAAGTAGAAGGGCAAGAGAGCTTAATTCAAAGTTTATTATTAGATAAGCCAGATTATATTATTGATGCTAAAACGAAGAAGCCTTTACTAGCAGCATCTTTAGTAACGATATATAGTGTGGATAGTCATCGTGGAAATCAACAAAAATTCAACGAAGATCCTGTTGCTTGGCCTAAAAATAAAAAAGTAGTTATTCCATATTTAGATGGTGAAGCTTATCGTGGATGGTTTTATAATCGTAGTCATTTAGTGGCGGATAGTTTAGGTGGGCCGGCAATTGCTAATAATGCTGTTACAGCGACTCGTACCCAAAATGTTGGTGGTCCAAGTAATGATGGTGGGATGCGAATCCCCGAAGAGCTTGCTTATGAATTTGTTAATGATTTGCAATCTAAGAAAAAAGAGGATGCTTTATTGTACATTGCTAAGCCCTTGTATCAACGTGATCAGTTAATTCCTTGTGCGGTGGTCGTTCATTTTGAAAACGAAAAACATCACATTAATCGTACGTTTATTGTATTTAATACAGCAAATGGCTTTACATTGAATTACCAAAATGGGCAATTTAAACGATTTAATTAAATTATGGCTGCTATATCTTTGTATATATTCCTCGCAATTTGAGCCTGTTAGAGTTTGCGTAGTTAAATAAAAAATGCTTACCTTGTTGATAGGTAAGCATTTTTTATTAGTTAATCCAAGACTGTACTTGTTTTTGGTGTGTATTAACCCATTCACGAGCAACGATATTTGGATCTTGACCTTCTGAGATGCGTAACATTAGTTCTTCCATATCTTCAATAGTCCAATTGAAATTATCAAGAATATGGTTAACTTCAGGTAAGTCAGTTTTTAAGTTTTTGCGGGTAATGGTTCTGATTTCTTCTTGTTCACCATAAGACTCTTTTGGATCCTGTAAATATTTTAAGTCATATTTAGCAAACATCCAGTGCGGTGACCAACCAGTTATAATGATATCTTGACCATTTTCGATAGCTTTTCCTAATGCGGTAACCATTGCTCCAGAAGAAGAAGGAACTAATTGCCAATCAGCTAAATTAGGATAGTCTTTTAGTACTTGTTCAGTAGCACTGACAACACCTGCGCCGGATTCAACACCAGTAATAGTTTGATTAGCTTGAGTTGTTAAATCAGAAATGGAATTAACATCCATATAAGCTGGCACAACTAAACCAACACGAGCCCCAGTTAAACTTGCACCTAAATCAACGACTTGATCTTTGTAATCCTTATATTGTTCTTTGTGGGTATTGGGTAACCATGCTGATAAGGTTGCATCAATATCACCATTACGAACAGCATTCCACATAATGGCATTGTCTAGTGGTGTTACAACGACTCGGTATCCTTGATCTTCTAAGATGTTTTTCATAACATATGTTGATGCAATTTCTGAGTCCCATTCTACATAGCCAAGTTTAACGCGATCTTTTGTTTTTAAATTAGTATTAGGTCGATTATAAAAAGCGATACCTGCTAATGTTAAAAAGATTAGCAAATAGCTTAGTAATTCTTTATTTTTCTTTTTCATAGTAGTCCTTTCATGTAATTCTAGTTTATTGCAAGTGTTTATCAGTGCTCAATAGATGAGTGAAGCGGTCGATAATGATCGCTAAAATAACAATTGCTAAACCAGCTACAAAACCAGGTCCAACTTGTGCTCTTTGTAAAGCAGAGACAACGCGACGCCCCAAACCAGGTGAACCAATCATTGAAGCAATCACGACCATTGATAGACAAAGCATAATAGTTTGGTTAACACCAGCCATAATGGTTGATTTTGCTAAGCGTAGTTCGACTTTAAATAATTTTTGTGTAGGTGTTGCCCCAAATGAAATGGCAGCCTCTTCTAGTTCTTCAGAGATTTGTCTAATTCCTAAAGCTGTAAAACGAACTGTTGGTGGAATTGAGAAAATGATTGAAGCCACCATACCAGGAACGACACCAATTCCAAAGAAAGCTACTGCTGGGATTAAATAGACAAAAGCTGGCATTGTTTGCATAAAGTCCAATACTGGTTTTAGAATTGTTTGAGCAATATTACTTTTACCCATTAAAATTCCTAGCGGTATACCTAAAAGAATTGCGAATAAACTAGCTATTAAAATTAATGATAGGGTACTCATAAAATCTCCCCATAAGCCTTGGTTTAAAATAAATGATAAACCTAAGAAGACAAATACAGGAAATGCCCACTTCTTTTTATTGTTTTGTAAGTATAAAGCCCATAGCGTCATAGCAAGTATAAAGACAAATGGTGGAAATAAATTAAAAAAATCGGTTAATCCATAAATTAATGTATCTCCAAGGATACGGACACCATTAAAAAATCCTTCGCCATTTTCTGTGGCTGATTGTGTTATGTTTTCGATCCATTGTGATAATGGAATTGTAGGTAAATTAAACATTGAATTCCTCCTGACTATCTAACATTTCGATAACACGTTTACGAGTTACCACACCGACCATTTTGCAATTTTCATCTTCAACGACAATTGGTGATTTTGATAGCTTTAATAATCCGTAAACATCATCGACAACCGAGTCTTTTTGAATACGAGGAATATCTGTGCGAATAATTTCTTCGTAGTGACCTGGAAAGCCTTTTTTATGTATCAAATCGACTAAATCATCAAGTTCAATATAACCAACTGCTTGGTGGGTGTTATTAATCACGATTAAGTTAGTAAAGTTTTCTTCTTTCATCATATTTAAGGCATAACGCATACCACGTTCTTTACGGTCAACATTTAAGTAGCATTGAGGTTTTTCCATAATGTGAGAAATAGTTAAGACTTTTGTGCGGTCAACATCTTCCACAAAACGTTCAACATAACGGTTAACGGGATTCATTAAGATTTCTTCACCAGTACCTACTTGAACTAATTTACCATCTCGCATAATTGCGATTCTATCACCAATGCGTAGTGCTTCGTTTAAGTCGTGAGTGATAAAGATAATAGTTTTGTGTAGTGTTTCTTGTAAGTGGATTAATTCATCTTGCATATCTTTGCGATTAAGGGGATCTAAAGCGGAGAAAGCTTCGTCCATTAATAAGATTTCAGGGTCATTGGCTAAGGCGCGTGCTAAACCGACACGTTGTTGCATCCCACCAGATAATTGGTTAGGGTATTGATCTTTATAGGCTAATAGTCCAGCGTTTTCTAAAGCTAATTCTGCTTTTAAAACACGGCTTTCTTTATCCACACCTTTTAATTCTAAACCGAATTCAGTATTTTCTAAGATTGTTTTATGTGGGAACAAACCAAAACCTTGGAAGACCATACTATAAACATTACGACGAATTTGTAATAATTCTTTTTTCTTAGCTTTGAATACCGATTGTCCATTAACGACGATATCGCCATCAGTTGGTTCAATTAAACGGTTCATTAGACGAAGCATAGTTGATTTACCACTACCACTAAGTCCCATGATAACGAAAATTTCACCTTCATAAATATCAAATGATACATTATCAACAGCAATGGTTGTTTTTGTTTTTGCCACAATATCTTCTTTTGAGGCACCTTCACGCAATAATTTTTTTGCTAGTTTGACTTTCTTACCGAAAATTTTTGTGACATTTTGGCAAGAGATTTTAACTTTTTTTGTCTCTTCTTGTGAGTTTTTTTTGTTTGTTGTGTCTGTAGGATTTGAATTTGTTACTTCATTCAAATGCAGATCACCTTCCTTTCAAATGGTTATTAAGTTGGATACTCTATAAATTAACTGTAACATAGATGAAAATAATAAACAAAAAATTTTATTAATTTTCATAGAAGAATTACATTTGAAAACGATTTTCATGAAAACGGATAATATATTGATGTAAAGGTGTTTGTAAGTGTTTTTAAGAGTCGCAAAAATAATTTTATATTTTTTTGACATTTTAGGAATTGTTGAGAATTATTTGAGATTCATTTGAAGTTTTCTTGCTATAATAAAATTGAAGAAAGGAAGGAGTGAGCTAGATGGAATCTGTGATTAAGTTTAATCATGTTAGTAAAAAGTTTAGACAAGAAGAGGCATTAAAAGATGTAACTTGTGAGATTTTTGCGGGTGAAATTTATGGTTTAATTGGTAAAAATGGTGCTGGTAAAACGACTCTTTTAAAGCTATTAACTGGTTTATTGACACCAACAACTGGTGAAGTGGCTTTATTTTCTTCTAGTAATCGAAATGAATTTTTAGTCTCATTGAAAAGAACGGGATCAGTTATTGAAACACCGACAGCTTTTCCTAATCTGAGCGCACGTCAAAATTTAAGCTATTATTGTAAATTAAGAGGAGTTGTTGAAGAGAAAAAAGCGATTCAGGAAGCTTTAGAGATGGTTAGTTTAGCAGATAATAATAAAAAGTTTAAACAATTTTCTTTAGGAATGAAGCAGAAACTTGGGATTGCTTTAGCTTTATTAACGAAGCCGGATATATTGATTTTAGATGAGCCAATTAATGGTTTGGATCCTTTAGCGATTATTGAGTTTCGTCAGTTGATCAAACGTTTGAATCAGGAATATGGTATGACGATTATCATTTCTAGTCATATTTTAGGTGAGTTATATCAAGTTGCTAGTAAATTTGGCGTGTTAGTTAATGGGGGATTGGTGAAGGAGATTACTAAAGAAGAATTCCTAGAACAAAATGAAGAGTATATTGTTGTGAAGACTGCCAAAGCAGCTAGTGTCGCTAGTATGATTGCTGATATAACTAAGGCAAAATTTAAAGTTGTTGATGATGAGACAATTCATATTTTTTTAAATGAAGCATTAATACCTCAATTAGTGATGGCTTTTGGGGAAAATCTCGTTCCAATTAATGAAATTTATTATAGTCGTAGTGATTTGGAAGGGTATTTTAAAGAGCTTGTAACACCAGGTGAGGAGGGTGCGATATGTTAAATTATTGGCGAGCAGAATTTTATCGATTGCGTTATTCAAAGGGCTTTTGGATTAATGTGACAATCTTTTTATTAATGATTGTCGTGAGTGTCTGGTGTGAATCGGTTGGCTATGTGGGGGTTCATGATATGGAAACGATGGATCAACTAGCAAATTTAAAAACAAGTCAATTGTGGACGGCACGCTATAGTTTAGAAGCGATGGCGCAAATGGTTAGTTTTTTAATTTTTACTAGTATGACCTTGTTTACTTTATTGATTAGTGATGACTTTTCTTATAAAACTTATAAAAATAATTTGACAGTGGGTTTGTCACGAGGGAATTTTTTAGCTGCTAAATATAGTTTGTTATTGTTGGTTTTAGCGCTAGAATTATTGCTGTTTTATGTGATGGTGTGTCTAGTGAGTGGTTTGAAGAATGGTTTCGGGGAATTAGATAGTCAGTTTATGATGCAATTGCTAAAGGTGTATCTATTACAATATCTTAATTTGGTGGCGATTTTTTCAATGGGATTAGCATTATTCTATTTGTTCTTATCAAATGTAATTGCTTTAGTTGGTATAATAGTCATTACTTTAGCGAGTCAGTTTTTGGTAGTATTAGTGCCGGATTACGCTTGGCTAATGCTATTGAATTTTCAAGCTATCCTATCAAATGCTTGGCAAATCCTACCGACTGATTATTTTGTTAAATCACTTGTGTTTTGTTTGTTAGTAAGTAGTGGATGTTATGTCTTGTCTAATCAATTATTAAAATCAAAAAGTTTATAAAAAAGATGGTATTAGCTTATATAAAAAAGCTAGTACCATCTTTATTTTTCGAGTAAAGGCCAAGTGAGTTTGATAGTGAATGTCGGGTGGTGGTAGTCAATTTGGAATGTCCCTTGAGTTTTTTCGGTTAGTTCTTTGACAATATACAAGCCTAGACCGGATGAGTGTTCAAAATTGGATAAATCTTCCACATAGAATCTTGTAGCAAGACGCTTCACTTCATCGATTGGCGTCTGAACATGATTACTAATTTCTAGGATGACTTGTGAATGCTCGTCATTCAGGCAGATAGAGAGTTGTTCTTCTCCGTGCTTAATGACATTGCCAAATAAGTTTTGGCAAATCCGCTGAAAGCTGTCAATGTCTTGATTAATGCACAAATCATCAGTAATTGTTAAGTCGACCGTGAAATTTTTTTCAAGTAAGAGATCATAAAATCCGAGTAATTGTTCAGTTAGCGCTTGGCTGATATTGACTGGCTCTAATGTTAAGCTTGCTGTTTCCTCATTTAACTGCTGATAAGTTAATAAATCTTCCAAACGTTGTGAAATGGTCACTAAATTATTATCAATTTTCTTTATTAAAACTTGGCTGTTATCGCTTGATTCGATTTGTTGTAAATAGCCTTTCGCAACCGTTAGTGGTGTTCTAATATCATGGCTAATATTGGCTTGGGTTAATTCCATTAATTGTTTTTCTTTTATTAATTGCAATTTTTGGCGAGAAATTTCTTGAAATAATTGATTGCAGTTAGTAATTATTTTTTTTAAAAAGGGTAATTTTGATTGACTTGTTAAAATAATATTTGATTTAGTTGTTAATTTATAGTCGATTTGCTTTGTTAATTCAGTAATTTCATGATAGATATGCCACAAAAAACTAACTAAAATAATAATGATTGCTACTAAAAAGATAGTCATTTTTTCACCGCCTTTAAGCGAATCCCTAAGCCCCAAATAGTTTCTAAATAGTCGGTATTTGGGCTAATGGTCGCTAGTTTTTTTCTAAGATTACTTAGATGGGCATTTAGGGTATTGTCTGTTGAAAAATATTGTTCCTGCCAAATGCTAGTATAGAGCTTTTCTTTGGTGAAGATTTGATTAGGATGGAGGAATAGTAATTGCAAAATATCAAATTCACGTTTTCTCAAAAGTATTTCACCAGTTGCAGTGCTAACTGTAAAATTCATTGGGTTTAAGCTTAAGTCTTCGTAAGTTAGGATTTGGTCTTGGGGCGAGTTTTGGGCTATTTGGCGTAATTGAACGGTTATTCTTGCTTTTACTTCTTCAGCATTAAAGGGTTTGGTAATGTAATCATTGGCGCCATCTAATAAAAATTTGGTCGTAGTTTTTTTATCGGTTAAGGCGGTAATAATAATAATTGGTAATTGCTTGGTTGGGCGTACTTCTTTTAGAACTTTGTCACCATTTTTGTCGGGGAGCATAATATCAAGTAGCATTAAGTCAATCGCTTGGTTTTTGAGATAGAAAAAAGCTTCTGCTGCTGAATAGGCTTGGATGCAGTGATATTCTGTTTGTAAGATATCTTTTAAAATCTGGTTAATATCGGGATTATCTTCAACAATTAAGATCGTTATCATAAAAAACACTCCTTTCCAATAAAATGTATAAAAAACGCCACTTCAATTAAGAAATGGCGCTATTTATTTTAAGCATCTGAACGTGAGAAGCCATTTTGCATTAAGCTACTAGATGTATATAAGACTTTATCTAATGTATCTTGTGTTTGTTCTTTAGCAAGAGTAGCGATATCTTGGTTTACTTTTTGACAGAATTCACTTGCATCCCAATACGACACTGGATTTTTTAGGAATTCTTGATCAGCATTATGAACTAATTCGCTAGCACGAGCTTGCAACTCATTTTGGTAACGTTCAATATGAGAGGCATTTTCTGCAAAGTGTGAGTCAGCCATTGCGCCGATTAAGCGGTTTGCCCAGTAGAAGTTATTGGTAGTCACTTCAGCGGTTGTATTGCCCATATATTCGGGTGTTTGATTAATATTTGCATAGAATGGTACAAAAGCATTAAAGACATTTGAGCCATATGCAATCCATTCAAGGCTACGAATAGCTTCTGGCATATATGGACGAATTTGTACTAAACCTAATACATTATTACGGTTGATACCGATTGGACGGAATGAACCTTTTTGACTTAAATCGCCATGTGTATTGTATGGATCATAAGGTGTTCCTTGGAAATGATGAGATAAGGTATATTTAATATCTTCTACTGTGATTTTGCGTTCTGGTTTGCGACTCCAAGGAATATTATCTGACATTGGTTTGTAATCAGCGTGGCAACCATCCCAACGTGAAGTTTTTGGATTAAAGTAACGTTGGATAATCCAAGCACGTGGCGTATTATAAACATGATCAGCGTCTGAATGACTACCGAATGCATCACGTGGGTTAAATTCGTCATTAAGTGATAAATCTAGGTGATTATCTTTCACAAATTCACGCATATCACTTGAACACATATGCTCAACTTGTTCACCAAAAGCATCGTCAAAGTCGAAACTATCAATTCCTAATTGGTTAGGCATTACAACATAAGAATCATCTGGTACACGTTTTGCGATCCAGTGGTGTCCACCAATTGTTTCTAACCACCAAATTTCATCAACATCTTGGAATGCGATGCCATTCATTTCATAAGTGCCATATTCTTCTAATAATTTACCTAGACGAATGACGCCATCACGAGCACTTGTCATATAAGGTAAGATTAATGTGACGAAATCTTCTTCACTAATTCCACCAATCTGTTCCGATTGATAACCATCTTCACCAGGATTGCCTTTTGCTGGTATGAATTCAACTAAAGGATCGGCTGCTAAGACGCGTTCATTTGAGGTGATTGTTTCAGTTGCAGACATTGAAACATTTAATTCATTAACTCCGAATGCACCCCAAATCCCCATATTTCCTAATGCGTCAGGCATACAAGTATAGCGCATTGCTTTTTCCGGTAGTGGAATTTCAGTATGTGCTAATAGTGATTTGTAGTGTTTTGGTTGTTCCTTTGGTTGAACTACCGTGAATTTTTTTGGCGTAAATTGGCCAGATGGTGAATCTTCATTACGAGCAACGAAGGTAGAACCATCATATGTTGCTTTTTTACCTACTAAAATTGTTGTACAAGCCATAAATAAGCCCCTTTCTATATTTAAAAAATTGATAAGTAATAAAGTGATTACTTCACCATAAGTATACCGCTACTTACCAGAAAATGTAAGCTTGAAAAATAAAGAAAAATGGGCTTTTTATAAAGAATCATTCTTGCGAGGATTAGGTAATTTATAAAGGTGGTTTTTTTAGGGAAAATTAATTAAAAACTACCCGAATTTAGTGGGAATGTTTTATAATATGAATAACAAGTGAAGTGTTAGACCTTGATAAGAAGAGAGTCATTTCGCTTGAAAATTGAGGAGGGATATTTATGAAATTAGTTATGATTCGACATGGTCAAAGTCAATGGAATTTGGAAAATCGTTTTACTGGATGGACAGATGTAGATTTATCAGAGCAAGGTGTTAAAGAAGCGCGTGCTGCAGGTCAACAATTATTAGCTGAAGGTGTTACATTTGATGTAGCTTATACTTCATATCAAAAACGTGCAATTAAAACATTGAATATTGTATTAGAAGAAATTGATGAATTATCTATTCCAGTCAAAAAATCTTGGCGTTTAAACGAACGTCATTATGGTGCATTACAAGGCTTGAACAAAGCTGATACTGCTGCAAAATATGGTGATGAACAAGTACATATTTGGCGTAGAAGTTTTGATGTAGCACCACCATTATTAGAGGAAGATGATGCTCGCCATCCAAAATTTGATGAAAAATATAAAAACTTAGATCCAGTTGATTTACCAAAAGGCGAAAGTTTAAAAGATACAATTGCACGTGTATTACCATATTGGGAAAGTGATATTTCAAAAGACTTAAAAGCGGGTAAAAATGTAGTAATTGCCGCTCATGGTAATTCATTACGTGCGTTAATTAAATATTTACTAAATATTGATAATGAAAAGATTTTAGACTTAAACTTACCAACAGGAGTGCCGTTAGAATTTGAAATTGATGAACATCTACAAATTACTAAAGCTCCAGAATTATTCTAAAATATAACTAAGAGGTGTGAAAATGTTTTTGTTTTCACATCTTTTTTTGTACAAAATCCAAAATTTGCTAAAAGGGTTTCATTATTGTTTTGACAAGCTTTAGTGAATAATGGTAAGATAAGCCTGTTTCTGAAAGTTTTATTAAAAAGGAGTGAATGTATTTTCAAGTGAATCGGAATAGCGCCAGACCTGTTATGAAGAGAATAGCAGGTGACGAGGATTGAGTTTATCGAAAGTTCGGCGGGTGACTCAAGGCAGTGTAGTCTACAAAATTGTACAAACGTCTTTCGTGAGGAGGGCACAAAAAGCAATTTACACACCAGAAACATCACTCAAAAAATCTAATAACCTATAAAGAAGATAGGTTTATTTAGGATGAAATAATCATTAAAGGAGAAATGAATATGTGTGGAATTGTAGGAGTAATTGGACATAAAAATGCTCAATCAGTTATTATTAATGGATTAGAAAAATTAGAGTACCGAGGTTATGATTCAGCGGGAATGTTTTTAACCAATAATGAAGAAGATAGCCAATTAACAAAAGTAGTTGGTCGTATTGAAGGATTAAAAGAAGCAACTAAAGATCAAGTGAATTTCAAAACAGGGATTGGTCATACACGTTGGGCAACTCATGGACCAGCAACAAAAGATAATGCTCACCCACATGTGTCACAATCAGGACGTTTTACGATTGTCCATAATGGGGTTATTGAAAATTATCAAGAATTACGTGAAAAATATTTAAAAGATGTTACTTTCAAATCACAAACAGACACAGAAGTAATTGTAAACTTAGTAGAATATTTTGCTTTAAAAGAAGACTTAACAGCAAAAGAAGCTTTCCGTAAAGCTTTAAAAGAAGTAAAAGGCTCATATGCATTAGGTTTATTAGATAATGAAGAACCAGGTGTATTATATGCTGCTAAAAATAAAAGCCCACTATTAATTGGTGTTGGCGAAGACTTTAATGTAATCTGTTCAGATGCTATGGCAACAATTAATGAAACGGATCAATATTTAGAAATTAAAGATAAAGAATTAATTACTTTAACAGCAAATTCAGTTGAAATCGAAACCTTAGACGGCGAAAAAGTAGAACGTATGGCTTATACAGCCGAATTAGATGCGAATGATTTAGAAAAAGGAACTTATCCACACTTTATGTTAAAAGAAATGGATGAGCAACCAGCTGTATTAAGACGTATTATTAAAGAATATACGAATGAAGCAGGCGAATTAGCTGTACCACAAGAATTAATCGCAGAAATCAAACAAGCAGAACGTATTTATGTTGTGGCTTGCGGAACAAGTTATCATGCTGGTTGGGTTGGTAAAGAATTATTAGAAAGTTTAGCACATATTCCAGTAGAAGTATTTTTAGCTAGTGAATTCTCTTACAATCAACCATTATTAGTAGAAAAACCATTCTTCATTTTCTTAACGCAAAGTGGTGAAACAGCAGATAGTCGTCAAGCATTAGTAAAAGTAAATGAACAAAACTATCCATCATTAACAATTACAAATGTGAAAGGCTCAACTTTATCACGTGAAGCAAATCATACATTATTATTACATGCCGGACCAGAAATTGCAGTAGCTTCAACTAAAGCCTATACAGCCCAAATGACAGTTATGGCAATTTTAGCAGAAAGCTTACGACGTGAAAAAGGTATTGAAAAATCATTTGATATGGCGCATGAATTAGGTGTGATTGCCACAGTAATTGAAGGTATTTTATCAGATAAAGAAGATATTCATGAAATCGTTAAAAAAGAATTAGCTGATACACGTAATGCTTTCTATATTGGACGTCATATGGATTATTACGTAGCCATGGAAGCAGCTTTAAAATTAAAAGAAATTTCATATATTCAAACAGAAAGCTTTGCAGCAGGGGAATTAAAACACGGAACCATCGCATTAATCGAAGAAGGAACACCAGTAATTGCTTTAATTAATGAAGATAATGTTGCTAGTCACACACGTGGGAACATTCAAGAAGTTAAAGCGCGTGGAGCTAGAACAATGGTCGTTGCTATGGAGAAAAATGCTATCGAAGGTGATGATGTAGTAATCTCAAATGTAGAAGAAATGTTATCACCATTAACAACTGTTGTGGTTACGCAATTAATTGCCTATTATGCCTCATTGGACCGTGGGTTAGATGTTGATAAACCTCGTAATTTAGCCAAATCAGTTACAGTTGAATAATTAGTTTAGGTTATATAAGTAATTATTACTTATATAACCTATTTTTATGTAATTTTGATAAAGAATACTTACAAATTTGGTACGGTAGTATTGCAAGTGTATTACAATGATAGTCAATATCTCTAATGTTTGATATAATATCAGTGATTGTAAAGAAGACTATCATCTAATTGAGGAGTAATTAATGGTTAGTGGTAGTTTATATCAAAATATATATTATTATATAGAAAAGAGTTGAAAATATGGGAGAACAGCCACCAAATAATGCATGGCGAACCATTCAAGAGAAGTATCAACAGTTCAGTAATGATAAGCGTGTAAAAGAGGGGGTATTTAAGTTCAATATTGCCTATTCTGCTATTAAGAATATATTTTTAGTAGTGGTATTATTTATAGTATTAATGGGATGTTTAGGTGGTGGGATAGGCTTAGGATATTTTGCTAGTCTGACTGCGCATGAAGTGCCGATGACTCCTGAACAGATGGAAGCAGCAGTAGGGAATGTTGATTTAGTATCAACGTATTTCTATCAAGATGGTGAGAAAGTAACGGATGTAAGAAGTGATAATTTGCGCACAATTACTAGAATTGAAGATATTTCACCTTATGTTCAAGATGGTATTATTGCCACTGAGGATAGTTATTTTTATGAACATCCTGGTATTGTGCCAAAAGCTTTAGTAAGAGCGGTTCTGCAAGAATTTATGGGTTCAGGTGGAGCAAAATCAGGTGGGTCAACTTTAACCCAACAATTGGTGAAACAACAGATTTTATCAAGTGAGGTGACATTTAAGCGTAAGGCTAATGAAATTTTGTATGCATTGCGTTTAGAAAATTATTTTACTAAGGATCAGATTTTAGAAGCGTATTTAAATGTTTCGCCATTTGGTCGTAATCGTAATGGGTTGAATGTTTCTGGGATAGAAGAAGCAGCACGAGGGGTCTTTGGTGTTACTGCAAAAGATTTAACATTACCGCAAGCAGCTTATTTAGTAGGTATGCCTCAAAATCCAATCGTTTATACACCATATACGAATTTTGCTACAATGAAAGATGATGTATCAGCTGGGATTAATCGTATGAAGATAGTTCTTTATAGTATGTATCGTGAACATAAGATTACAAAGGAACAATATGAGGAAGCTTTGGCTTATGATATTACAAAAGATTTCTTACCTGCAGAAGAAGTAACGACTAAGAATCAGACTTATCTATATCAAGCACTAAATCGTGAGACTATTAAGATTATTATTGAAAAGAATGCGGCACGTCAAAAGTTAAGCTATCAAGATATTATTAATGATCGTGAATTATATAGTCGTTATTATGATAATGCGATGGCAGAATTAAGTACAGCGGGTTATCGCATTCATACAACAATTGATAAAGCTGTTTATGATGCAATGCAAAATAGTATTCAATCATATGGTAGTGAGATTGGTCCAACTTATACTGACAAATATATTGATCCAAATACTGGTGAGACAAAAGAAAAAGATGAAATGGCTCAAAATGGTGCTGTTTTAATTGAAAATAAAACAGGTAAGATCTTAGGCTTTATTGCTGGACGAGACTTCCATCAAAATCAAGTTGACCATGCTTTTACTACAAAACGCTCACCAGGTTCAACAATTAAGCCATTATTAGTATATGCACCGGCAATTGAGAATAATATCATTGCACCAGCAACAGTTATTCCGGATACAGAAATTAGTATTTTACAAGCAGATGGTAGTTATTGGAAACCGACCAATGTAGGGAATATGATTTCTAATACATGGGTGACAGCACGCTTTGCTTTAACGCATTCATATAACTTACCAACAATTAAGATTTTCCAAGCAATGCTAGATAAAGGTATTTTTGCTGGAGACTATTTAGCGAAAATGGGCATTAAAGGTATTAAAGAAGAAGAATATCAAAATCTAGCCTTATCTATTGGAGGGACGGTTACTGGACCGACTGTAGTAGAACAAACTAGTGCTTTTACTACATTGGCAAATAAGGGGAAGTATATCGAACAATATATGATTGAGTTAATTGAAGATAGTAATGGTAATATTATTTATCAACATCAATCAGAACCAGTAGAAGTCTTTTCTGAAGCAACAGCGTATATTGTAACGGATATATTACGTGGGGTAACTCATGAAGCTAGTTATTACAATGTTCCTTATAATTTAGGTTATAATGAAGATATTGCTGCTAAGACTGGTACTTCAGAATTTGAATTAGATAATTGGTATATTGGTTATACGCCAGAAGTGACATTAGGCTCATGGATTGGTTATGATAATGCTGTATCAACTACACGTCATGCTATTACGGCAGCAGATGGTTATGGAATGCCAACTATTAGAAGTGTTCGTAATTGGACGCATATTTTGAAGAGTGTTTATGATGCCAAACCATCACTAGCAACGGGTGAAAAATTCATTCAACCAGATACTGTTTATCGTACATCGGTATTAGGGGCTGTTGGTAAAATTGATGAGACGAAATCTGAAAAAGATGAAGATGATAAAAAACAACCTGTATCAAATCACGCAAGACCATCTACGATTACAGATTTATTTAAAACTGATTTTGGCCCAGATAATCCGAATTACTCATTTGCTTTAGGTGCTACAAAAGCTGAACTAGAAGCTTTATGGAAAAAAGAAGAGAAAAAAGATGAAAAATCAAGTAGTAGCGAATCAAGTAGTAGCGAATCAAGTAGTAGCCAATCGAGTGAATCATCAGCAGATGAATTAGATGGAATTGTACCCAAAAATCCAGATGGTTCTTATAATTTTTCTGGAATGACACCAAGTACTCCAGATGAGGAAGAGGTTTGGCGTAAGCATGGGTATGTTAGAGATTAATGTAGAGTAAATTAGCTAAAACGATTAAGGAGGGTCTAATCAGATGTTTCTTAATCGTTTTTTATAGTGAAAGGAGGGATTGTGAATGGCAACTGTTAAAATTACTAAGGTTGAAGTACAAAAAAAGAACAAAAAACGTTATTCACTTTACTTTAATGAAGAATATGCATTTGGAGTAGAAGAGGAAACATTAATAAAATTTGGGTTATTTAAAGGGACTGAATTAACAAATGAAGAGATTAAAAGAATTCAAGAAGAAGATGAAAAGAATCGCGCTATCGCATTAGCCATTCGTTTTCTAGCAAGACAACTTAGAACAGAAAAAGAGGTGCAAAAAAAACTACTAAAAGCAGAAATAGGCGAAGAAACTATCGCACAAGTTATTGAACGCTTAAAAGAAATGGGCTATTTAAATGATGGATTCTATGCAGAAGCTTTTACGAATACTACAAAGGCGGTTAGTCGTAAAGGCCCAAAAGTCGTAGCGATGGAATTAAAGAAAAAAGGTGTAAAAAATGAAAAGATTGAAGCAGCATTAGATGAATATTCTATAGAAGAACAAGTCAGTAATGCTTTAGAAATCGCTCAAAAATATATTAATCGTCAAATGGGCGTTTCCGAAAAAGTGGCCAAACAAAAAGCGCATGTCTTTTTAATGCAAAAGGGGTATGGTTCAGAAGTGATTCAATTAGTGATGCAAGAATTATCTTTTGAGCAACAAGTCGATCGTGAACAAGAAATCCTAGCAAAACAAGCGGATAAAATGATTCGTCGTCATAGTCGTAAATTAACAGGAGATTCCTTAAAATATAAAGTCAAACAAGCTCTATATCAAAAAGGATTTTCACATGAAGGCATAGAAGAATATATCGAAACAAGAGAGTGGGAATAATATGGTAGATTTAGAAGAATATGGTATTAATATGTGGCCAGAAGAGAAAATTATTGCATTTCGTAAAACATTATTACAGTGGTATGATGAAAACAAACGCGACCTTCCATGGCGTAAGAATACCTTACCTTATTCTGTTTGGGTATCAGAAATTATGTTGCAACAAACACGTGTAGATACGGTTATTCCATATTATCGTCGTTTTTTAGAATGGTTTCCAACGATTACTGATCTAGCCGAGGCTCCTGAACAAACTTTATTAAAAGCTTGGGAAGGGTTAGGGTACTATTCAAGAGCTAGAAATATGCAAGCAGCTGCCAAGCAAATGGTAGAATTATATAATGGTGAATTTCCCACAACTTATGAAGAAATCATTCAATTAAAAGGGATTGGTCCATATACTGCAGGTGCTATTTCAAGTATTTCATTTAACTTACCAACACCAGCCGTTGATGGGAATTTAATGCGGGTGATTAGTCGTTTATTTGAAATTCCTTATGATATTGGTCAGCCTAGTAATCGTAAAATTTATCAAGCGGTGGCAGAAATCTTAATTGATCCAGATAGACCAGGAGATTTTAATCAAGCTTTAATGGACTTGGGCTCTGATATTGAGTCTGCTTTTACTCCCAAACCAGAATTGAATCCTATAAAAGAATTTAGTTCAGCTTATTTGAATGGCACAATGGATCAATATCCTGTTAAAAAGCCAAAGAAAAAACCACGCCCAATTAAGTACAAAGCTTTTGTGATTCAAAATAAGCAAGGTGAGTATTTATTAGAAAAAAATAATCAAGCAGACTTATTAAGTGGTTTTTGGCATTTTCCATTGATTGAAGATTTCACAAAAGAAGCCAAACAAATTGATTTATTAGAAAATGAAATGCAAGAGGAGTATCAAGTGCCTAACCAAGATATTCCTTTAGAAATTCAATTTGAAACACTGTATCATTGTAAGGTTAGTTGGCAAGAATCTACCTATAAACAAGTCCAACATATCTTTAGCCATCAAAAATGGTTTATTACTATTCAATCAGGATTAACTAACGATGATATAGTTAGCGATGACCATAAGCGTGAATTAAAATGGGTTAGTAGTGAGGAATTTTCTACCTATCCTTTCGCCAAACCACAGCAAAAAATATGGCATGAAATACAAAAAGCGCATAAATTTTTGTAAAAATACATCTATTAATTTTTAGAGCCCCTATTTTGGGCGAATTGTGGTATAATATTTGTGAACTGTAATTTAAAATGAATATAGCTAATAAGCAAGTATTCAAATTTATAATTAGAAGGTTGGAGACTGTGATGCAAAATCCAAAAGAAGGAGAATTCATCACTGTCAAGAGTTATAAACATGACGGAAGCCTACATCGCACTTGGAGAGATAGTATGGTCTTAAAAACAAGTGACCAATCAATTATTGCTTGTAATGATCATACCTTAGTAACTGAGTCTGATGGCAGAAGATGGGTAACACGAGAACCAGCATTACTTTATTACCACAAACATTACTGGTTTAATATTGTGACAATGATTCGCCAAAAGGGAGTGTCATATTATTGTAATCTAGCTTCACCTTATGTAATGGATCAAGAAGCTTTAAAGTACATTGATTACGACTTAGATGTGAAAATCTTCCCAGATGGAGAAAAGCGTTTATTAGATGTTGATGAATATGAATTACATCGCAAACAAATGCATTATTCAAAAGATATTGATCAAATATTAAAAGCTAATGTAGAGATTTTAGTAGACTGGATCAACAATAAAAAAGGTCCATTTTCACCAGAATATGTTGATATGTGGTATGAACGCTACTGTCAGTTAACAAATTTAAAGAACTAACTCAAGGACAGTGTTAGAATCAAAAGCCGAGTTAATCGGCTTTTTTTAGTAATGATTAGAAATTAAAACAATATTAAGTTCTAATCATTACTTAATTTTTTAAAACAAAAAGTGATTAAAAAAACTTAAAAAGCAGATTAAAATGAATTTATCCGCTTTTAAATTAAAATATAATGAGAAAATGGTTATATTTAGGTTAAAAAACATGTTTATTTACATTAAAACTATTATATACTTTTGATTTTTGGTAAAATAAAGATATAAAAAAATTTGGAGGTAGACCAATGAATAAAAAATTATTTACAGGTTTGTTAAGTGTCACAGCAGCATTAACATTAGCAGCATGTGGTTCACATTCAAACACAGCTGAAGAAGTGGAACAAAATTTCCCTGAAACGATTACGCATGAAGAACCAGTAATTGAAGGTGGAACTTTAAAAGTAGCGGTATTATCACAATCACCATTACAAGGATTATTAAATCCAATCTTGTATACAGATAGTACAGATTCAACAATGATTGATTATGCTTTTGAATCAATCTTCCATTTTGGTGAAGATTTAAATATGGATGATAAAGGTATGGCAACTCATGAATTAGATCGTGATAATAAAGTTTTCACAATCAAATTTAAAGATGGTTTAAAATGGTCAGATGGTGAGCCTTTAACTGTAGATGACTATATTTACACATATGAAGTAATTGGTAGACCAGATTATAAAGGTGTTCGTTATGGCGAAGATGCTGAAAATATTGTTGGTATGACAGCATTCCACAATGGCGAAGCTGACTCAATTGAAGGACTTGAAAAAGTTGACGATCAAACATTAAAAATTCATTTATTAGACGTTTATCCAGCATTAGAAGCTGGTGGTGGTGCAATTAACTCATCAATTATTCCAAAGCATGTATATGAAGGTATGACATATGATGAAATGATTACCTCAGATAAAACACGTGAACATGTTGTTGGTAATGGTGCATTCATGGTAGAAAAAGTTATTCCAGGCGAAACAGTAACTTATGTAAGAAACCCTTACTATTGGAAAGGCGTTGCTAAATTAGATGGTGTTATCGCTTCTATTGTCAGCCCAGAACAAATTGTTGCTGAAATGAAGGCAGGTAGCTTTGATATTGCTACAGATATGCCTGCATCACAATATGAAACATATAAAGATTTATCAAATATTGATTTCGTTGGTATGTTAATGAATGATTATAGTTATATTGGCTTTAACTTAGGACATTATGACCAAGAAACTGGTGAACACGTAATGGATCCAGATAAGAAAATGGCAAATAAAAACTTACGTCAAGCAATCGGATATGCTATTAATAATGAAGAAGTAGCTAAAGAAGTATTACATGGCTTATCAATTCCAGCAAACTCTGCTATTCCTCCATTCTTTAAAGAAGTTCACTTAAATAAAGATGAATTACCTGGATATAGCTATAACCCAGAAAAAGCAAAAGAATTATTAGCTGATGCTGGTTATGTAGACGTTACTGGTGATGGCATTGTTGAAGATCCAAATGGTGAAGAATTAACAATTACCTTATTAACACCAGCTGGTAGCGATGCAAGTGAAGCAATCGTTCAAGACTACATCCAAAAATGGAATGAAGTAGGTTTAAATGTTGTTTACTTTGGTGGACGTTCAATCGACTTTAATACTGTAAGTGATAAATTACAATCATTCGCACAAGACTTTGATATGTTTACTGGTGGATGGGGAGTAGGATACAACCCAGACCCAAGTGGATTATATGGACCAAGCGCAATGTTTAACTTCACTCATATTAATACACCAGAACAAACTGAAATTTTTGACCGTATCGGATCTAACGAAACATTCGATAAAGATGTTAAAAAAGATTTATTTGCTCAATGGCAAAAATATGCAAACGAAGAAGCATTTATCATCCCTCGTTTTAATAACTATTCTCTAACAGCCGTTAATAAACGTGTTAAAAACTACTCTATTAAATTAGGTGAAGAAACATCACAAAATGAAATTGAATTAACAGCTGAAGAACCAATCGCAGCTGAATAATGAGAAAATTCTAATAATTAAGAGGCTAGGCAGTCATTGTCTAGTCTTTTTTTTATCTATTCTTAACATTGACTAAAATATACTATTCACTGTGTTTTATACGACAAAAAATACTTTTTGAAAGGAAATAAATCTAAAAAATCTGATAATATATAAATAAAAAGAATGCAGTTATTTAAAAATGAAAGAAAACTTAAAACAAAATTAGAAAAAGATTAGAAAATACTTTGACTTTTATTAAAATTATGTTAGAATATGTTTAAGAAATATCTCATTAAAAATATTTTAATAAAATTTTATCAATCGGAGGGAGAAAAAATGAACATGAAGCTAAGATATAAGAATAAAGCTGGATTATTACTAACTACAGCAGCTGTAGCATTAACTTTAGGAGCCTGTACATCTAATCAAGGAGGTGTAACAGAAAATATTAAGCATCCAACAGAAGTAACTCATGAAGGAACTCCGATTGAAGGAGCAACATTAAAATATGCTTTAGTTTCTAATGCACCGTTTAAAGGGATTTTAATTGACGAGTTATCAGTAGATAGTACAGATAGCGAAGTGAATGGATTTGTTGATACAGGAATTTTTGGTTGGGATGAAAATAGACAATTAGATGATTCAGGATTGGCATCGATTGAATTTGATGTTGAAGGGAAGACGGCAACTGTTACATTAAATAGTAAAGATTATAAATGGTCAGATGGTGAGCCATTAACAATTGACGACTATATCTTTGCATATACCTCAATTGGAGATGCAGAATATACAGGTGCTCGTTATAATGATAACTATGAAAATGTAGTAGGAATGGTTGAATATCATAATGGTGAAGCGGATAAAGTTTCAGGATTAGAAAAACTAGACGATTACTCAATGAAAATTCATTTTAAAGAAATGGCTCCATCATTACAATTAGCAGGTGGAGGGGTTTCAAATTATATTATGCCAAAACACATCTTTGAAAATATTCCAAAAGCTGATTGGGAAACTAGTGAATATGTGCGTAGTGAAAAAACAGTAGGAGCTGGACCGTATAAAATCGAAAAAATTATTAATGGAGAATCAGTTACTTATGTCGCAAATGAACACTACTTTAAAGGTGAACCAAAAACTAAACGTGTCGTATTAGATGTTGTATCATCAGAAAATATTGTGTCAGAAATGAAGGCGGGACATTATGATCTTGCTACTATGCCTTCATCACAATATGAAACTTATAAAGATTTAAAAAATGTAACTTTAGTAAGTAGTTTAGCAAACTCTTATGAATATGTAGCTTTCCATATGGGTAAATTTAATCCAGAAACAGGCTTAAATGAATACAATCCAAATAGTAAAATGGCAAATAAAAATCTACGTCAAGCAATGGGATATGCTTTAGATATTGATACAGCAGGGGAAAGTTTATACAATGGGTTATTACACCGTTCAAATTCTTTAATTGTACCATTCTTTAAAGATGTGAATGATCCAGATTTGGTTGGTTTTAATTATGATCCAGAAAAATCTAAAAAATTATTAGCGGATGCTGGTTATAAAGATACTGATGGTGATGGTTTAGTAGAAGATCCAGATGGTGAAAAATTAACAATTAATTTTGCTGCGCGTACACGTGATGATGCCAATGAAGGATTAGTACAAGATTACTTACAAAAATGGCATGAAGTAGGATTGGATGTACAACTTTATACAGGTCGTACATTAGAAGTTAATTCATTCTACGATAAAATCCAAGCCGATGATCCAGAAATTGATGTCTATGCAGGTGGATGGAGTACAGGGTATGACCCAGATCCAACAGGCTTATATAGCGAAAGTGCTCAATTCAACTTTACACGTTTCGTTGATGCTAAGAATACTGAATTATTAGGTAAAATCTCTTCAGTAGAAGCATTTGATAAAGAAAAACAAAAAGAATTTTATAAAGAGTGGCAAAATTATGCTTTTGATGAAGCTTTTGCAATTCCTACATTGACAGGTGAATCAATTACTGCAGTCAATAAGCGTGTTAAATTCTATACTACTGATCTTTCATCAAGTTCTAAGTCAGCTTTACACTTAATTGAATTAACAGCTGATGAACCAGTAGCAGAGTAAAGATTAGCAAAAATAGAATAAAAGATCAAAAAATAGATCAAAATAAAAGGTTGCCTATTGGTATTTTGAGATAGGTAGCCTTTTTTATTAAAATTAAATGAATTTTTTTAATAAAATTTAATTTTTTTATACTTTTTATACGTAATTCGTGGTAATATAGTCTTAGCTATTTGTATAGTTCACTGATAGATTACCTTGCAAACAGGTAATTTTATATTATATAATAGACTAAGTATTAATTTTAATTAAAGAATGATAAGTTAATGAAAGAGTAGTAAGAACGAGGAGGAAGTAGATTGAATATAGACAAACCGCTATTAGAAATCAATGACTTGCATGTAGGTTTTCGTATTAAAGATGATTTTTACGATGCAGTTGATGGTGTTAGCCTTACCCTTGAAAAAAATGAGATTTTAGCAATTGTTGGGGAGTCAGGTTGTGGTAAATCAACTTTAGCAACAACAATTATGGGATTACATAATAAAAATAACACAAAAATTGAAGGAGAAATTTTATATAAGGATTTAAACTTAATTAATTTAAATGAAGCTTTATATAATAAAATCCGTGGTAATGATATTGGGATGATTTTCCAAGATCCATTAGCATCTCTAAATCCATTAATGACTATTGGAGCTCAAATTGATGAAGCTTTAGTCTACCACACAGATTATGATGATAAACAACGTACAGAGCGTGTATTAGAATTATTAGCCCAAGTTGGTATTCCAAGCCCAGAACGTACTTTTAATCAATATCCACATGAATTATCAGGTGGTATGCGTCAACGTGTGGTTATTGCGATTGCATTATCATGTAAGCCACCAATTATTATTGCTGATGAACCAACAACAGCTTTAGACGTAACAATTCAAGCGCAAATTCTTGATTTATTAAATCAAATTCAAGATGAAACTGAATCAGGTATTATCATGATTACCCACGATTTAGGTGTTGTAGCAGAAACAGCTGACCGTGTTGCGGTAATGTATGCTGGACAATTTGTTGAAATTGCAACGGTTGAAGAACTATTCACAAATCCAAAACATCCATATACTCGTTCATTATTACAATCAATTCCTCAAGCGAACCAAGAGGATGAAGATAAAGAGTTACATGTTATCCAAGGAACAGTACCACCACTACCTAAATTACCAAGAAAAGGTTGTCGTTTTGCGCCACGTATTCCATGGATTTCTGCAGAAGAACACGAAGAAGATCCAACACTTCATGAAGTTGAAGAGGGACATTTTGTTCGTTGTACATGTTATAAAAATTTCCATTTTGAAGAGGAGGAAGCATAATGGGATTTGTTGAAATTAAAGATTTAAAAGTCCATTACCCAATTCGAAGTGGATTTTTTAATCGTGTTACGGACCATGTGTATGCCGTTGATGGTGTAAATATGGAAATTGAAGAAGGTAAAACTTATGGATTGGTTGGTGAATCAGGTTCTGGTAAATCAACAATCGGTAAAGCAATTATCGGTTTAGAAAAAGTAACATCAGGTAAAGTATTTTACGAAGGTCAAGATGTAACGAATAAAGCTAGAAGGCGTGATTCAGAGTATAATCGTAATGTTCAAATGATTTTCCAAGATTCATTATCAAGTTTTAATCCTAAGAAGCGTATTTTGGATATTGTTGCAGAACCATTACGTAATTTCGATCGTCTATCACCAGAAGAGGAAAAGCGTAGAGTATCTGAGTTATTAGACATTATTGGTTTAAGTGATGAAGCTTTAGCAAAATATCCTCACCAATTCTCAGGTGGACAAAGACAACGTATCGGGGTTGCTCGTGCTTTAGCAAGTAATCCACGTTTAATTATTGCTGATGAACCTGTATCAGCACTGGATTTATCAGTTCAAGCACAAGTATTAAACTATATGAAACGTATTCAAGATGAGTTTAATTTAAGTTATTTATTTATCTCTCACGATTTAGGGGTTGTAAAACATATGTGTGATGAATTATTCATCATGTATCGTGGTCGCTTTGTTGAAACAGGTGTGAAGGAAGATATCTATGCAAATCCTCAACATATCTATACAAAACGTTTATTATCAGCAATTCCAGTTATTGATCCAATTAATAGAGATCAACATAAAAAAGATCGTTTATTAGCGGAAAAAGAATATCAAGAACAACATAAGAATTACTATGATGAAAAAGGTCGTGTATATGACTTAATTCAATTATCACAGTCGCATTCAGTTGCTTTAAATCCGCAAGAAAGAGGAGGTAACTAGTATGTGGAAAACAATTTTACGTCGTGTGTTATTAATGATTCCACAAATCATTATTTTAAGTATTTTAGTATTTACAATTGCTAAATTAATGCCAGGGGATCCATTTACAGGGATGATTACTCCGGAAACTGACCCTGCGCGTATTGAAGAATTACGTCAAGCTGCTGGTTTAAATGATCCGATTCCGGTTCAATATTTCCGTTGGGTAGGCAATGCCTTAAAAGGAGATTTTGGTCAAAGTTATACATATAAGTATGCTGTCGTTAAATTAATTGGTGAGCGTTTAAGTAATACCATTTGGTTATCCTTATTAACAATGATTTTAACTTATGCAATTGCTCTACCTTTAGGGATGATTGCTGGTCGTTACCAAAATTCAGCAGCAGATAAAATTGTTGTTATTTATACATTTATTACTTATTCAATTCCAGTATTCGTATTTGCCTTATTATTATTATGGTTATTTGGATATACATTAGGATGGTTCCCAACTCGTGGTACAGTATCATCAACTGTTGAGCCAGGAACAATCGCTTATATTTTGAGTCGATTACATCATATGATTTTACCAGCTATTACAATGGCTATCTTATCAACAACTGGTACGATTCAATATTTACGTACAGGGGTTATTGATGCTAAACAACAAGATTATGTACGTACAGCACGTGCAAAAGGGGTTCCAGAAAAAGTTGTATATAATAGACATATTTTCCGTAACTCAATTTTACCAATTGCAGCTTTCTTAGGTTATGAATTTACAGGTTTAATCGGTGGTTCAATCTTCATCGAATCGATCTTCTCATATCCAGGAATGGGGAACTTATTTATTTCTTCTATTTCAGCTCGTGACTATAGTGTTATCTTAGCGCTAATGCTATTATTTGGTTTAGCAACATTATTAGGTACATTGTTATCAGATATTATTATGAGTATCGTGGACCCACGTATTCGTATACAATAATTTTGAAGGAGGTATAATCAGAAAATGGATCAACAAAATTTAAATGAAGAAATTATTGAAGAAGCGGCTGTTCAATCTGAAGAAGCTGCAACTCCACCAGCTGGATTTCAAGTTATTGTACGCGAATTTAAAAAAGATAAAGTAGCTTTAACTGCATTTTGTATCTTAGTTACATTATTATTAGTTATCTTTATTGGATCATTCTTTATTGACCAAGAAGCTGCGATGCGTGTGAATATCTTACAACGTTATAAAGCTCCAGGTTATAATGGACATATCTTAGGTACAGATGAAGGTGGGCGTGATGTCTTATCACAACTAATTATTGGTGCTAGAAACTCAATTTCAATTGGATTTAGTATTACAGTAATTACAACATTTATTGGGGTATTTGTCGGAATTATTTCAGGTTACTTTGGTGGATGGGTAGATAATATGATTATGCGTATTGTAGACTTTATTATGATCTTACCAACAACTATGATTATTATTGTATTCGTAACAGTTATTCCAAACTATACATTATTCCACTTTATCTTTATTATGAGTATTTTTTACTGGACAGGTAAAGCGCGTTTAATCCGTACAAGAACATTATCAGAAGTAAGTTTAGATTATGTTAGTGCATCTAAAACATTAGGCTCAAGTAACTTACAAATTATGTTACGTGAGATCTTACCAAACTTAAGCTCATTAATTATTGTTAACTTAACATTAAGTTTCGCCGGTAATATCGGTATTGAAACAGGTTTAACATACTTAGGTTTTGGTTTACCATATAGCACACCAAGTTTAGGAACATTAATTTCATCTGCAAAAACAGCGGACATTATTGAAAACAAAACATGGGTATGGTTGCCAGCTGGTATCTTTATCTTAGTTATGATGTTATGTATTAACTATATCGGACAAGCATTACAACGTGCAGCTGATTCAAAACAACGTCTAGGTTAAGATTAATAAGGGGACTTTTCGGAGTTCTCTTTTTTTATTGCTTTTTAGTCTTGTGGATTCTGAAAAATCATGTACAATAGATATTGTAAGCGCAATTAATTGGAAAGTAGGGATAATGATGACAGCTATTATTGAACAGATTGATCAATTATTTAAAGAAAAAGGATTACCATTAGAAAGAAGACAAGCTCCAGACGGTAATCATATTTATACAGGTGTATTTTCTAAACCAGATGCCAAACCAATTTCATTTAATATTGTTATTCAGGATGCAGAAGATATTGCTGATTTTCAAATTGTATACGGTGAATTAGCTTATGTCACAGACTATGCTAAAAAACCAGCCGTATTAGAAATGTTAAACGAATTAAATATGTTTAAAACTGGTTATTATACAGCAGTTTTAGCAGGTGATGGAGAAATCTTTGCTAAATGTGTTTCACGTATTGCTAAAGAAAATGTTTTCCCATTATATGAAATGTTAGTGATTGGCTCAAATATGTCATTAGCACTTTTACCAGAAATTGAAAAAGCATTAGCATAATAGATAATAAGATTGGTAAGTTTAAGCTTATCAATCTTTTTCTTTTACAATAAAAAAGCGTTCAATCAAATTGATTGAACGCTTCATTATAATGGTTTAGATTATCCATTGATGGCCATCTTTTTCTAGTAATTTATCACTAGCAATTGGCCCCATTGTTCCTGATTGGTAATTTGGGAATGATGGTGTTTCTTTATTCCAAGCATCTCGAATTAAATCAACAAATTTCCAAGAGGCAGCTACTTCTTCCCAAGCAGAAAAACTATTTGATTCATGATTCATACAATCAAGAATTAATTTTTCATATGCTTCAGGAGCAGTTTGTAATTCTTTTTGGTTGAAGTATTTATTTAAAATGGCACGATAAAGGGTACTGGTTGCTTCGGAAGAATCTAATTGGACTCTTTCATCAGGAGCAATCATAAAGTTGATGGAGCGTGGGATTTCGCTACCAGGCAGCTCTTTAAATTGAATAACAATGCTAGTGTGCTTATGAGCCATGCTTTTTCCTGTGCGAACATAAATTGGTGTATTTTTCCAACGATTTGACTGTAAAGAGATTTTCCCAGCAACAAAGGTCTCAACTGTGGATTCATTAGCAACGTGTTCATTGGCACGATAGGCTGGCTTTGTATGAGCGCTATCTTCACCATATTGTCCACGTACAAAATATTCTGTGATTTCTTCATTTGTATAATTAGGTAATTGATTTAAGACATTAATTTTAGCTTTTCTGATATTCCCATCAAGAGGGGTATCCATAGTAATTAATGCTAAAACTTGTAAAATATGGTTTTGTAGCATATCACGTAAAGCGCCACTTGTTTCATAATAACCACCACGCTCTTCAACGCTAACTTCTTCTGCTAAAGTGATTTGGATATTTTTAATGTATTCACCAGTTAAGATGTTTTCTAATGCCGTGTTGTCTTTGCGCATTAAAGCTAGTTGTTGAATCATTGGTTTGCCTAAGTAATGGTCAATACGATAGATTTGTTCTTCCTTAAAGGCTGTTCTTAGAGCTGTATTTAATTCTTCGGCTGATTGATAGTCATGGCCAAATGGTTTCTCAATAATTAAATGATTATAACCAACTTTAGATAGAACATCTTGATCTTTTAAATGTTTTGCGATAACGCCAAAAAATTGAGGAGCTACAGCTAAATAAAAGATACGATTGCCTTGTAATTGATATCTATTGTCTAATTCTTTTGATAATTCTTTTAACTTAATATAATGATTTGTATCATTAACATTATGAGATAAATAATAAAAATGACTTGCAAATTGTTTTGCTTCATTTGAGCTAGTAGCAAGACTTGATACTGATGATTCAACTACTGAATGGAAATACTCATCTGTCCATGGACGTCTAGCAGTTCCGATAACAGCAAAATCTTCAGCTAAAAAGCCTTTTTGGTATAATTTAAATAGTGCTGGATAGAGTTTGCGACTCGCTAAATCTCCAGTTGCACCAAATAACGTAATAAGAACGGGATGTTTTTTCATAACTTACCTCCTAAATAAATATCCATCAAAATCAGTGTAAAGTATTAGAACAAAAATGTCTATCTAAAATAACTGAATAAAGCCATTATTATTTATTTTACGAAAATATAAGATTTTTTGCTATGAAATAAGGAATGAAGAATAATCATGTGATGTGATTTGATGTGGATCAAAGCGCAAAAAAAGTTATTTTTTTAAATTTTCTTAAATAAAGATAGAAGTTAAGCTGAAAAAACAGTATACTGTCAAATGTACATAAATATCAGATAGGAGTGACACAATGGAGTTTTTAATTGAATTAATTAAAACGATTATTTTAGGAATTGTTGAAGGGATTACAGAATGGTTACCGATTAGTAGTACGGGCCATTTGATTTTAGTCGATCAACTATTACAATTAAATATGAGTCCGGAATTTAAAGAAATGTTTAATGTAGTTATTCAACTAGGAGCGATTTTATCAGTTATTATTTTATACTTTAATCGCTTAAATCCTTTTGCGAGTTCAAAAACACGTAAAGAAAAAATTCAAACAATTAATTTATGGAAGAAAGTGGTCATTGGCTGTATTCCAGCTGCGGTATTAGGTTTCTTAATTGATGATTATATGGATCTATATTTAAATAAACCAATTGTTATTGCAATTGCCTTAATTGTTTATGGTATTTTATTCATTATTATTGAGCGTAAGCATAAAGGTATTCAACCAAACATTGAAACTTTTGAAAATTTAGATTATAAAACAGCTTTTAAAATTGGTTTATTTCAATGTTTGGCATTAGTTCCCGGTACATCACGTTCAGGTTCTACAATTTTAGGTGGATTATTAGTAGGGACATCACGTTATGTTGCAACTGAATATTCATTCTTTATGGGGATTCCAATTATGTTTGGGGCTAGTGCTTTAAAATTACTTAAATTTGGTTTCCATTTTACAATGGCTGAATTTATTATTTTAATTGTTGGTAGTGTGGTGTCATTTGTAGTTTCATTATGGGCAATTAAATTCTTATTAAGTTATGTGAAAACAAATGATTTCCAAGCATTTGGTTGGTATCGTATTGTTTTAGGGATTATCGTATTAGCTACAATTTTCCTTTAAAACAAAAACGAATTTGAAAACAGTTACATAAATTCTTATCATTTTTAATTAAGAATTAATTATGATAAAATAATAATATGAATTAAAAGGGGTGGAAATAATGTTTGGATTTTTTAAAAAGAAAAAAGAACAAAAAGTAGAAGAAAAATCAGGATTAACTTTATATGCAGTAGCAAATGGTGAAGTAATTCCAATCGATCAAGTAGATGACGCTGTATTCTCGCAAAAATTTATGGGTGATGGATATGCTGTATTGCCAACAGATGGTAACATTACTTCTCCTTGTGAAGGTGAAGTATTAAATGTATTCCCAACACAACATGCAGTAGGTATTAAAACTGACGATGGTGTTGAAATCTTATTACATATGGGATTAGATACAGTTGAATTAAATGGTGAACCATTCGAAACAGTTGTTAAGGAAGGCCAACGTGTTACTAAAGATACAGTTATTTCAACTGTTGATTTAGCAGCAATTGAAGCAGCCGGCAAAAAAACACCAATGATCGTAGCATTAACTAATATGGATAAAATTGCTAATGTAACAATTAATCCAGGCCAAGTTTCTGCAACGGACGTAATTGGTCACGCAGAATTAAACGCATAATAATTAAAAATAAAATGAGAGCTAGCTATAAAGCTAGCTCTCATTTTATTTGTGGATTAAACAGATAACTTCAGGTGCAAAGATATCTTTTTCTAAAAGTGTTAATAGTCCGGTATTACTATTACGTTCAAAAAGGCTTAAATTATCAGAATCTTGATGACCGACAATCAAAAAACATTCATCTTGATTTAAGGTAAAATCACGTGCAGTTCGCCCTTCTGTTGCAATAGTTTGAATTTTGGTTAAGTTACCAGTAGCTTGATTAATAGCAAAAACAACTATGACATCTGTTCCACGATTAGATGTGTAGAGGAATTTACCGTCTTGAGATAGTTTAATAGCACTAGCCCATTTTTGGGCTTGTTCAGTTGAATTGAACATCGCTATACTTGTGATACGTTGAAATTCACCTGTTATAGAATTAAAATCTAATACTTCGATAGTTGCGGATAATTCACAAATAAGGTAAGCAATATTCAAATGCGGATGGAACACAATATGTCTTGGCCCCGCACCAGGAAGACTTGTATATGTATGTGTTAATGCTAAATGATTCTCATTTGTTAATTTAAACGTTAATAGATGGTCGCCACCTAAGTCACAACTAATAATAAATTTTTTGTTAGGTGTATAATTGGCAAAGTGTAAATGTGATTGTGATTGATTAGGGTGTACACTTGACGCAAGTTCTTTAACGCGATCTAATAGCGTAATGTGTTCTTGATTAAAATGATAAAGACTAGTTGTAGCATCATGATAATTAGCTGTTAAAATACTTTGATTAAGTGGATTATAAGCAATATAGCACGGGACTTTTGTTTCTTGGAATAAAGTAGCAATTTTTTTGTAGTTATCTTGTTCTTCTTGATACACAATAAGTCCACCATTTGTATCATTTTTTGTGACAGCAAATAAATAATTCTTATCATTAGTTAAATATGTTGGATTTTCAGTTTGGGCAATACATTGTAAATTTTCAAGCGTTTTAGTTTCGGTATTTAAGTCAATTGAATAAATTCCTTTGCTTAAGCGTTTGGTGTAGGTGCCTAATAAAAAAGTTTCTTTCATAATAATACCCCCAAGTGTTTGATATATCTATTATAGCAGAAGAATTATAAAATATTGTAAAAACTAGGCGTGAATGTATTTTTTAGATAGGTAATATGGTAAAATTTATACAAAGACTGAGAAGTGGATGGGAGGTATAGTATGAAAGAAAAAGCACCAAAAAATCAGGCATCGTGGTTTTGGAAGTGGTTTTTAAATAATCAATTGGTGACCGTTTTAATTATTATATTATTATTTTTAATTAATATTTGGATGTTTACTAAAGTTGCTTATTTATTTACACCATTGCAAAGTTTATCAAAAATTGTTGGCCTTCCAGTGATTGGGGCAGGGATTTTATTTTATTTATTAAAGCCAGGGATGCAGTTCTTACAAAAAAAGGGGATTCCCAAAAAATATGCGGTTTGGATTATGCTTATTGTGATGGTTCTAGTAATTGTAGCAATGGTATTTAGCGTTATTCCAATTATCCAACAGCAAATTGTCGATTTTGTATCACAATGGCCATATTATTATGAAGCAACAGCTAATCAAGTAAATACGTTTATTAAGAGTCGTGCCTGGGAAGAAATTCAAGCGCAATTAACGCAAATTAATTTAGATTTTGTTAAGTCCTTTACCTCTAAATTAAATGGGGTTGTTAATACTACTTTCTTAGGTTTGGGGAGTGTTGTTGGTGCAGTTAGTGAGATTGTGATTGGTTTAATTACAATGCCAATTATTTTATACTATTTAATGGTTGATGGCGAGAAGATTTTACCGACTGTAGCAAAATTTTTCCCAACAAAATCACGCAAAAAAATCATTGAAGTATTTTCTGAAATGAATGATCAAATTAGTCAATATATTCGTGGTCAAATTACGGTAGCTTTGGCTGTTGCTATTATGTTTATGATTGGCTATGCAATTATTGGTTTACCCTATGGCATGACCATTGCTATTTTGGCTGGAATGTTAAATATCATACCTTATGTAGGTTCATTTTTCGGAATGGTTCCAGCCGTTATTGTAGCTTTTGTTCATTCACCGTGGATGTTATTGCAAGTAATTATTGTATTTTCAATTGAACAAACGATTGAAGGTCGTATTTTATCGCCATTAATTTTAGGGAATTCATTGAAAATTCATCCGGCGACAATTTTGTTTATTTTATTAACTGCAGGACGTTTATTCGGTTTGGTTGGTTTATTATTAGGAATTCCAGGTTATGCGGTCTTAAAAGTTATTGTGACGCATTTATTTGCTTGGTATAAAGAACATTCTGGTTTGTATCCAGAAGTTATTCCAATTGTTAATTTGCCAGAAGGAGAGCAAGCTGAGTTATTAGAAAAAAATAAAAAATAATTAACAGAGATGGAAAGTGAATGCTTTCCATCTTTTTTTCGAAATAAATAACCTTTTTCACGTATAACTTAGTGAAGGAGGAGTCAATATGATAATATTATTATTCGTAATTGGTTATGGATTCGGTAAGTTTAATTATTGGGTAATTAACTATATTACAAAGCAAGCTAGTAAGGCTTATCTAGTTGAATTCGGGACAGCCTTGGCAGTTGTGTATCTATTTTATCATCAAGAAATTCTGGATTGGCACATGATAGTAAGTAGTTTCTTATTAATGGAGTGTTGTATTCTTGTCTCAGCAATTGATATAAAGGAAGGTTATATTTATCTTCATTTATTAGCTGGATTTTGTCTATTGCGGTTACTAGTTATTAGTTCATTAGAAGAATTAAGCCGAATGGTAATAGCGTCTTTAGTGGCATTGGGATTATATATGGCTATTTATTTATTGGGGCAATATTTATTTCAAAAAGAGGCTATGGGAATGGGGGATGTGTATTATTTTTGTTGTTTGGCATTATGGTTAGATTGGTATGAGGTGATATTAGTCGGAATAGGCGCTTTTTGGGTAGCTTTAGTCGTTGTGATACTTTATTATACCGGAACTAATAAAATGCTTGAGAGATTGGCTTTTGCGCCGATGATGAGCATTGCTTGTATCCTAATCTATTTTTATGGTGATTGGTTCATTAACATGTATTGGCAATTGATAGTATAACAAAAAAGCTAGCTACTATCAGGAAGGTGACTGGTAGTAGCTAGCTTTATCTATTATTTTTTTAAGTTTTCTTGGCGTTTAATGGCTAAATCAATAAGACGATTAGCAAGATGTTGATTTTTAACTAACATTGGTCCATGGAAATAAGAGCAAAAGACATTTTTATAATGACAGCCTTCTGTTTTATCTTCATTATTATTGCCAAATCCTTTCTTCACTTTACCAAGAGGGTTAACATTTTCACCTAAGAAGGTACGACCGCTATGATTTTCATAACCTAAATACGTTTCATTAAATTCTTCATTATAAATCTCAACATCACCAGTATAGCGATTATTTTCTTGATTGATAGTATAATAATCAATTGCGCCAATGCCAGGAAGCTTATCCCCAGCTGCATTGATATAATAGTGACCTAATAATTGGAAGCCACCACAAATCCCTAAGACAACACCGTTTGATTCTATAAATTCAGTAATGGCTTCTTTTTTTAATTGTAAATCTTCAGAAACAATTTTTTGCTCATAATCTTGTCCACCGCCAAACATCATTAAATCAAATTCATTAGGGTTAAATTCGTCCCCAATACTAATTAATTTTGATTCAACCTCAATCCCACGTAATTTACAATGATGCTTAAGCATTAATAAATTACCATTATCTCCATAAGTATTCATTAAGTTCCCATATAAATGACAGATTGTTAATTTCATGATTGCATCCCTTCCTTAATATAACCGGCTTTAGCTAGTTCTTTACGTAAATCTAGTAAGGCAGTATAAGTTGCTAAAATATTGATTTTTTCAGCATTAGTATCGGTTAATTTTTGAATTAATTCTTCATTAGACTGGATGATTTTATTTTCTTTTTCAAAACCAGCAACTTCCATTCTTAATTGCAAATCGTTAACACGTAAACCACCTAATAAAACTTCGCGGTAATCTAAATCATGTAAACCTTCAAAATTACTATCCCAAATCCAACTGATATCTTGTCCATCAGCATAATTATCATTTAATAAAATAGCTAAGCTAAATGGTTCTGTTTCATAGTTTAGTAATTGCACAATTTGGTTGAAACCTACTGGATTTTTAATTAAGTTAATCATGACTTTTTTATTACCTAGCATAAAGGTTTCTTGACGGCCAAAAATCTTTTTAGAAGATTCAAAGCCAGTTTGGATTTCTGCTGGAGTTAGGCCGAAAATACGTGCTGTAGAATAAGCAGCTAAGGCATTATAAACATTATATAAACCAGCATTAGGAATAGATAAAGGATTGCCATCAATTTTAAATGAAGAGCCTGTTAATGATAAATTCGTTAATTCAGTTACTTGATAGTCAAGTTCTGGGCGTTTAAAGTCGCCATTTGGACAATAATACTTACCTAGATTGCTATAAGTGATTGATTTATAGTGCAAGATATTATGGCAATGCGGACAAAGAATGCCATCTGTATTATAATGCGCCATTTGTTCGCAATCTTCTTCAAAGTTAAAGCCGTAAAATTGTTGTTTATTAGGAATTTCAACAGAATTAAAGATAGGTAAATCACCATTAGCTAAGACGATTGCCTCAGGTGCATCCTTTACTCCTTCAAGCATTAAGTTATAAGTCGTATAAATTTCACCAAAACGATCCATTTGATCACGGAAAACATTGGTAAAGACGAATAATTTTGGCTGAATAAATTTTGTAATATGCTTAATGGTTGCTTCATCGATTTCTAATACAGCAATTTTCTTTTCACCTTTTTTAACTTTATGACCTAGGAAAGTTGATACAATCCCTTGTTGAAGATTAGCCCCAGTTGGATTTGTTAAAATATTCGGGTATTTTTGTTTTAGAATTTGAACAATAAGGGATGTTGTTAAGGTTTTCCCATTCGTTCCACTAACGATAATCACTTCATAATCATTAGATAATTCTTTTAAGACATTTTCATCAATTTTTAGAGCAACTTTACCTGGTAAGCTACTACCTCCATGTGTAAAGGTTGTTAAGGCCCATCTAGTGAATTTGCCGGCTACTTTTGCGAGTTTTGCTTTAGTTGACATATGATTCTCCTTTTTTAGTTAGTTCTCAAGTATTTTATCACAAAAAATGATTTTTTCTAATACTTTAGGCTTCATGAGTATCAAATTTTAGATAAAATTAACGATTCCACTCTTGATAGAATTCTTTTAAGAAAGTTTCCATAAAATCTTGGCGACTTTGGGCGATTTCTTTTGCTTTTTTTGTATGCATGAAATCTTTTAGTCGTAGTAATTTATCATAAAAGTGGCCGATTGCGGTGGCAGGTACATCTTTATCTAGGTGGTTGGAACGTTTTTCTCCTAAGTAAATCGGTTCATGAAAGCTGCCAGCAAAGGCGAATGTACGAGCAATACCAATAGCACCAATCGCATCCAAACGATCAGCATCTTGGACAATTTTAGCTTCTAGTGATAGTGCTTGTGGGTTATTTTGACCTTTACTAAAGCTAACAGAATCAATGGCTTGTAAAATAGCATTAATTGTTGGTTCATCGATAGAAAAATCTGCTAAATAATTTTTCACAAATTGACGTTCTGATTCAACTGATGCGACCAGTTTTTTATCATAACGATCATGTAGTAAAGCAGCTAATTCCACAATAAAACTATCGGCATTTGTTTCTGTTTGACTAATTTCTTTGGCTAAATGGTGGACACGCTCAATATGAAACCAATCATGACCAGAACAATCTTTTTGATGAAAATCTTTCATATTCGCTGCTACAATTGAAATAATTTGATCTTTTTGCATCATAATAACCCCCTTTTATATCACAATAAAAAATAAGACCACTATGAAAGCAGTCTTGTTTGGTTCCTTAGTTTAGCGTGCGAATCCAATCGCTCTTTCCATTTTGTGTAATGTTTTATTTGCTACTAAATTTGCTTTTTTAGCACCTTCATCTAAAATGGCATCTAATTCATCTGAATCTAGTAGGGCATAATATTTTTCTTGAATTGGTTCTAAAACAGCAACAATAGCATCTCCTAAGTCTGTTTTAAATTGACCATAACCAACACCATCATATTGTTTAACTAATTCTGGAATAGATTGATTAGTGAATGCTGAATAGATGGTTAATAGATTAGAAACACCAGGCTTTTCAATTGGGTCATAGCTAATAACACCACTTGAATCTGTTACGGCACTTTTAATTTTTTTGCGAATAACTTTAGGCTCATCTAATAATGAAATATATTCTTTAATATTTTTATCAGACTTACTCATTTTTTTAGTAGGTGTTTGTAAGCTCATAACACGTGCGCCTTCTTTAGGAATTAATGGTTCAGGTAAGACTAATAACTGATTCCCATTACCATAGCGTGAGTTAAAGCGATTGACAAAATCACGAGTCAATTCTAAATGTTGTTTTTGGTCTTCACCAACAGGAACAGCATCAGCATTATATAATACAATATCTGCTACCATTAGTGGTGGGTAAGTTAATAACCCAGCAGAAACAGATTCTTGTTTTTGGGATTTATCTTTGTATTGGGTCATACGCTCTAATTCACCAATACCGACATTACATTGAACAATCCAAGCAGCTTGCGCGTGGGCTGGTACTTCAGATTGCACGAAGATAGTGGATTTATTTGGGTCAAGACCTAAAGCAATATATAATGCTGCTAAAGAACGCGTTTGTTGTTTTAGTTTTTTAGGATCTTGTGGAACGGTAATAGCGTGTTGATTAACGATGCAATATGTACAATCATAATCATCTTGTAAATCAACAAAGTGTTTCATTGCGCCAATATAATTTCCAATGGTTGGAATAGCAGATGGTTGAACACCTGAAAATATTTTTTTCTTTTTCATAATCATAACTCCTAACGTTACATACTTATTAGTATTATAACCTAAAATGTTCTATTTGACTAATACTCTTATAGAAAAAGCCCTTACATTATAAGTATTCTAATCTATTAATGGAACGTATGTTTTTTTCACAAATGAGCAATTTGGTTATATTTATTGATTTAATAGTAAAAAATAAAGAAATTTGTTAGGAATATGTGAAAAAGTAAAAATAAAAAAGTACAAAAAATAGTCAAAAAAGGATAGATATTATTTGCAATATAAGGTATAATATGTATATAGGTGAGTGTGATGGTGTCATTAAATTTTGCTCACATAAAAAGGAGATGATTACATGGTTACTTTATATACATCGCCAAGCTGTACTTCATGTCGTAAAGCACGTGCATGGTTACAGGAACATAATATTGAATATAAAGAACGTAACATTTTTTCAGAGCCATTAACAATCGCAGAGATTAAAGGCATTTTACGAATGACTGAAGATGGAACAGAAGAGATTATTTCAACTCGTTCAAAAGCATTTCAGGAATTAGATATTGATTTAGACGATATCGCTTTAAATGATTTATTTGATTTAATTCAAAAGAATCCAGGATTATTGCGTCGTCCAATCATGATGGATGAAAAAAGATTTCAAGTAGGTTATAACGAAGATGAAATTCGTCGTTTCTTACCAAGAGAAGTGCGTGCTTATGAGCTAGATCAAGCACAACAATTAGTGAATTTTTAATATAATTTAAAAAATTAAATAATGATGGCTAGGAGCAAGTGAATTCCTAGTCTTTTTTTGATTTCTTTGTCTGAAAGTGAATCAAAAGTCTTTACTTTTTTTAGTTTTCAATTAGAATGAAAGAGAGAAATAAAATAAAGGTGGTGAGCAGACTATGGAAATGGAACATATAAATGAAAATACTGTATTAATTAGAGTTGCTAATCAGGATTTAATTGATCGTGGCGTGAATTTAGTAGATTTATTTACTAATCCAACTCAGGTAGAACCTTTTTTTCATGGTTTACTCGAAGAATTAGACTTACTAGATTTTTTTGAAGAAACAGAAGCGTTAACTTTTCAAGTAATGCCAAATACGGAAGGTTTAGAAATTTATGTATCTGAATCAATCCGTTTAAGACCTCCAACAGCTAATGATAAAGATACTGATGATCCTAATGAAGACTTTATCAATCAATTGAGTGATGTTTTAGGTGCGAATGAGATTGATATTTTGGATTTAATTGGTGGTAATGCGAATCAAACGCTCGAAGATTCTGAAGAGGATGATAGCCAAGAGTATGAATTTGATGATGAAGAGATTATTCAAGAAGATATTGTGAAAACAGTTATTTTTAATGAATTTGAAGATTTTATTGCCTTATCAAAACAATTAAGAAAAGAAAAGATAGAATCAAGTTTATTCGAGCATAATCAACGTTACTTTTTAACGATTAAGATTTCTAGACATCATCCAAGACAGAAAGATATTTTAGCAATTGTATTAGAATATGGGGAAGAATCAGCAATTGATAAGTTAGTTCTTCAAGAATATGGTCAATTGATTATGTCACAAAATGCTTTAGAAACTGCACGAAAGTATTTTAAAAGATAGTACCAACAAAAAGGTTTAGTATTGAATAGAAGTTAGCTTTTAGACGATTGCCAGTAAATCTATTCAGCTTTTTGCGATGGACATTAGGCATCTAGTATCAATGGATTGTCTATAGAAGGCATATCATTGCTTTGAGAGGTCAGTTCTAATCTGATCTCTTTTTTATAATTAGCAGATTGGATATTCACGTGTTAATAAGTATGAAGTCAATCACTAGAGTTAGGATATAGGATCACTGGTTCAAAAAAGATGAAAGGATTATCATTTATGAGTAAAAAATCTAAAGCGAATTTAGCAATTACTTTAGCAATCGCCACAATGGTGTTAGTTTTTTATAGTTCATCAGTTTCCTACCAAGATCAATCATTGGTAGCTATATTGCAGACGATTTTTAAAAGCCAACCATTTGCGCAAACATTATCCAAGATTCAATTTTATTATGGGAATAAATTAATTAGTGTACCGTCATTAGGGTATGCGCAGTTTATTGAATTTTTTATTCGAAAAACTTGTCATGTATTAATTTATTATTTTATGGCGTATCAATGGGCAAAGGGATTGCAATTTTATATGAAATACAAATGGACTTCGTATGTTTTAGCCTTTTTTATAATAGCTTTATATGCGATGACGGATGAATTCCATCAAGGATTAACACCTGGAAGAACGCCTTTAATGCAAGATGCTATTTTAGATAGTTTTGGTGGTTTAATGGGCATTATTGTTGTTCGCTTTAAAAAATAGTTTAATAAAGATTAAAAAGGTTCTATAATTTATAGGGTTGATGAGTAAAATCATTGATCCTATTTTTTATGTGCTTATTGGCTTTTAAAAAAATAAAGAGTTAATCATTCAGTAGTCAAGGTTCGCTTCGCTTTCCTCCTTGACAACTAAATTCTAACTCTTTGAAACAAAATCAAGCCAATTAAGGCAAAAAAATGATTTTAGACTACACAAAAAGAGCAAGTTCCTTTATATTATAAGCGACTAAACAAAATAAGATAAAAAGGAGACTTGCTCTATGTCACATTCTACACAAATTTTTCTACAAATAAAAGACCCTAACGTTACTTTATATGACGAATTAACTGAAGAAGTTGTTGTTAAAGGTAAAAAATCAATTGTTGCCCACGGTAAAGTAACCTATAAACCTAAAGCATGCGAGCACTGTGGTTGTAAAAATGAACATTTTTCTATCGTTAAACATGGTACTCGTTCTTCTACCATTACATTACTACCTTGTTCTGGTATGGATACTTATTTAAAATTAATTAAGCAACGCTTCAAATGCAAACATTGTAAAAAATTCTTTACTGCAGAAACAGATATTGTTGATAAAAATTGCTTTATTGCTAAAAGCGTTAAATTACATGTTGCTGACCAATTATTTGATGAATTTACAG
>NZ_FOGF01000046.1 GCF_900111135.1 Granulicatella balaenopterae | reverse complement strand
TTCAAGAGCTAGAAAATAAGGACGTGGATTTGATTATGCGTTCGTTATCTAGTCTTTCGTAATTTTTGATTAGCTAAATGATACACTAAAACAGGTTTACGTTGGTGAAGTCCTTCCTTATCCTATTAGTATTCCCCTAGCTTTGTTGTAAAATCAAGCTAATAAGAGATGCTAATTTTATAATATAGTATATCCCCATCATTCTGACATAATATGCAAAAAAGCACCCCTTGAAGCTAGAATTACAAGTCTAACTTTAGGGATGCTACATCTTATGTTGTTTGTTAATATTGTGATTTCAATACCTATTATGTTCTCTATTAATATTTCAATACATCCAATGTTTTATGTTAATTATAATAGGTTATCTATTCTCACACTTTCACTATACCACAAAGTATTTTTTATGCAACTCCCCTTCCCCTCCCGTTCGCATTCCCCCCTTCTTTATTGTAAAATTAAGGTGATAAGAGCAATAATTTATTGCGTTTTGAAAGGTGGGATTTTTATGCGTCGTGGGACTGATTTTTATGGTGAGGAGTCGGATAGTTGGTTGGTGCATTTGTGGAATTTTTATGCGGCTGTTATAAGTCCGGCTGTGGTGTGGTTGATGGTGTTGTTCAAGTCGGAAATTCAGTTAGAGGCTGGTATGCGGGTTAGTATGCTGACTTTTGGGGCTTTAGGGATTTTTATTCCTTTGGTGATTTTTCATTTGAAGTATGAGTTTCATCCGGCTATTTCGGTGGTTGGGACGCTTAGTTTTTTGGCGATTTTTGTGCGGTTGGCGGTCTATTTTTTCATTCAGCGTTATCAAGCGCCTCTTACGTTTTGGGGTGTCGTGGTGGTGTTGGTGTCGGGGGCTGTTTGGAGTATTGTGATTGAGTGTAATCATACTTTGACGTGGCATCTGCAGGATTTTCCGCAAAATGAATGGCTGTTTCCTTGTTCGCATAATGTATATAATCAGCGTTTTTATAAAGGTATGTGGTTGGTTCTTTTGGTTCCAGGAGTAATTTTTTTATTTTTATTCTAAAGATAGTATTCTAGCGAGGAGTGATGATGAGATTGCTCTTCGCTTTTTTTAAGGGAATCCACACAAAAAATCCGCTATAATGAATGGTTTCACTATAACGGATTTTCGTTAATTTATATGATTTTTTTGTTATTATTTTATTTCCCAGACTATATGTACTCGATTGGTTAGCTCGATTTCTTTGGCATCGACTGAGAATTCCACGGGGGCAGATTCCATGATTGGGGAAAATCTACATTCAGAGTCCAAAAAGTTGTTGCTATACAAGTCATAACAATCATTGCCATGCTTAATGGTCACCACTTCGCCTAATGTTACGCCACTTGCTTTCGCTAGGATTTCAGCTTTTTTCTTTGCATCCAATACCGCATCAGAAAGTAACTTGTTCTGACAATCTTGTTGCTCGGCTGGACTAATCGTATGGGATACCTGGAATTCAAATTCAATTCTGGATTCAAGCAAGGCTGACAAAATCTCTCCAAGGCGCTTATTATCTTCTGCAAACTCTAAAAACATACAATGAACATATGAATACCCCACAAAACGCTGACGATAATGATTATTTTTATCTCGGTATGACTCAGTGTTCGTATCAATATCTAACCTAATCGTCTTCAAATCATGCTTAGAAAAACCAAGACGCTCAACAATATACTTGAACCGCTCCGTCTCCTTAGTCGACTGATAAACAGCCTCCTCAAAAGTATCCCTATCACCTGAAATTGTTATCGAAAGTCGCATCATAGTCGGCTTAACAAATAATTGACTCTCACCTTCCACATTAATCGTTCTCATCACCAAACCTCCTTCAGAAATATATAACTCCTATGCTTAATTATAACAAATTTTCAGAAAGAAACATAAAAAAATAATTAAAAATATACTTGAAAAATAAATTATCTAAGAACTTCGCCTCGCAATTATGTGGAAATACAGTAATATCGACGAACAAAAAAACGAAAATTAAGTAGAAATAATATCATATAATATGAACGCTTCAAACCTCAGAAAACTTCGCCAAAAAATCACGCCTCAAACTCTGATGAAAAATACTGTAATATCAACCCACAAAAAAGCGGAATCAGTAAGAATAAATGAACGAGCCAAAAATGACTAAAAAATGACGCAAAAAACATAATACACCAAGCAAAACATCTACTACAATAGCTCCCCCCTATCACACCAAACACTCCAAATAACCAGTTGTGGCAATTGATTGGTAACCATATTTAGCTAGTTAACGAATACTGTTGCCCCAAAAAGCAACACTCCTAAAAAGTTATAATGTAGGAACACCACAAATTTCAATTTAATGAATACTGTTAAACTACCTCGCATACCTAGAACATCGTAATACTCTTCCGTAAAGAATCCCCTTACTTTTTATGTTATTACTTGAATTTCATCGTATCAGGTATTATATTTAAGATATAGTATTTTTTAGTGGTTACCTTTCGTCCTTTTGGTAGCCACTTTTTTATTTTCTATATACGATTAATAGCCTCGTAGCAATGCATCTTAATCAGCTATTTCCTTTACTTATTTTTCCTTGCAACAACAACCCCTTCATCGAGTGGGCTAGCCGCAATTACCTCACTTTTGAGCATTTCAAATCCAGCAGCTGTAATATACTCCTCATAAGATTCTCTAGTAAATTCCCTTTTCACATTAAAGCCAAATAACTTCATTACCTTTAATTTAACTGTATTTTTAGATTCCGTATCAATAAATGTCAATGCAAACAACCGCCCTCCTGGTTTCAATACACGCATCGCTTCAGCCAAAACTTTATCCGCATCACTCACGATATGTAACACGTTCCCAATTACAACCGCATCAAAACTCCCATCTTCATATGGTAAATCTATCGCATCAGCAACCTCAAAAATAATATTTTCAACCGACTTACGCTTATTTGCATACTCAATCATTCGTTCAGAATAATCTGTTGCTATCACCTCATCCACAAAACTACTTAACAAAAAAGTAATCTGCCCCGTTGCACAACCAATCTCTAAAACTCTTAAATTATCCTGTAAAAACGGTGCTATTAACTCCACAAAATTTTCATATACACGCTCATTCTTCTTCATAAAAGTGGCGTAAAACTTAGCACCCCTATTCCAGAACTCCTTATCTCCCTTCATCATATCACCTCACCTTTCACCTTAATTATACACAAAAACTTATGTCCCATACCTTTAACAGCTATTAGATTACTAACTCTTTTGTTGAATTATCAAAAAATCGATCCATAGTAAAGAGCCTTTTTCACACATATTAATACAAAAAAATAAATGATGATTGTGCAGATTTTCTTCACAAACATCATTTATTATAAAGTCTAACTGACTGCTCCCATGGGGTTCTGATTGTCAAGTGTAGCTTGTAATCATACATCATTTTCAGACTTTGGAGTTACAAGTGTAAATCTATTTAAATCAGAACTTTCATTACCAAGCAGTCCAATGACCACATTAGCGGTAAATTTCTGTTTTTCAGCAAGGAAGCACAATCAATCTCCCTTATTATCATATGTATAGATTATATATTCATTCCATGCTATTATCAAATCAAAGAGAAACGGCTTTCATCCCACACGCATGCATGTGGGGGTTCGCCGCAATTTATAACATTCGCTCAATTTAGCTAAAAATATTAATTTTTAGTATTTTGTAATTCTTTAAAGCTATATGTTAAAGTATCTGTATATTGTCCTTTTTTAGTAGCTCCTGCTTTGTCTTTTAAAGTAGCTGTACCTGTTGCTTTAGAAGCATTGTCATGTCCACCAATACCTAATTTTTGTTTAATTTGATTTGCACTTGCACCTGTAAAGGCAGTCTCACCTCCATATTTTAATTCATAAGTTGCTGATTCAGTTCCATTTCCGTTTAATTTTAATTTATATTCATTTTTTGATTGTACACTTGCTTGAACTGATAATTCTTTCCAGTCTTCTAATTTATATCCATTAATACCAGTAATTTCAACATCAGCATTAGCTGTTGTATTTTTATCTGTAAATGAGATAGCTGTTGGAATAATCATTCCATATTGTCCATTCCCATCAGGTAACACTTGTCTATTATCATAAGTAACCGGTGTTGTACCACTTTTAATTGTGTTTGTTGGTGAAGTTTGAGCTGCTGCAAAAATTGGTGTTGCTTGTACTACCATTCCTCCTAAAATTGTCATTGCTACGATTGCTTTTTTATTGAACATTAAAATTCCTCCATTTCATTTATTCTTTTCTGTTCAAATATATACTTAACATAGAAATTCTATATTAGTACCAAATTAAATTCTCTTGAAGTAGAATCGCACATTACCTTTCCAATTACCTTTACTTTTATCTACTTCATGTCTTGGTGCTTCAAAATGAATGATTTGTGGCTTATCTTTGTATTGAGAATTAATTTTCCCAACTTCCATTTTATTTTGAGCACTTAATTTATTACCGACAGATGTTACTGTAAACTTACTACTTGGATCATCAACTTTGACTAATTCAAAAGTTTTATCTACAGACACATCATACTCAACATCTTCTGCAGTATAATCTGCAAAATAGATGTCTGCTTGTCCTACTAGCTTATCTTTTTGATTTTTAGTGCCACTTTCAAGAGTAACACTCTTAGGAATCACAATAAATCCTGAAGCACCATTTATTTCGGTTCTATCACTTGTATCATAGCTCCACGTATTTTCAGTAACTTCTTGATTAATTGATTTTTTTACATTAGGATCATCTTCCACATATAATTCAATAGTTGCTTTCCCTGGTAGATGATAGGGTTCCCCATTACTATCTAACCAGCCATTAAGTTGGACTTTTACATCTTCTAATTCAACTAAACCAGTTTGCTGATTTACTTTAAAAGCTTTTGCCTTACTTGCTGTTTTGACATAATTTTCAAATTCTTCTTTAGTTAATGTAACTAATTTCGTTTCTGAAATAGGTTTGGAATCTTTTGCATAGATATAATGATTAGTAATTGTTGCTGTATTGTCATCCACAATTACCGTTCTATTGAATTCATTAGTTAATCTATTATCTGATTGGTCTATTACTTTTAGTTTTAAAGTATAGATACATCCTTTTTCTATTTTTTTAGGAAACTCATTAACCTTTTCACCGTTGACCTGATACTCCCATTCAAACTTCATCTCTTGCGTACCTTTATCTTCAGTACGAATTTTATATTTTTTAGAAGTTGGTGAAGCAATTTTAGCATACAGTTCGTTCCATAATAACTCTTTATTTACCTTCGTTGGATTATTAACTTTTATAATTTGAGAATTAGTAATTGGAGCATTACCTTGTTTAGCTTTTGCGTAAAGTGCAGGTTTATTTTTAATCTTGATTACTGTTGAGCTAAGGATTTGAGACATACCTCTTTGACCAAGTAACACTTCCAAATTAAAATTACTCAATTCTCCATACTTTTCTAATTTTGGTATAGTAACTTCATACTGAACATAATACTTATTACTATTTGGAGGGCAAATAACATCTAATGGATGATTGACATCAAATTTTTTCCCTGTAGAAATAGGATTTAAATTATTCAAATCAGTTCCTGTTTTTACATTTAAGATTTCTAAATGCTTTTCTTTACCATCTATTTTCATAGCTTTTAAATTTAATTTATCTGTTATTTCAGCTGTTGATTTATTCCCATTCCATATTTCATGAGTGATGGTAACTTTTTCATTTGATATAGCATCTTTTTTCCCTGATTGCACTGTATAATTTGTTGATATTTCCGGATCAATATCAGTATATTTAATATCATTGAAATTAAATTCTAATAAATCTTGTATTGCTGTATTCGTCGATGCTGAAAAACTAATATATGCTTTATTTTTTTTCAAGATTGAAAGATTATTAAAACTATTTTTCTTTACCATTAATTGATCGTTAAAGTAAAGTTCTAAGGTATTCGTATGAGCATTCCACGAAATCTTAAAGTTAGTCCAACTATTATTATAATTGGAAAGATCGATATCTTTATTTTGAATTGATGGTGTTTCTACTGCTCCAACATCATTAGTTTCTAAAATTTGAATATGTTGTCCAGTCGACAGATTATCACCAAATTGATATGAATTGTTACCTTGGTGTTTATATGGATCGAATTCAAGAACAATGCCCCTATTTAACCCAACTTCTCCAGCCCAAGTACTGCTTGCCCATATTCCTTTAGAAGAATATACTCCTAGCGTAGCGTTAACGTTTTTCGAAACATATTTTTTATCATTATGAAATGCTACTGTAAAACCTGAAAGCTTATCTGCTTGAGTATATTTTAATGATCCTTTAATCTCAAAATTTCTAGTAAAATCAATTTTATACTTACTTTGCAAATAGATTGTTTGATTGGAATAACTTGTATTCCCTTTACCTAGTGATATTCTATTCTTATTTATCTTAAAATAATCATTAGTTATCCGCTTTGGATTTACTGGATATCCTGAGTTATTCGTTTCAGAAATTGTACCACTATAAGTAAATTGTTCTTCTAAATTAACATGAGAATTTCCAAAACTTAATAGATTCTCATTATTCGGTGTATTATATACGACTGATCCTTCTCCAAATTTATTTGGTAAATCACCCATAAATTCTACGGCACTTGAAGTTTCAATTTTATCATTTTTTGCTTTTTCTGACTTGGCTGATTCTTGTGCTGCTTCATTTTTAGACTTTTCTGAGTCTGTTGATTCTTCTACTACATCATTTTTTTGCTTTTCTGACTCTATTGAATCTTGTGCTGCATCATTGTTTTGCTTGTTTAAGTCTGTTGATTCTGCTGTTGCATCATTCTTTGACTTTTCTGAGTCTGTTGATTCTTTAATTTTAGTTACCTTAACAGTAATTTTTTCTTCTTTAGCCGTCCTATGTTGAGAATCTTTTTCCTCGTTATCTGATTGAGCTTCATTAGTTTGTTCACTTTTATTTATAGCTTTTGGTTGTTTTTCTGCATATTTTACAGTAAAGCCATAACTTCCATTTTTTTCAGTTGCATAACTAGCTATCTCATTTTTTTGTTGATCATATAAGACAGTTCCTTCTTTATCTGACAAGATAGAGACTAATTCATACTTTTCTTTATCGAAACTATTCATATCAAATGTAATATTCGCTTTGCTATGATCAGTGGTATATTCCACTTTATTTTCGATGATTGAATTAGTATTCTGAACTGAGCTTGCATAAATTAATGCGAGAGGATTCATCATGCTGACTACCATCATTAGTAATGTTAATATACAAGTTGTTTTTTGTAGATCCTCCTTTTTAGCTCGCATCAGCATTTTCTGTTTTAAGTTTCGAGTTTGCTTCAAAGTTCATCACTCCTTTCACGTCGCTACTCAACTACATTCAGCTTAACATCAATATCTGAGCCATTATATTCCAACTTTGTATCTTCTAAATCAAAGGATTGGAATTTTAAAATGGCATTATAGCTTCCAACTTCATTAAATGCTTTATTCATCTTGATTGGCGTTATTCCCTTACCTGGTGGTACCAGTTTACTTTCATATAACACTTCATTGGTATCTTTTTCTATTAATGTAAACTTAAAATAACACGGGTTACCCTCTGGATTAAAAAACGCTGTATTAATAGTGTCATTTCCTTTTTCTAGAGTAAATTCCCCATATCCAGGTACCAATATTTGAGAGTCACTTATATTATCTGGACGTTTCAAGGCTGAAGAATAATCGCCTGCATTTGGGTCTATATCCGCTTTATTTTTATTATTAAAAGCCAAACTACCCAATATCAATGCTAATATAGCTAATAAGATAATCCACACAAGAAAGCTCTTCTTTTTCTTTACTGCTATATACTTATGTTCTTCACAAGGAATATATCCTATTGTTTTATAACGTTTTTCTTTGTAGGTTCCTATTTTTTGAATATAGATGTCGGTATCTTCATCTATTATTTTTTGTATACCGTTTTCTTCTTGATTCTTAATAGATATTTCACCAATAATCGAATAATCGCCTTCCGGATGTCTTTCATTTAAATTTTCAAAAGTTATATACCTTATTTTTTTCTTTGTTCGTTTATCAATAAAGTATAATTCATTATATTTCTTATCAGCCACGTTATACCTCCTAATTAATTTTTAATCAACTTGATTTTTTTACGATATGTATAGATTATTCCAGCTAGCGATAAAACAAATAATATACACCAAAACACTAAATTACTGCTATCTCCCGTCTGTGGAAATATCTTTCTTGCAGATTCAAATTCCACAATAAGAGTCTGTTCTTTTTCAGCCCCACTGACTGTCAGTTTATTATCTGCAATACTAGCTTCAACATTACTCCCATTTAACAGTACTTTTTTTACCTTTCTCCCAGTATCGGCTTTTAAATGAAAAGTCATTGATTCATCAACCGCAAGATCATACTGCTTAGTTTGATTTCTTAATGTCTCTGTTGCTGTTGATACTTCACCTTTCCCCGTTACTTTTACATGTAGAGGATACGTTACACTTGTTTCTTTTGTGTAAGTTACCGGAACATTTCCAGTAGTCTCAGCTCGTACGGAAATACCCATAAATAATAAACAGCAACAAATCATTGCAACTATAACCCTACTCATACTACTTTTTTTCTTCATCGTTCCCCACCTTTTCACTTAAATTATTTTTATAATGTATTAATGAATTTTTAACAACAACAACTTTATCTGTTTTTAAATTCCAACTTAAGCATATTAGTTATACCATCTTATGCACTAACAAAGTAAAAAATTACTCAAACAACACCTAAACTTGTATAAACAACCTTTTAAATAATCTCAAAAAAATCATGAGTTGCATCTGTTGATTTATAATCAAAATTGACCCACCTTTAATGAATACTTTTGACCCACCCCTTCTTAAAAAATTATTTATTTTTCCAATAATTTAACAGATACAATTGACCCACCTAAATAATAAAATATATACTTTTTCAGTATGTGACTCGCATACTGAAAGGAGAATATGAGGTGAAAAATTTGCAAGATTAGGCAGCGGTTCAAAGAGTGTATAAACATACGGGCTCAAAAAGAAAGACAGCTAAAATGTTAAACATGTCAAAAAATACGGTCAAAAAACTGGTTGAGATGACTCAACCACCCGAATACAAAAAAAGGGATTATGGTTCGGTGATTGATCCGTACAAAGATCAAATAGTTGCTTGGAGGTGTGATCCATATAATTTTAACGGTACACGTATTTTTCGTGAATTACAAAAAAGAGGATATTCAGGAAGTATCGGCCCACTTTATCACTATTTAAGAAAAGTGGATAACGATTTAGAAGGTCATATTAATAGTAAGGCTACAGTAAGAATTGAAACTCCTCCAGGAGATCAAGCACAATTTGATTGGACTGAATACAATGTACTTGTTGGAGGGCGTTATCGAAAAGTTTATTGCTTTGCTTTGATATTATCAGCATCCAGAAAAAAAGCTGTTTGTTGTTCGCTAACAGTAGATGGTGCAGCAATTTATGAAGCCATTCAAGAATTGTATGATGATTTAGGTGGCGTGACATTAGAATTATTAATTGATAATCCAAAGGCATTAGTTATTCAAAATAATCCCAAATCACTACATGAAATTTCTTACAATACTCACGCATTAATGATGGCAAAACATTTAGGTACAGATGTAAATGCTTGCCCTTGCTATTGGCCAAGAAAAAAGGGAAAATAGAATCTCCATTTAAATATATAGAGGAACAATTTATTAAAGGAAATTCTTTCGCTAGTATGGATGAGTTAAATAGGAAATTAAAAAAGGATGTTGATGAATGGTGTTCTAAAGAACATGGAACTACAAGAAGAATTCCTAATCAACACTATCTTTTAGAGGAAAAAGAGACATTATTACCTTTACCGAAAAAACACTATTACATAACCGCATTGGAAACAAGAAAAGTAAGTAATGATAGTTATATAAGTATTAAAGGTAACAAATACAGCGTTCCTGTTCAATATGTAACTAAAAATGTTTTTTTCCGAATTATATACGGTTTTAAAATTATGATATATGATTCTAAAAATAATTTTATTACCAGTCATGAACTTGTAGATGGAAAAAAAGAAATTGTAACTATTGAGCAACATTACGAAGCTATCGCTCCTAAAATATCAACTTCAATTCCTCAATTAAAACGTGATTTTTCATTTATTTTTAGTAATGGTGCAGAATTTATTGAAAAAGCTAGTAGAAATATTCAACAGCCAATGAAACTTATGCGAAAAATAATGATGCTCAGAGAATTGTATGATGATAACACATTAGATTTACTATTAAGAAAAGCTATTGATGAAGGCAATCTAGATATCAAATCATTTCAATCTATGTTATTTCATTATAACCAACAGCTCAAACTTCCAAAAGAAGCACCAGAACAGAATAAAGAAATAGATATAAACAATGGTTTATCAGATGAAATTACTAGAGAATGCAGTTATTACGAGAATAGTGTAAAGGGGTTGAATTAATTTGGGAATTCATTGTGAAAGCAAAGAAGAATATATATATGAAATGATGAAAAATTTTAAGCTTGTGGATATGAGAGAACAATATATGGATATTATAACCGAGGCAACAAATGAATCACTTAGCTATATTGATTTTTTAGTACGACTTATCAAAGTAGAAGAACACGGGAAATTAGCTCGTCGGAATTCAAAGCTTATTAACTCAGCTTGTTTTGACATTACATCAACACTTGAAGATATTGACTATTCTTTTAATCCATCAATTGATGCGGATAAAATAAATAGTTTAGGGACGTTACAATTTATGGATAAGCATGAAAATATCATTTTAATTGGCCCTCCTGGGGTAGGAAAAAGCTTAATAGCTACCGGAATTGGTCGAAATGCATGTAAAGCTGGCAAAACAGTACTCTTTATTAATGCTAAAGAATTAGTTGATAAATTATATGAATCGATGAAATACGGAGACCTTGTAGAATTATTGAAAAAATTGGATAAAATAGAGCTTTTAATTATTGATGAACTATCTTATATAAAAATGGATAAAGAACGAGAGAGCCTATTTTTTCAAATGATTCGACGTCGATATGAAAAAGGCTCTCTCATTATTACTACCAACTTACCATTAGGTAAATGGGACTCGTTATTTAGTGGGCAATTAGCAGCAACCGCTATATTAGACCGTTTAATCCACCATTGCCATATACTCAGTATATCGGGTGACAGTTATCGTGTCAAAGGTAAAAATAGATAAAACGAAAGGAATAACTATGAAAAAAATACAATCTAACAAATTAAATGAGTTAGCAAAAATTTATAATGAATCTGGAAAAACAGCTTTATTTCAATATATTAGAGATAATGATCTAGTAAAACATCCTTATGCCCTACTGAAACGCATGAAAGAAAGATCATCGTTAAAATATAACGTAGAATTAGACTGTTTTGAAAGTGTCAGGGATTGTGATGAGGATTTATTTATGTCGGTTGAAGAACTGTGTTCTCCTATTAATAATTCAAGCATTAATCAAGCGCAAAAAGATTATAGCGATAAACGGAATGATATCATGGAGCAATTGGTTCATAATTTAATTGGAGATCGTCTTTTAACAATAGATAAGTACGTCAAAATAGATTCAAGATTAAAAGAAATATTTATCGATAAAACATCGATGGTATTAGATGGATATGAAATAAAAATTTATTGAGGGTGGGTCAATTCTATCCGTAAAATTTAGAAATAATAAATAAAATTGAACCCCATGTTTTAATACATGGTGGGTCAATTGTATTCGTTAAAGTGGGTCAAAAGTACTTGACAATCTACACATGTGTTAGTCACTCACTACAACACCTATTAGTACTAAATAAAACATAAATATTAGTTATTCATATTTTATTATGAGATAAAAAAAGACTATCCTTCCTAAAAGAAGTAGATAGCCTTACATAAAAAATATTCAATTTCATTTACAAATAATCTCTAACCATCTCTATAAAAAATAAACTTTCAAATACGCTTTAAGCGAACCACAAAATATAATTTCTCAAAGCCAGACCTTTTTGGATGGTTTACTAATCTAATTCAAAGGAATCTTTATTATGCATTTAAATTCTCTTTTTTCTTTATCAACTTTTATCAAAACCATTCCATTAGCTTCTCTAGCAATATGCTTTACACTTTCCATTCCAATACCATGAAACAATTTATTTTCTTTTGTCGTCAGTAATTTATTATTCTTTATATTAATATGCCCATTAAACGTATTGCTTTGATAAATAATTAAATTTTCATCCTTAACATAACTCTTAAACTTTATCCGTCTATCATCATGATCCGCTTGCTTAATACATGCTTCAAATGCATTACTTGATAAATTATTAAATATATTAACTAAATCCAATTCTGATACATTAAAATCTTCTGGAATATAGCAATCTGAATCAAACAAAATCGCTTTATCTAAGCACTCTTTCGAACATCTATTCATTAATGCATTGATCAGCGGATTATTTGACATTTTTTTATTATAACTAGAAAGTTCATGTATTCTATCATTAAATGTTGCTATGATATTCAATGCACTTTCCTCATTTCCAATAATAATCGCATCCTTAATATTTAATAGCACTTTTTTAAAATCATGATTATACATTCTTAACAAATATGAGTACTCCTCTATTTTCTTGTTAAGAGTCTCATTATATTCTAAGTTTAATAAATTGCTCTTGTACAAAATCTCTTCTTCTACCCACTTAATCAATGCCATCGTCATACTTAATAAACAATAAAAACAAATAAGAATGCATATTCTATTAATCAATAAATTTATAGTAATTCCTCTAATATTATCGGCATAATAATATGTATAATTAGAATTAAGTAAGATCATCACTAAACTTGTAATAGTTATTGTAAATCCTTTTAATTCCTTTGAATTGATTAATAATTTCTTAGCCATATTTATATCACATATCTTTTCAAAATTACCACCAAGAACCAAAATTAATATACTCCCTAATGCAAATGATAAGATATATAGCTCATAAGAATGAACTACTTGATGCATACTAATTTTAAAAATAATACTAAATATACCAATTACAATATCTCTATTTATAATCATATGAAATATCTGATATATAAGAAGAATATAAATTTCTATAATCGAATTACTAAAAACAACCTTCAACATCCCCAGCTGTACTAAAAATGCTAATATATAAGTAATACCTGTATTAACCTGATTACATACTAATACGATTAATATACAAGACAATAAGATAGGATAAATTTTTATTATTATTTTATTTTTTATTTCCAATAAATTACTGCAGTACTCTACAAAAAAAATATTATACCAATATATTATAATAAAAGTTACTAATTCTATTGCACCAATCATTATCATCACCCTTTAAACTCATAAAAATTTTTCACAAACTCTATTAAAGCCTATTTGGTAAACTATCATTAGGAAAAGAAACACTTATAATCAAAGTAATTCATATCCTAATTCACGAGGGTTAATTGTAACTGTTAAAAAAGACCAAAAACAATCTTTAAAAATGTGGGGCAATTTAATTATAAATCAACAAATTCTACAAAAATAGCCTAAATCTGTTCAATAACAATTACTAAAATTAGTAATTGTTAACTGACAGAAATAGTTATTTTTAAATTGACACTAACAACGTACCCTAACATCAACAACTATTTATATTAATAAATTATCAAATTCATTTTCCAAAATAAGCTTTTTAAAATCTTTACTATATTTTCTCCCTATTGGAATAATAATGTCTTTTTTTAATATGCACTCAATATTATTAAAACTATTAACATACTTCACATTCACAATATATGACTTATGACATCTTATAAATCCATACTTTTGAACTTTATTATAGATATCTTTCAAAACATAATTTACCTCTTCTACCTCTCCATCAACCTTATGTAACATTACTTTCTTATTTAAACTCTCCATATAAACAATTTCATCTAAGTCGATTACTCTATTCCGATATTTTTTAGAGGGAATCATAATACTTTTATTTGCATTACTACATACTAACTCACAAGCTTTTAACATTATGGTATTAAGCCTATCATCATTATCATTTTTCAAGATATAATTCAACGGCTCTACTTCAAATGATTCCAAAGCAAATTCCTTACTTGAAGTTAGAAATATAATAACTCCATTATATCCATAGTTTCTTAATTTTTTTGTAGTTTCAATTCCATTAGTATCATTCATTAATATATCCATAATAATAATATTAAATTTATACGGATTTTCCTCTAAGTCAAATATTAAACTTTCTCCACTACTAAAACTATCTATTCTAAATGCATAATTATGTTTACTTAATAAATTACATATCTTATTTGAATAATACTCTAACGTATCTTTTTCGTCATCACATAAACAAATATTTAACATTCTATAACACTCCACTAATACTAATTATTTTATTTTCCTTATCATTGGTAAAGCCTTTAAATTGATAGTATACTTATTTTCAATCGATAAGTCTTGCATGAATTACTAATCTAGCATCTTCAAAATCATATGAACAAGTCGATAATGTTAGTATTCTATCTGAAACCTTAACTTCTACATCTGAATCATAAATAGACTTATTACATATATTGTTTATAAATGCTGAAAATTCTTCTTCATTATTAAATGTTATCACAATACTTTCTGCATCATCAGAAGTAGTAGTATAAACACTAAATATCTCATAGGTAAGTTTTTCATGATTCTTGCTCATTATGTGTATAATTTTATTCTTTTCTAAATAATCTTTATCTTTATATTTTTTTAGACTTCCAAACATTGTACCATTTTTCATATGGTGACCATAAATAACAGTATTTTTATCTTGAAAGCCTTCATTCCTATAATCCATAAAGATAGATCCAGAACTTAAATACTGCTTATTAAAATCTCTTGTTAGATAATAGTCATTATTAGACCCTTTTACTATTGGATAATCAATTGGAGTATCTTTTATAGTTATCCATCCCATATATTCAGAATTTATGCTATTTAAATCCAACTCTTCTTTCTTTTCTCTTATCTCTTTATATATTCTTCTTGTATCATTACCATCTTTCACTATTAAAGTAATATTATACATACTCACAAACAAAATTATCACTATTATAAATTTTACTATTTTTTTTAATGTCGCCATATTTATCACCTCAATAAGATATTTAGAATATATTAGTAAAAATAAGTATATTTCCCTACTAAACTTATTTTACTAGAATAACATTCCTGTGAACTACACACTAAGCTAAAGTTTAGGTGCTTCTTGTTTCTCCCTCTCCTGCGTTTCCTAATCTAATTGATTATTCCTCCGTCTTACAAAAAGTCCATAAGCGTATAAGTTTAGGTAGTTCCTACCATACTATAATCTATTTTTTATTATGCACTCATGAGGATTCTAAGTCCTTCGTTTTTTATATTCAGTGCAGCATTTATATCTCTATCTAACTCAAGACCACATTCACAACAATATGTTCTATCAGTTAGGTTGAGATGTTTTCTATTGCCACAATGGCTACAAATTTG
>NZ_FOGF01000012.1 GCF_900111135.1 Granulicatella balaenopterae | reverse complement strand
ACTTGATTCTCCTTACACACAGCTTCAATACGCTCGCCAATAATCTCCTTGAAATCATCTTCAATGTCCTTACGAATAATAAATACTACCTTATTAAAACCAGCCTCAATCGCATCATGAATCGAATAATCCATAATAATCTCGCCATTTGGTCCAACTGCTTCTAATTGCTTGATTCCGCCACCGAATCGCGAACCGATACCAGCAGCCATAATTAATAATGATGTGTTCAATATATTGCTCCTTTAAATGTTATTTATCTTATTTGATATAACAGCTACGGAAAACTTAAAATCTCCCGTAAAATACGCTTTTTATAGTATACCACAGAAAACATGGGTAAGAAATGGATAAAATATGAAAAAGATAACGTTTACAACATCTATGTTAAACAAAAAAGAAGCTAGCTATATTAGCCTAACTTCTAATAAACATTTTTATATCTAACTAACTACACTTTTCGATTAATATAATCTTCTGTTGCATTTTGAGAACGTTTAATAATACATGGATTACCAAATACAATAGAATTATCAGGAATATCGCAATTCACATATGTATTAGGTGCAATTAATACATTATTCCCAATAGTTACATTACCTACAATTGTTGAATTAATTCCTATCCAAACTTCATCCCCAATAGTTGGAGCGCCTTTTCGTTTACCTCGATTTTCTTGTCCGATAGTAACTCCTTTATGTAAATTAATATTTTTTCCTAATTTTGCATTCGGGTTAATTGTAATACAGTACGCATGGCCAAAGTATAAACCTTCTCCAATTACGGTATCGGCACTTAATTCAATAAATTTCTTTCTCTTAGCTAAAGTAAAAATTACTTTATAGAACATTTTTAAAAACTTATTATTTGCTGACTGTGTCTTTCTATATAACTTTTGGAAATAAGGTATCCTACCAGAACCATATCTCTTCTTATCTTGATTATACATTTATTGTTCTCCTTTTTGTACACTTTACTTATCTTCTTCATTCCATATCTTTGATTTATTTGAAAATTTTCATTAATATCATAGTGTATAGGCTGCATCAATGCTTTATTTATCATTATATTTATATTGGATTTTTATCATAATTTAAGCTATTCAATAAATAAAGTATCATCTCTTCAAGTATAAGATTGATTTATATTTTCTAACTATTATAGTCGCTATTTAGCAGAAGGTTTCTTTAAGGTACATACTTACATATAGTAAAATATATTAACAGGTCAAGTATGTTGATTTACTGAATTCAAACTCCTACTATGAAATATCCTGTTGACCATTATCGACTTCAATAATTAGTAACTAGATGTCTAATATTCAACCGATTTTATGGCTTTTATTATTTCAATATGGCTTGGTTCCAATACTCACCTAATTTATAATCCCATCTTTCATCAGTAAATTTACCAAAGCCACTACTTTCACAAAAAGTAATTTCTCCAACATAAATTTTTCCTTTAATATTATATAAATCAATTCTTGCATATTCAAAATCTTCCGATAACTTTTTTGCAATTTCTATCATTTTTTCATAATTTTCTGGTTTTTCGTAATCATTTTTGTCAATTTTATTTCCTGTAGTAAAATTAAATTTTTCCCAAGTATACGGATCATACATATTACTTATAACAGAAGCTTTTGTTATTTTTTCTAATATAATTTTATTAGTATTAAAACAATGGAATTTATATTCTGACATTTCACCTTCTAAAAATTGTTCAACAATAATCTTTCTCGGAATATCGCTATAATATTTTTCCATTGAAAGAATTCCGTAATCTAATTTTAATTGGTTGTTTAATTCTTTAATGATTTCTTTGGCATTAGCTTTGCTTTTATCTTTTACAATTTGAACTGGTCCACTATTATGATTAGCTTTAGCTACAAAAGAATTTGGTAATTGATTCCATTGTTCTATTGTTAACTTATCTGTTACTAAATGTAATGGAATTAAATATTCTTCACCAATCTTTCCTTTAACGTATTCTCTTACACGATATTTATCAGCACATACTGCATATAGAGGATTATTATCATATAATTTTCTAAATTGAACTTTTTGATTAAATGTTTCAGGTTTTTTATTAAAATTCATTTCATACCCTAAACTTTTTTTAAAACTTTTTGATATATATTGTTCTTTTAAATAATTGTTAGGATATAAATATTTGCGTGTTTTTTCTTGTATTTTAAAATAAAGTATATTTATATCTTTATCTATTTTAAAAGTTTTACATAGTTTTTTTATATTTTTTTTCATAAACATCCTCTTCACATAATAAATTTAAGCCATATTAAGACTTTTATATCATTTTTCTACTTCATTATTTTTTGTTGCCAATAGTGTCCTAATTTATAATCCCATTTTTCATCAGTAATCTTACCAAAACCACTATTTTCACAAAAAGTAATTTCTCCAACATAAATTTTCCCTTGAATATTATACAAATCAATTCTTGCATATTCAAAATCTTTCGACAATTCTTTTGCAATATCAATCATTTTTTCATAATTTTCTGGTTTTTCATAATCATTTTGATCAATTTCATTTCCTGTAGTAAAATTAAATTTTTCCCAAGTATATGGATCATACATGTTACTCATAACAGAAGCCTTCGTTATTTTTTCTAATACAATTTTATCTGTATTAAAACAATGGAATTTATATTCAGTTGCTTCTCCTTCTAAAAATTCTTCAACAATGATTTTTCTTGGAATATCACTATAATATTTTTCCATAGAAATGATACCATAATCTATTTTTAATTGATTATTCAATTCTTTAATAATTTCTTTAGCGTTAGCTTTTCTTTTATCTTTTACAATTTGAACTGGGCCACTATTATGGTTGGCTTTAGCTACAAAAGAATTTGGCAATTGATTCCATTGTTCTATTGTTAACTTGTCTGTTACTAAATGTAATGGAATCAAATATTCTTCACCAATCTTTTCTTTAACGTATTCTCTTACACGATATTTATCTGCACATACTGCATATAGAGGATTATTATCATATAATTTTCTAAATTGAACTTTTTGATTAAATGTTTCAGGTTCTTTATTAAAATCTATTTCATAACCTAAACTTTTTTTGAAGAATTTTTTTATATAGTCTTCCTTTTTGCTATCACTATTATATAATAGTTTAAACCTCCATTCTCTATTTTTTAAAAATATTAACTTCGCATCTGATTCTATCTTTAGTACTCTACATATTTTTTTTAAGTTATTTTTCATATTCTCCTCTTTCTATAATAATTTATTATACCATATAAAATTCTTTATACCACTCTGCAAATTCTCTTAAACCCTCGCGCAATGATGTCGATGGTTTGAATCCAAAATCACGTTCTAAAGCAGATGTATCAGCATAAGTTACTGGTACATCTCCTGGTTGCATTGGTACTAATTCTTTATGGGCATCAAAATCATAATCACTTGGCAATACTCCTGCACGAATTAATTCTTGTTGTAAAATATCGACAAATTCTAATAGGTTTTCTGGATTGCTATTACCGATATTGTAAATCGCATATGGTGGTACTGGTAAGCCATCTTCACCTGTTTTTCTTGCTGGTGCTTTCGCCATTACACGTGTCACACCTTCAACAATATCATCAATATAGGTGAAGTCACGTTTACAATTACCATAATTAAAAATTTGAATCATTTCATCATTACGTAATTTATTAGTAAATCCGAAGTAAGCCATATCAGGACGTCCAGCTGGGCCATAAACCGTAAAGAAACGTAAGCCTGTTGCTGGAATATTGTACAACTTAGAATAGGCATGAGTCATTAATTCATTGCTCTTTTTACTTGCGGCATATAATGATACTGGATTATCAACTTTATCATCTGTTGAATATGGCACTTTTTTATTAGATCCATAAACTGATGAAGATGAAGCATAAACTAAATGTTCAACTCCTGATTCCCCATTATCATACGAATGACGACAAGCTTCTAATAAATTATAAAAACCAATCACATTCGATTCCATATAAGCACCAGGATTTTCAATTGAATATCTTACTCCTGCTTGTGCTGCTAAATTAACTACAATTTTAGGTTTATATTCAGCAAATAATGAGTCGATTAATGCTTTATCAGAAATACTCCCTTTAATAAAAGTGAAATTGGGATACTTCGATAATCTTTCTAAACGATAATCTTTTAACTTCACATCATAGTAATCAGTAATACTATCAATTCCAATAATTTTTACACCTTTTACTGTTTCAAATAATTGTTCTGCCAAGTTAGAACCAATAAAACCAGCTACACCAGTAATTAAGACTGTTTTATTTTCTAGGTTAATATTTTCCATCTAAACACTTCCTTATTACAAATTTTTAGTCACGCTTAAAGATATCTCGTGTATATACTTTTTCTTGTACATCATCTAAACAACTATCATAACGGTTAGCAACAATCGCATTTGATACTTCTTTAAATTTAGCTAGGTCATTAATAACTTTACTACCAAAGAATGTTTCACCATCTTTTAAGGTTGGTTCATAAACAACTACTTCAACGCCTTTTGCTTTAATACGTTTCATAACGCCTTGAATACTACTTTGACGGAAGTTATCTGAATTTGATTTCATTGTTAAGCGGTATACACCTACAATTGGTTGATCTTTTTCTTTATTTGCATCCCATTGGCTATTTTCATCATAGCCACCAGCAAGTTCTAATACACGATCTGCAATAAACTCTTTTCTTGTACGGTTAGATTCAACAATAGCTGAAATCATATTTTGTGGCATATCGCCATAGTTTGCTAATAATTGTTTTGTATCTTTTGGTAAACAGTATCCACCGTAACCAAATGATGGGTTATTATAGTGTGAACCGATACGTGGATCTAATCCAACACCTTCGATAATTGCTTGTGAGTCTAAACCTTTCATTTCAGCATAAGTATCTAATTCATTGAAGTATGATACACGTAATGCTAAATATGTATTAGCAAATAATTTAACTGCTTCCGCTTCCGTTGAACCCATGAATAATGTATCGATATCTTCTTTAATCGCACCTTCTTGTAGTAATTCAGCGAATGTGTGTGCTGCTTGATTTAATCTTTCGTCTTCTGGATCAGTACTTACGATAATACGGCTTGGGTATAGGTTATCATACAAAGCTTTACTTTCACGTAAGAATTCTGGACTAAATAAAATATTTTTTGTGCCCATTTTTTCCTTAACGTATTCTGTATAACCAACTGGAATTGTTGATTTGATGATCATAATTGCTTCAGGATTATACTTCATAACATTTGCAATTACACTTTCAACTGCTGATGTATCAAAGAAGTTCTTTTTAGAATCATAGTTTGTTGGAGCTGCAATTACAACAAAATCAGCATCTGTATAAGCTTTTTCTTGATCGGTTGTTGCCACTAAATCTAAGTCTTTTGTTTTTAAAAATTTTTCTATTTCATCATCTTGAATTGGTGAAATCTTATTATTAATCATTTCTACTTTTTCTTCAATAATGTCTACTGCAACTACTGGGTGATGTTGGCTAAGTAACGTTGCAATACTTAATCCTACATATCCTGTACCTGCTACTGCGATTTTAATGTTATTCATTATCCGTATACCTACTTTCTGTTATTTATTTCTAATCACATCACAAATTCTATCTACATTTTCTAAACTTAATTCTGCATATAAAGGTAATGTTAAAACATTTTGTGAGATTCTTAGTGCTACTGGGGTTTCGTTAGCATCATACTTACCTTTAAAACAAGAGAATTCACTTGTTAATGGATAGAAGTATTTTCTAGCCATGATATTATTTTCTTTTAATAGTTCTAAGACTTCATCACGATTCATACCATAAACTTCTGGATCAAATACTACTGGAAAATAAGCGTAATTTGATTCTAAATCTTCTTGGATGCAATTTAATTGAATTCCTGGAATATCTGCTAAACGGTTACGGTAACGCTCTACAACTTGTTTTCTTTTAGCAATTTCTTCGTCAACATGTCTTAAATTGCATAAGCCCATAGCTGCACAAAACTCATTCATTTTAGCATTTGGACCGATTTCTTCAATATCTTCCCCTGCGATACCAAAGTTTTTAAGATTGTATAATCTTCTACCAAATTCTTGGTCATTAAAGCAAGTTGCTCCACCTTCAACACTATTAAAGACTTTTGTTGCATGGAAACTAAAGCATGAAGCATCACCATAACTAGCAATGCCACGACCTTTATACTTTTCACCAAAAGTATGAGCTGCATCGTAAATAACTTTTAAATTGTGTTTTTCCGCAATTTTTTCAATCTCTTCAACATTACATACATTGCCATATACATGAACTGGCATAATTGCTAAAGTTTTTTCAGTAATTAAAGCTTCAATTTTATTGACATCCATTGTAAATGTAATTGGATCAATATCACAAAAGACTGGTTCTAATCCATTACGAATAATGGCATTAGTTGTTGAAGCAAATGTAAATGGTGTTGTAATCACTTCACCTGTTAAATCCATTGCTTGCAGCGCTAGTTCTATAGCCATATGTCCATTTGTAAATAATTCTACTTCTGCTACATCTAAATATGTTTTTAACTGATTTCTTAACTCTTCATGTTTTGGTCCCATATTAGTTAACCAATAATTCGCCCAGATATCTTTTATCTCTTCAACATATTCATCCATACTAGGCATAGAAGATTGTGTTACTAAAATTTTTTCTGACATTTTATCACTCCACTTTTACCAATTAAGTATTTCATTATTTTGAACTTTATCATAAATCATATCTTGATTATTCTCATCTAAAATATTGATTAATTTATACGCTTCTTCTACCCGCTCTTTTAATACCATACTATCTTTACCACTAAAAGCAAACATACCTAGTTTATTTAAAATTGCTTGTGTATCATCACACGATTCTCCTATGCGAGATTGACATAATGATAAGGTACATTCTGGATATTTATCAAGTTCTTCAAATCCTTTAATTGATTTGATAACCCCTTTTTTACCATATAAATTAATAGTTAAACATTTTAAATCTTTATCAATTTTTGAATTATACACATCTTTAGTCTCTCCAAGTAACGCGTGATTTAAAAATATATCTAAATAATTAAATGGACCTCTTTGCTCTACATATGTTGATTGATGGCCACCTTCTAATCTAAAACCACACTCAAAGAAACTTAAATCTTCTGTTTCTTCATTATAAAATCCTGAAAAGAAAATACAGCCATATTTAATCCCCATACCTTGAATCATTTTTCTAATAGTATTATCAGATTTCTCTAATACTTTATCTTCATTACGACAAGGATATAACCATGCACTTTGAACAACTCTTTCAAATCCATTATTTTTTGCATTAATCGTATCACATGATGAAATAAGTTTAATCTCACCATCTTGAATAGCATAGTATAAATCTATTTTCCCACCTTGATAAATATATTCTTCAATAATTACTTCTTTTGTAACCGATAAATCCATTGCATATTGATATGCTTTTTCTAGTTCTTCTTTCGAATTAGCAATACTAATGCCTATTGAACCTGCACGATCGACTGGTTTTACAATTACAGGATATTTATCAACACTCTCTACGGTTGAATATTCTTTTACTGTTGGTACAGCATATTTTCTACAAGTATCTTTAAATATTTTTTTATCTCTTGTAATTTCTAATTGTTCTTTATTACTGTAACAAGGATAATCTAATCGTTCACACAATTGAATCAAACTATCAATACGAAATTCACTATATCCTGCGATTGCACCATCAACATTTTCAGCAATACATCTCTTTTCCAATTCATCAATATCAGACCAACTAATATCCCATGCTTCATCTGCAACTAGTTTTCCAGGGCTTAATGTATAATCTGTATTATAATCGGCAGCAATTACATATATCCCTAGTTCTTGTGCTCTTTTAATTAGATTGATTTCTCCTGCTGTTGCACCTAACACTATTAATTTTTTACCTTTTAATCTTTTATACATTGATTCGCTCCTTACAATCTTAATTGATTCATTATTTCTGAAACAATTATATCCATTTCTTTAACACCATATCTTTGATCACATGGTAGTGGAAGAATATTTAATGCCAATTGATACTCTAAACTATCTTCCTCTACATCATCTAAAACATTAGGCCAAAGTAATGGAATATAGATTTTTTTAGCTATCAATTGTTTTCTAATTTCAGCGGCATTCTCTATCATTAATGGATATGCAAATGCTCCTTCTACTTTAGTTACTGTTAATAGATTGATATCTTTCAATTGTTGATGCAAGTAATTAAAATTAGTTGTTCTGGCTTCTTTAACAAATTCATAATCTATGCCATTTAATAAATTTTTCGTTAATTCTGACATCTTTTTAATTGGTTCATTTTTAAATCTTTTGTTATTTTCTGCATACTCACCATAAAATTCCGAAGCGCTTCTTTCAAATCTACCTAATAAGAAATTCATATGTTGAAATGATTCGTCTTTAGATAATTCTGATGTCATTAACTGACTAGTTGATAAGATCGCCCCATCTGCTACACCGAAAAACTTTCTACAAGTATATAAAGTATCAATACCTATTACTGGCTCTTGAAAATACGCTTGTGCATTATCAACAATCATTCGACCAGAAAACTCATTATGTAATTCTTCTAATTTTTGATTACTTAATTGCCCATAATAATTAACAACATATATCCACTCATCATGCTGTAATTCAATACTCTTTGGTAAAAAGTTATCTGAAATATGATAATAAGCAATATTTATATATTCATCTTTACAAGCATCTCTAACAGAGTCGCATAAAAAATACGGCAAATAAATCTTTTGAATATTTTTAGCTTTAATAATATATTTCAAACAATTTCTACCTGCATTTAAGAGTATTTTATCTGCATATAGCATTTTTTTATTAGATTTCTCTAATTCTATATATCCACCTATTTCCATTATAATACCTCTTTAATCTAAGATAACATCGATATATGTTTCCATATTACCCATGTATTGATCCATTTGTTCTTTTGTATCAAATTTTAAGAATAAAATTCCTAAAGCTTTAGCCGCATTATCAAAGAATTCCACTTGAGCTCCTGGTTCTTTATAAATACATTCACGCATAATAAATGGTTTCAATGATTCATGATATTGAATTTGATTAAAGATACCATCTTTACTTGAATGTAAATTATAAGTAGCATAATACCCCTTATCATTATTCATTAAAACCGTAAAATCATTTCCCATTGCACTCTGAATTGTCATTTCAACTACATCTACATTAAAAATATTTGCTAATAATTCCGGTATCATATTTCCACCATTACGTGGTCCAATATCGATTGGGAATACTCGATTATTTTTATCGACAATCAACTCGATATTCATTGCACCGGTCTTAAATTCTAACTTATCTACTATTAATTGTAGAGTAGTTTTTATATTATTAATATTTTCTTCTGTTAAAGTTAGTGGATAACTTTTTCCAACCGGAACTAATGAATTGACATTATTATCTCGATGACAATTTAATAATCCCCATAAAATAACTTGTCCATCTTTTACAAAGATATCACCCCCCACTAAGTATGGATGTTTTTTCTCGATAAACTCTTCGACAACAATTCGTTTCCCTCTTGAAAATTTAAAAGCAAAATTAATGGCTACCTCAACATTATCTAAAGTTCTTACAACAGTCACACCTTTACTACCTGATGAATCAACTGGTTTAATAATAATTGGCAACTGATATTTAGTAATATCGTTTAATGCTGCTTCAACACTTGTATAGCCGTTTGCTTTTGGTGAGTTAAAACCATTATCCAATAAGAATTTTCTAAACTTATCTTTATTACATAAGGTTTCCACTGATTGATAAGGATTAGTAGATAAGCCTAATTGTTCTGATACGTAAGCTGCTGTAGGTGCTGCTGGATCTGATGCATAAGCAACAATTCCATCAATCGCTTCTTTTTTTGCAATTTCTAAAACAGCTTCTTTATCCGTTGTACTTAATAAATAAAATTTATCTGCATGATGTTGACCTGGATTATCTGTTAAATAATCACATAATACTGTGTAATAACCTAATTCTTTAGCTTTTTCAATCGCAACGACTTGTTGGGCTGAACCGCCTAATAATAATATTTTTTTCAATTCATTACCTTCTTTTATTTGTTTTCGTACATTTTTTGATAATATTCTTGGTATTCACCAGAAATGATGTCTTTCCACCATTTTTCATTTTCTAAATACCATTTGATTGTTTTCTTGATTCCATCTTCAAATTTTGTTTCTGGTAGCCAACCTAATTCATTGTGAATTTTCGTTGGATCAATGGCATAACGCATATCATGACCTTTACGATCTTCAACATAGGTAATTAATGATTCTGGTTTATTTAATTCTTGACAGATAATTTTTACAATTTCAATATTCGTTTTTTCATTATGGCCACCAACATTATAAACTTCGCCAACTTTGCCATTATGAATAATTAAATCAATCGCTTTGCAGTGATCTTCCACATATAACCAATCACGAACATTTAAGCCTTCACCATAAACTGGTAATGGTTTGTCTGCTAAGGCATTGGCAATCATTAATGGAATTAACTTTTCTGGGAAATGATATGGTCCATAGTTATTTGAGCAACGAGAAATCGTTACTGGTAATCCATATGTACGCTCATAAGCTAATACTAATAAATCTGCTGATGCTTTTGATGATGAATACGGACTTGAAGTATGAATTGGTGTTTCTTCAGTAAAGAATAATTCTGGTTGGTCTAATGGTAAGTCCCCATATACTTCATCGGTTGATACTTGGTGGTAACGTTTGATACCATATTTACGACAAGCATCCATTAAGACTGCTGTTCCTAAAATATTTGTTTGTAAAAATACTTCTGGATTTTCGATTGAACGATCCACATGGGATTCAGCTGCGAAGTTAACGACCATATCAGGATGTTCTTCTTCAAATAATTGATACACACCTTCACGATCACAAATATCTAATTTTACAAATTTAAAATTAGGATTATCCATAACTGGTGCTAAAGTGGATAAATTACCTGCATACGTTAAGCTATCAACGCAAATAATTTGATAGTCAGGATGTTTCTTTAACATATAAAATACAAAGTTAGAGCCGATAAAACCAGCTCCACCCGTTACGATTATTTTCATTTTTTATCTCCAATACTTTAAAATATTAACTTATCTTTAGCAACACGATATAAGTGTTCTCCATAAGAAGATTTACCATATTCTTTTGCTAATGCTAATAATTGTTCTTTATTAATCCATTTTTCACGATAAGCAATCTCTTCAGGTGAAGAAATCACTAAACCTTGACGTTTTTGAACTGTTCTAATGAATAATGAAGCTTCCATTAAGCTATCCATCGTACCTGTATCTAACCATGCAAAGCCACGACCTAAAATTTGTACTTTTAATTTATCTTCTTCTAAGTACATTTTATTTAAGTCTGTAATTTCTAATTCTCCTCGTTCTGAGAATTGCACTTGTTTAGCTTTTTCAACAACTGTCTTATCATAGAAATAAAGACCTGTTACACAATAATTTGATTTAGGATTTTGTGGTTTTTCTTCTAAAGATACAACCTTTTTATCTTTATCAAATTCAACAATTCCAAAACGTTCTGGATCTTGAACATAATAACCAAAGATTGTTGCGTAACCATTTTTAGCATTTTCAACTGCTTCAGCTAAGTTTTTACTAAACCAACCACCATAGAATAAGTTATCTCCTAGAATCATGGCACACATATCATCACCAATAAAATCTTCCCCTAAGATAAATGCTTGAGCTAAGCCTTCTGGTTTTTCTTGAACTTTATAAGATAATTTAATCCCTAATTTTGAACCATCTCCTAATAATGTCTCAAAACGTGAAATATCTTGCGGTGTACCAATAATTAAGATATCACGAATTCCAGCTAACATTAAAGTTGATAAGGGATAAAAAATCATCGGCTTATCATAGACTGGTAAAAGTTGTTTTGATGTTACACGTGTTAATGGATATAGTCTTGTTCCACTACCTCCAGCTAAAATAATTCCTTTCATAACTTCCTCCTTTTAGTGATTTATTTACGACCTTTAATAATACCTAATAGATACTGAAATGAATCTAATTTTAATACTTTAGAACCAATAATATAAATAATTGCTCCTAAAATAATTTGAATGATAATTAAGACTAATTTAGAAACAGATAAGACTGATAAGAAACTAATTGCAAATCCCATCACTAATGCTAATAAAATACTTGGTAAAATATCTTTTAGCTGTTCTAAATAGCTATAATCTAATAATTTTTTGTTCGGCCAAGTATTAATAATTTGGCTTGTAAAACTTGTAAATAATGCTCCATAAGCAATTGCTCTAACATTAATCCACATCGTTGCAAATAGCACAATTAATCCGATAACTTTTTTAATAATTTCTAATTTCAAGAAAATATCACTATGTCCCATAGCTTTAATGGCATTCAAATTGGCCGTATGAATCGGATAGAACATATAGGTGATACAGAAAATCCTCATAAAGAATACACACGATAACCATTTATCGGTTAAAACTAATGAAACTAGAGGTGTTGCAATTGTTGCTAAGCCAATCATCATCGGTGCCATGATATAAGTACTTACTTTAATCGCACGTCTGGTCATATTTTTAATCGCTACTCGGTCATCTTGAGATTTTGACATGACTGGGAATAACACACTATCGATAGCTGCATTAATATTTGAAACAATCGTTTTAGGAAACATATTCCCTTGATCATAAAAAGCTAAATCCGAAGCTGAATAGGATTTCCCAATTACTAACGATCTAATATTCGTATAGAGAGTATCCAATAATGCTGACACTAATAACTTCCAACCATATGAAATTAATGCTATTAGTCGATTAAAAGAGAACATAAACTTCGGACGCCAATTAACCGTAAACCATAGTACTATTGTATCAATTAACATATTAATTAATTTTTGACCTACTAACGACCAAATTCCAAACCCTGAATATGCCATCCATACACCAACAATTGCTGCTATGATTGTCCCAACAGAAGTTGCAAAGAAAAACTTCTTGAATTGCAAAGTTCTTGAAACATAAGCTTGTTGAACATTTTTCAAACCTGAAATAATTAGCATCAACGCTAATACTCTAGTAATTGATGTTAATGCTGGATTGTTATAAAAATTTGCAATAAACGGTGCGCTTACAAACACCATTCCATATAATAATGTACAAACAAACATATTAAAAAAGAAAACTGATGAAAAATCTAAATCATCGGCAGCTTTTTTTTGAACCAACGCACTTCCCAACCCACTATCAACAAACACTTGTAATATATAAATAAAAACCATTACTATGGCTAAAGTTCCATAATCACTAGGTGATAATATTCGTGCAAGGATTATTGATACGATAAATTGTACAATTTGAGCCCCGCTTCGTTCAGCAAATCGCCAAATAAAATTTGAAAAAATATTGCTCTTATTATTCATCTATTTACTCCGTCTATTATGATACTTCATGTATGAATTATGAAATACACATTTTATAAATATTTTTAATTTCATTTTTTTTGATTTCCCATTAAATACATCCTTATAAGGAGCTGTCTTGATTTTTTTAAAATCCCCTTTTATTGTTAATATATCAATTTTTTGATCTAAAATTTGAACATCTAATTTCCTACAATTTTCTTCATTAGTATAAATTTTTATCTCTTCATAAAAATTTATTAATTGTTTTTTTTCATTAATTTTTTCGTTTAATGTAGAAATTCCAGTTCTACTTGTCCATGAACCATCTGTACCATATCTATACACGGACATCACTTCATTTAAATATCTAACTTTTCCTGACATTGTTAAATAAATCCCCATAGGATAATCACCAACATTTATCATATCAAAGAACTTTGGTGTTTTCCTACCATATTCATATCTATACATCAATGATGAAATATGATAACTTCCTTTAACTCCTTCTAATGCATTTTCAAATGTAATATCTCTTTCTGCATCATTATCATACTTGATTATTTCTATACCATTTTTATATAAATCTATTAACTTCGTGTTATGAACACATGCAATATAGTTTTTATGGCTATCTAAAAAATCTACTTGTTTTTGAAGTTTATGTATATCACACCAATAATCATCTCCTTCACATACAGCAATATATTCACCTTGCATTTTAGGGTAAATATATTTATCAAAAATTTTAATTCCCTTAGAATATTTATTTTCTTTTTGATAAATCGGTTTAATAATATGTGGATATTTTTTTTCATATTCTTTTATAATTTGAACAGAATTATCTGTAGATGCATCATCATGAACAAAGACTTCAAATTCAAAATTAACATCTTGATTGACAAAACCGTTTAATGCATCTCTTAAATATTTTTCGTGATTATAAACTAAACAATATACTGATACTTTCATATTTTCTCCTTTTCATCCTATTTCCATACACTTATATAAGGATAAGTTTGAGCAAAACCTTGATAAATGTAATTGTATCCCCAATATGTAAACATATACATAATGATACAAGCTTTTACTACTATTTTTAGATCTTTCTTATATATTCCTTTAGCAATAAGTGGATATGATAAAATATTATAAATTGAAAAATAAAGGCCTATTCTACCAGCTTGATCTGAAACTGTACTCAATTGGTTTAATATTACATCTATAATCATTGTTGCAAGAAAAAAAGGTATTTTATCATCAACTTTAGATACTTTTTTCCAATTAATTAAAAGTAAGAATAGTACAGGTGTTTTCATTATAAACTCACTTAATAAAAACGTTAAATTTCCATTCAAATATGAATTATAATAATAATTCATATTTATCATATCAAATATAGCCTCTAACTTATTTGCCGATATTAAGAAAATTACGCTAAAGATAGTTATAATTACCACTCTATTTAATTGTTTATCTAATATTTTTCTTCTAAAAACTACTATATTTATTTTACTACTATTAGTAAGATAAATATACATTACTGGCATCAACAAGCTAATTAATGCACTTTTGTGGAAAAGACTTGCAAATACAACATAAGCTATATATTTTAAATATTGTTTTTCATAAATATACTTAAAAGCATAAAAAAGTATCGCTACAGCAATAAATTGTCTCATTAAATTCAGACTAGAATTAAAAAACATCAGATAAAATACCATCATAGAAAAAATTACATCACCATTCCAATATTTAATACCTTTATATATCGGTATAATCGTCATCATTGCGATTATTGTAAGTAAAACGTTTAGATTACCAAACAGTTTTGTAGTAATATATACTAATAAATTAAACCCCAATTCTATACTAGATACATACCGCGTACTCAGCCTTGCTTGCAAGTAATCAAATAACGAATTTGACTCTTGTGCAATATCAAATAGAGGCTTTACATATACTTGAACATCTGTACCAATTAAATCTGATCGTAATCCTGCTAATAAACTAGGGATTATTATTCCAATAATTGTTAATATCTTTGAGTTTTTTTTACTTTTCGTTTTTTCACTAAAATAAAAAAACAAACATGACGTCAAAAAACATATTAGATAAATACTCACCCTTTATCACCTTCTTTTAAATACTCAAATACCGTTATCCATTTCTTAAATATATTATCTCCCAATTCATTTTTTATTTTAATAGCGTTTAAAGATATTTTTTTAGAAAAATCTTGATTACCTACTATTTTTAACATTGCCTCAACTAATTTTTCTTTATTATTAACTGGAATTAAAATACCATTATAATTACTTTTAACAAACATTCTTGCTCCACCTATAGGGCAGTCTGTTACTATTGTTGGAACTCCTATACTTAATGCTTCTAACATCGAGTTTGATATTCCTTCATGATTTGATGTCGACACATATATACTTGCATTTCTTATACTTTCTAACACATTATTTTGAAATCCTGGTAATTCCACTTTTCCACTAAGGTTGTCATCTATTATTTTTTTTTCAAGATTTTTTCTTTCCTCACCTTCACCATATATAATCAATTTATAGTCATCATAAATTTTGGAAAATTCAGCAAATCCTTCTATTAATAATTGAAAATTTTTATCACTTGATAATCTCCCAATCGCAACTATTTCTTTTTTTCTTTTTCCTTTATATGGAGTTGGTAAATCAGATACATCTAACGGATTAACAATTACTGTTTTTATTTTTTTGAATTTTTTATAATAATTCGCAGCATCTTCGGTTTGGAATACCATAGCATCTGCTAAGCTATATAAACCCATTTTTCTAAAAATAATATTTCCTATTACATCTTTTATATTTTTAGTATTAGTAAAATAAGGATCTGCTCGTTCTACCATAATTATTTTATTGTTTATTCCTATGTTTGCAAGCACTGTATAAATTGTTACGATGGGTAAAAACGGCACTAAAATATCTATTTTTTCTTTTTTTATTATTTTGCGTAACTCACGAATTCTAGTAAATAACTTAAATTTACTATCTTCACTTTTAATTCTATAACAGATTACTTGATCTGATATCCTATAAGTTTCCTTTCTTTCTCTTAAAATGACTAATACTACACTAACACCTAATTTTGCACAACCATTAGAAAGTATTGATATTACCCTTTCAGCTCCACCATTTGTTAATGAGCCTGTTACAAACATTACTCTTATTTTATTCATCCTTTATTACCTTTCTATAAAAACATGCCTATTTATTATTTATCTTCTAAAATATCTAAATAAAATTTTTGATAGTTTTTACTCATTATTACAGCTGTTAAGTTATTAGTTACAGTTAAATAACTATATTCCCCCATACTATTTAAATCTTGATTATATATCCAGTCTATTTTTTCTGTTAAGTCTTTAATATCACCTAATTTATATACTGCACCCATTCTATGATCTAAATCATAAACTTCTTGATGTTGAGGTATATCTGACATTAACAATGCAACTCCTGCTGCCATTGCTTCTAACACACCATTTGGCATTCCTTCAGACTTACTAGTAGTTGCATATAAATCTGTAACTTGTAAATATTCTTCCACATTACTTACATTACCTGCAAAAACTATATTCGTATGTTTTTTATATTTCTTTTCTAAATCAGATTTATCGATTCCATCGCCAAGTAATAATAATATTACATCTTCTTTGTATTGAGAATTTATTACACCTTGAATCAATTCTTCTTGATTTTTTCTATCAAATAAAATTCCAGAATAAGTTATCACCTTTTTATTTTCTGGTATATTTAACTTCCTTTTTAGCTCTTTCTTTTCAGATTCCTTCCCTCTTGTATATTTAGTCATATCCACGCCATTTCTAATAAATGGAATTTCTATTCCTTCTTTTTCTCTATGAATATCACTAAGACTTTTTGAACATGTAACAAAAGGGTTTCCTTGTTTTAAATTGTTCTTTATTATATGCATATCTTTATAAGCTAACATCCTCCCGATATACTTACCGTATTTTGATGGGTAATCTTCATAACAATAATTTCTTAAAGTAACTAACTTTTTAGCATCTTTATACTTTGAACATAGATTATACGGTGGCATACCTAATCCGATAATTAAATCTGGTTTGATTTCAGAAAATAATTTTTTCAATCTTCTTTTTCCGGTCATAACGGCACCAAGCTTATTTGTTTTTAAACAGTATGTTTCTTTACAATATTGTTTATACTTATCTTTCATACTATCGTTAAAATTTTCCTCAAATAATGTAACTAAAACCGGTTCAAACATTTCTTTGTCTAAATTTTTAATAATATTTAACGTTTGATTCATTGGACCTGTTTTTTTACAATTTGTAATAACATATACTATTTTATATTTTTTTATCTTTTCCATATTACTCCTTTTAAAATATATTATTAATTATATCTTCAAACTTTCTATTAAATAATTGATTGTTACTATTCATAGCACTAGGCATTGTTTGAATTATACTATCATAATTAATAACTATATCTTTTAATTCTTTAACATTATCTATTACTATTATATTTCCTTGTCTTTCTTCAACCGCCTTAGCAAATTCTAATTGATGATCATTAACGTGTTCATCAAATACTTTTTTTCTTGGTACTACAATTGGTATTTTGCCAACTTGTAAAGGCATAATAAAGCTAGAAGGTCCACCATGAGTAATAACTATTCTTGCCTTTTCAATATTTTTTATCATTTCAGTGTATGGAAATAATTTGCTCCATACACAATGCTTAGGTTCATATGTACTATACCCTGTTTGAATTATTATTTCCTCAGTTATTATTCCATTTGCTTTTAAGGTATCTACACATTCTATTAGTCTATTAAATTGTTGCTCATGTGTTCCGACTGTAACAAATATCATTTTTTTCTCCTATTAAAATATACTTCCTAAATTAACAGCTTTAGGATAAACTTTTTTCATTTCTTCCCATTCTACAATAAATTCATCCGCTATTGGATAAACTAATTTTCCAGTAATTGTCGGTTTATCAATTCGATCAAAAACTTCAATATACACTACTTTTGCTCCCATTAATTTACCCACATAAAAAAATGGTACTGCAACTGCAGCTCCTGAAGATACAATTAAATCTGGCTTTTCTTTTCGTAATACTTTTATCGCTAAAATAGTATTCTTAATCAGTGCTTTAATACTACGATTAGTTGGATAATAACACGGATACATTTTTTCTCCTTCTAAGATGCTTTGTGCATCTACTTTATCAAAAGTTACCCAAAATCGTTCTTTATTCTTCCAAAAAGGTTTTAGCATATACAAATGCGTCAAATGACCTCCTGAAGAACCTACTAAACATACTTTCATTGTTCCACCTACCTAGTATTTATTTTCCTTCCATTACTCCATAGATTCGTGCTTTTGTTTTATTTAATTCATTATCATCAATATTTGTAATGTATAGGTTTTGTCCTCGCATTGAATAACACTCTGTTGACATTGATCCATGACCTGTTAAATCTTGTGAATCAAATGTATATTCTTGTCCTGATTCAATTTGTTCATTTACAAGTGCAGCCATTTCTTCAAGTGTTAGATTTGTTTGAACAGATTTTGAGATAACATCTAAATATTGATCATAGTTTAATAAGATGGCTGGTGTTAACATCTTTTTAATAATTGCTGTGATAACTTTTTCGTGGTTACGTCCACGGTCATAGTCACCACTTGATAAGCCATAACGTTCACGTACGAATGGAAGGACTGTATCAGCAGTTAGCGTCACATTGCCTTCAGGAAAGTCAACATTTCCGTGTAATGATACAAATGATTGGCTATTATACACTTCAATACTACCTAATACTTTCATTAAGTTCATTAATGTGGTGAAGTTTACTCGTGCATAGTAATCAATATCAATATCATATAAGTTTTCTAATGTTGCCATTGATGTTTCTACGCCATAAATTCCTGCGTGGGTTAATTTATCGTATTGGTCGTTACCTGGCCCTGGAACTTTGACAAAGCTATCTCGTGGTGTATTGGTTAACAGAATTCGTCCTGTATCTTTATTGACTGTTACTAGTACATTTGAGTCGGAACGAGATACTTTATCTAAAGCGCCGTAGGTATCAATTCCACTTAAGTAAATATTTAATACTCGTTTTTCAATTTTGTCTTTAATTTCTTTTTTAGAGACTTTTGGTTGTTCTTGTTCTTTGGTTAATACTTTTTCAAAGATAATTTTCGTATGATCAAGATAGTCTGGATCTACAGATTCAATTAAGCTTGCATATGAAGCGTTAAGTATCATTGCTGGAACTTTTTTATCTTTTAAGGCTTGATAAGATTCTCCATATGATTGAGTCTCTTCTAAAGTAATCTGATTATTAGCTAAGTCTTCTGATAATTGGTCAATATTAGCTTTATCAAATGTTACTGGTGCACTAATTGATTGACCTGCTAAATCTTTTAATGTTGTACTATCACTATCTTTTAGAGCTAGTACATACATGGTCTCTTCATTAATTGCAGTTTGGTTCATTTCACTAAAGGCATCAATGGTCACCTTAACTTTACTAATCCCAAAACCACATAATAAAACTAATAGTAACTGAACCCCAATGAGAGTCTTTCGCAATTTAAAACCGTATAATGCAGCAATTACTCCTATTAAAATAATCACAATCAAACTTGCAATCTTTAAACTAACAAAGCGATATGAAATCAGTAATAATAATAACCAAGAAAATAAAGCAACTAGTATGCATGTTAAAGCAATATTAATATAGTTTAATGATTTATTTTCTTTTTTTTCCTTTACTCTTCTCATTAATTTTCCTCATTTCTGATTGTCTTTTCTTAAAGATAAAGTATTTTTATCAACTAGATGATCTAGCTAACAAAAATACTTATTCTTTCTGTATTATTTTGCTCCTTTAGATTTAAAGACTACTGCTACTGTTTTTAGTAACAATTTGATATCTAAACCTAAATTCCAATTATCAATATAACTTCTGTCTAATCTAACTACTTCTTCAAAGTCAGTAATTTCACTACGGCCTGCTACTTGCCACATTCCTGTAATTCCAGGACGCATTGCTAAACGGCTTTTATGATGTAATTCGTATTGTTTATATTCATCTACAGTTGGTGGTCTTGTTCCAACTAAGCTCATATCTCCTTTTAAAACATTTACAAATTGTGGTATTTCATCAATACTTGTCTTACGAATGAAATGTCCGATTGGTGTAATTCGTGGGTCATTTTCCATTTTAAACATCAAACCATTCATTTCATTATTTTTCATTAGTTCAGCTTTACGTTCTTCGGCATCCATATACATTGATCTTAGTTTATAAAGATTAAATATTCGTCCATTTTTACCTACTCGTTTTTGTACAAAGAATACATTCCCGGGTGAATTAATATAGATAATCGGGATAACTACCATTAAAATTGGTATTCCGATAATTAATCCTACTATAGAACCACAAATATCCATTAATCTTTTAATGAATAGATTTCTCTCTGATATGCTATTATTGCAAGCTGTTGCTACATTTAATTTTCCTAATGTATTAATTGTTGCATGTGGATGATTTACTTTCCAATTATATAAATTATAATGTACTGTAATCCCCATTGATAATAATTGTTCAACTAGCTCTTCACGTCCTGAATAAGAAACATGACTAATTAACACTTCATCGATTAAATGTGTACGAACATATTCAACAATTCCATCAATACTATATGTTGTGTCAATTCCTTCAATATTTTTATTGCAATCATCTAAAAAGCCAATTGCAGCAACTTTATAATTAGAATCTAGACTTTCTTCTGCTAACTCTTTGGCTGCTTTAGCATATTTTGAATTCGTCACAATCATTATTTTTTTGCATTTATGATATTTATTAGTTGTTTTTAATATTTCTTTAATTGTAACTCTAAAAGAATAAACCATAATCCAACTGATAATAAACCATATTCCAATAAATAATCTTGAAAAAATTGCTGATATTTTAAAAACGAAGAATACGGAAATCATAATAAGGAAAACAATACAAGTAAAATATGTAACACTGACGAACTCTTTAAAATAGCCTCTTTTATCAATACTTTTATAATTTTCTGCAAAGAATACTACTAAAAAACTGATAATGGCACATCCTGTTGAGATATACACATAATGTTCATCTATTGATATACTTCCTATTGATCCATTGAGTTCATACGCAATAATTAATGCAATTTGTAAAGCAAGCATATCGCTAATTAAGAACATCCAATTTTTAAATATTCCATTTTCTTCTTTTTCAAACATATTAACCTCTTTTATATTTTATTTTTATCCTTACTAGTGTTCATACTTCCCATATTTCTGATAATATCCTTTACCACTGTGTTTTACTTTGTTTAAGATGACGCCTAGGATTGGGCTGTTTGTTTTTTCAAGTTGCTTTTTGACTTCTTGTTCGTCTTTGTGGCTGACTGTTCCACTTTCAATGACCATGATGATGCCGTCGCAACTTTCTGCGATAACGGCTGCATCGATTACACTTCCAACTGGTGGTGCATCGATTAAGATATAGTCATAGTAATCTTTTAATGAATTCAATGTCATTGAGAATAGGTCACCTTCTAGTAATTCGGCCGGATTTGGTGGTACGGGTCCTGAGAAGATGATATCTAATTTATTGACATTTGTGCTGTAGATGACTTCTTCAAGGCTTGCTTGATGTGATAAGTAATGTGATAAGCCTTTATTAGCACCGATTGCTTTTAGTTTGGATACTAGGCTTGATTTACGTAGGTCACCGTCGATAATTAATACTTTTTGGCCACTTTCTGTTAAAGTACGAGCTAAGTTAATAATTGTCGTACTTTTACCTTCTGCTGGTGAGTAGCTTGTGATTGTAATGGCTTTTTTTTCTTTACCGCAAAATCCTAAGTTCGTTCGTAATGCTTTATAGGCTTCATTGGCGAAGTAGTCCATATAAGGTAAGTTAATTGTGATTTGTTCCATTATTTAGTGCCTCTCTTTCCACGTCTTGCAGTTGTTGGTTCTGTTGATGTTTTCTTTGTTGCTTTTGCTTTTTTTACTGCTTTATGTGCTTTTTTATGACTTTTGTTTAATTCTTCGTCATATGGGATTGCTCCTAAGACACTTAAACCTAAGTATTGTTCTACATCATCAGTTGTTTTGATTGTGTCATCCATTAAGTGTTTTACAATAAGGAATGCAATAACTACAAAGCAACCTAATACACCTGCTGCTAAGACATTACGCTTTACATTTGGACTTGAGGGTCTTAGTGGTAAGTTAGCTGGGTCAACAACTTTTACTGCTGCTACATCCATTACTTGTTCGATTTGTTCTGAACCTTCTTGGCGAACGCTATCGGCTAATGTTTGGGCCATTTCAGGGTCTTTATCGGTTACTTTGATATTGATAACACGAGTACCATTTTTAACGTCGATATTAATTTGACCAGCTAATTGATCTGGTGTTGCCTCTAGGTGATTAGCTTTTACGACTTCATTCATTACTGTGCGGCTTTTGATTAGTTCTGCATAGTCTTGTGTTAATAAAGTGTTCTTAGCTAGGTCTGAATTGGTTAAGTTATCTTTTTCTGAATCAGATAAGACATAAAGACTTGTTTCTGATTGATATAATGGCGTTACGAATAGTTTTGTTCCGATACCTGCTAGGACTGCAGAGATTATTCCTACTATTAAAATAATGCCAATTTTGTTTTTTAAGATTTGGAAAATCTCAGCTAAGTCAATTTCTACTTCTTCTCTTACTTCGTTATTATTCATTGGTTCCCTTCCTTACTGCTTATTATATAATTTTAAATTGCCAATATTACTTATGTTATAATAAAAAACGGTTACACTCAACGCTTTTCGTTAAAATTCCTATATTTATATATTTATGACAACTTTATCCTCTATTATGCTCTATTAATAGTTCTTTTGGCCGTTCGCATAATAGATAGTGTGCTTCTTCTTCCCCTAATAGCTTGATTAGGCGCTTTTTGCAGGCTGCCATTCCTGGTATTCTTGTGGTTAGATTGTGTCCATCTGTACCAACTAGATCAATTAGGCCTTCATCTAACATTTTAGTGGCAAGTCGTTTTTGTTTGTAGCCTGATTTACCGGAGATGGTATCAGCATTGACTTGAATATAGCACCCCATTTCTCTTAAAGTAACAAGATTATCTAGATCTTTTACTAAGTCTGGATAACGTTCGACATGGGCTACTAATGGGACATAACCATTAACGATTAAGTGATACAATCGTTCGCGAATAAAGTTAAAGCTATGTGCTGATGAGAATTCTGTCAATAAAATAGTCGAATTCCCTAAACAATAGTGACTTGGGTCTTCATTCAATGTATCAATCATTTCCATATTAACGTGGAATTCACGTCCTTGTAGTAGTTCGAGGTCAGGATGGATAAGTGCTACGGTTTCTTTTAGGATTTGGTAGCGAGTTGATACTTGTTGTACAGTTGGTTCGAACATCCCTTTACGATAATGTGGTGTAAGAATAATCGTTCTGACGCCTGCTTGATAATCATTCTCAATTAAGGCTAGTGATTCTTTAATATTTTTGGCACCATCATCCACTCCGAATATGAAATGATTATGTACATCATATATTCCGTTCATTGTATGCCTCCTTTATTATTTTATTTTATATGCATTTCGGATTGTGATAAAAAGGCATCATTCTACCGAATTCCCTATAATGGTATCATATATCCTAGTTCTTGTTAACACATTTTAGATATAAATGAATTTAATTTTTACGAATTATATTTTATCGACATAATTCGTATATAAAACGAACAAAAGCATTCGGTTATTTGTATTTTCATAACTTCTATATTTTTTATTGTAACATATTTATGGCGATTTTTTGTTTTTTGGTGATTTTTTGCTTGACATTTTTATTTTTCGTCATGTCGTTTTAATAAAAAGAGAGACCCGTCTTTATGACAGATCTCTAGTTGTTTATTTCTGTACTTCTTCTGTATATTCGCATTGGCTACATTGGACTTGCTTGCCGCCTTTAACTTTTTTCTCAACTAGGTATGAGTTGCATTTTGGACAGTTGCGGGCGATTGGTTTGTCCCATGAGACGAATTCGCATTCTGGGTAGCTATTGCAGCCGTAGAAGATGCGATTTTTCTTAGATTTTCTTTCAATGATGTCGCCTTTGTGGCAATCTGGGCATTTGACGCCGATTTCTTTGACGATGGCTTTGGTGTTATGGCAGTCGGGGAAGTTACTACATGCATAGAATTTTCCGAATCTACCTAACTTGATGACCATGGGATGACCGCATTCTTCACAATCAAAGCCAGCTGGTTCGTCTTTTATTTGGACTTTTTCGATTTGTTCTTCGGCTTTATCGACTTCAGCTTTGAATGGTTTGTAGAAGCGATCGATAACTTTAATCCATTCTTCTTTACCAGCTTCGACTTGGTCTAGTTCGCGTTCCATTTCAACGGTGAAGCTTGTGTCGACGATATTTGAGAAGTAGGTGCTAATAATGTTATGGACGATTTCTCCTAGTTCGGTTGGTTCGAATCGTTTGGCAACTAACTTCACATAGTAACGTTTTTGGATTGTTTCGATGGTTGGCGCATAAGTTGATGGGCGACCAACACCGATTTCTTCAAGGGTACGTACTAATGTTGCTTCTGAATATCGTGATGGTGGTTGGGTGAAGTGTTGTTCAGGTAATAGTTCTTGTAATGTTACTTCATCGCCAACTGCTAAGATTGGTAGTGCATTGTCTTTTTTGTCGCTCTTTTCTTTATAGACTTTTTGGTAGCCTAGGAATTTAATGGTAGAGCCATTCGCTTTAAAGATATGTTGGTTTTGCTCAATCTCTACTTGTACGGTATCATATACGGCTGGTGTCATCTGACTTGCCATAAAGCGTGACCAAATTAAGTTGTATAGCTTGTATTGATCCTTGGTTAAGTATTTTTCGATTGAAGCTGGGGTACGCATTGCTGATGATGGACGAATGGCTTCATGGGCATCTTGCGAACCTTCTTTTTGCTTAGTCTTGGTCGGTGTTGTTCTTAGATATTCTTGTCCGAATTCTTGTAGAATATATTCTATTGCTTCGGCTTTAGCTGTCTCAGAAATACGTGTTGAATCGGTACGCATATAGGTAATTAGACCGACAGAACCTTGGCGTCCAAGTGATACTCCTTCATATAATTGTTGTGCAACCATCATTGTCTTACGTGTTCTAAAGTTTAGCTTATTAGAAGCGTCTTGTTGTAAGCTACTAGTTGTGAATGGTAATGCAGGATTACGCTTTCTTTCTTTTTTGGTAACTTTTTGGACATGGAATGGTTTTGTCTCGTCTAAGTCTTTTAGTACTGCTTTGACATCTGGTTCTTTTTCTAATGCTTTTTTCTCATTTTGATAGCCATAATAATTCGCAGTAAAGTTGCTGCGTTGTTTTTTGAATTTTGCTGTTAATGACCAGTATTCTTCTGGTTGGAAGGCTTTGATCTCATTCTCACGGTCGATAATTAATTTTAAGGCGATACTTTGCACACGGCCAGCACTTAAACCTTTTTTAACTTTCTTCCATAATATTGGTGAGATGGTATAGCCGACTAAGCGGTCTAGTAGACGACGAGCTTGTTGGGCATCTACTAAGTCCATATCAATCTTTCTTGGATGTTGACGGGCATTTTTGACCGCATCTTTGGTTATTTCATTGAAAACCATTCGATTCTCTTCATTAATATCTAAATCTAATAAATGAGCTAAGTGCCAAGCAATCGCTTCCCCTTCTCTATCCGGGTCACTTGCGAGGTAGACTTTATCTGCTTTTTTTGCTTCACGTTTTAAAGATTTGATTAAATCTCCTTTTCCACGAATGGAGATATAGTGGGGTTCATAATTATTCTCCACATCAATTCCCATTGTGCTTTTTGGTAGATCACGTAAATGTCCTTTACTTGCTACTACTTTAAAGTTTTTTCCTAAATAACGTTCAATTGTTTTTGCTTTGGTTGGTGATTCCACGATCACCAAATTTTTCTTAGCCATATTCAGTCCCCTTTCTTAGGATGACTATCTTCTATGAGTCGCTTTTCATCATAAATTATCTATCACTGGTTTGTCAAACGGTATTTATTAATTTCTATCTTTTTTTAGCTAAAATGCTTGATTTGACGCATTTTATTTTTGTGAAAAAATTACGAAAAAATGACTCTCCCCCCACTTTTGGAAGAAAAGCCATTCTAGTATTTATTCGAAAGAGTCTTTGAAGACGTGTTTATTTTTGATAAAGTAGTCTGCTCCTGAATAGACTGTAAAGAATAAACATACATATAAAAGGATAGTGCCAATTGGAAGTCCGATCGCTTTGAATGGTAAATCATCTATTAATAAGAAAATAATAGCAAACATTTGCGTCGCAGTCTTGACCTTCCCTGGCCAGGCTGCAGCTAGCACTTCACCGTCTGTTACTAAAAGAATTCGTAATCCAGTAACAGCTAATTCACGGCAGATAATAATACTAACAACCCATGCTGGCGCTAAGTCTAAGCTAACAAGACTAATAAAAGCCGTCATCACTAACATTTTATCAGCCATTGGATCAGCAAACTTACCAAAATTAGTGACTAGGTGATACTTTCTAGCAATAGCACCATCTAAAAAGTCGGTAATACTCGCTAAAGCAAAGATAACCATCGCCAAAAATAACATGGGATTAACTTGAGAACTTAAAATATTCCAAGTCGATTGTGATGGAAAAGAGACCACTAAGATAAATAGTGGAATCATTAAAATTCGTAATATGGTTAATTTATTTGGTAGATTCATTCCATTACCTTCCTTAATTTAAATAGAAATTCACATCTGTTGCGTTTGAATCATATGGCAGATCTACATGAATTCCGTTCACATAGATATCCCCTATTGGACGGTAGCCAAATTCAACATTAATAACGCCTGTTCCTTCATTAGCAATCGCATTAAATGTCGCACCACTAAGAAAGACATCATCCACTACTTCCTCACCATCAAGTGTGATTTTTGACCATAAATTCGCATCCCCTTGATTAGAAATAACAACTTCTACTGGATAGCTAATTCCTTGGACTGAATAGTTCACTGTATCTGCGTCATAGCCAATATTAGTGACATTCCCTTGTACTACTTGGTTTTGAATTGGTGCTGGGGTTGGGGCTGGTTCCGGCGTTACTTCTTCACTTGATACTTCTTGTGAAGAGGTAGTTGTTGTATTGTTTGTATCTGTTTCTTCTGGCTTTTGGCTTGTAGCTTCTGGTTCACTTGATTCTTGTGTACTTTCTGAAGTTGCTTGTGAAGATTCGGCTTCACTTGATTCTTCTGCTTGTGATGATTCAGCTTCACTTGATTCGACTAGTGAGCTTTGGCTTTCGGCACTTGGTTTAAGTGTTTCATTGCCATCTTTAAAAGCTTTATACATGGCAAAGACAGTCGCTAGAGCTAACATCGCAATTAAAATTGTTGGAATATAGCGTTTGAATTGATTCACACTATGATCCACTGCCGCTTGAGTTGTCGGCTTAACATCTTGACGACTTGGCGCTACTGGTGTGGGTTCTATATTCTCTTCCTCATGCTCTGATTCTTTTGCTATTGGCTGTGATACTTCTCGTACTGGAACTTCTTCCGGTGTCTTAGTTGCTTGTGGTGCAACTGGTTGTACAGGCGCTACTGGTTCGACTACTACTGGTGCATCTTTTTGCTTTAGGTAATCAATTACAGCATTCTCTCCATCCAAGCCAACGGTATCTGCCACTTGCTTAATAAAGGCTTTTGTATAAAATTCACCTGGCATAATATCATAGTCACCCTCTTCAATGGCAATTAGATATTTCTTTTGAATCTTCGTCATTTGTTGCAAATCGTCTAACGTATACCCTTTACTTTGACGTGCTTTTTGTAATTTATTTCCGATTGTTTCTTCCATTGATTTCACCAACTTTTCTTTTATTTCTTTGGTTAGTATATCATAAATTAAGCTTTAAGCAAAACCTCTATCGCATTTTGTTAGCTAATTGAGACAATTCTAGTCTTTGGAAGATTCATTTTGACACAAAAATAGGATCAAGGATTTTACTCATCAACCCTATAAATTATAGAACCCCCAAAAAAAGACCAAGATTGCTCTTGGTCTAAAATAATTATTATTTTGATTTGATATATGTTGTACCGTTTGCTGCTGGACCTTCTGATTTTCCGATGAATCCAACTAATACAACGATTGTAATGATGTAAGGAGCGATATTTAGCCATACTGACGGGATATCTTGGATAACTGGGATATAGTTACCAATTACACCTAAACTTTGCGCTAAGCCGAATAATAAGGCTGATAGCATAACACTGATTGGATTCCATTTACCGAAGATCATCGCTGCAATCGCAATGAAACCTTGACCTGCAATAGTAGCATGTGAGAAGTTCAATGTAATTGATTGAGCAACGATAGAACCACCGATTCCGCCTAAGAAGCCAGAGATTAATACCCCGAAGTAACGCATTTTGTATACATTGATACCTAATGTGTCAGCTGCTTGTGGGTGTTCCCCTACTGAACGTAAACGTAAACCGAATTTTGTTTTAAAGATAATGAAGTGACATAAGAAAGCCACTAAAATCGCTAAGTAAGCTGGAGCTGATGTATCTGTGAAGAAGATCTCTCCAATTACTGGAATTTTGCTTAATAATGGGAATGTTACTTTCCCGAAGTTTTGTGTAATAATTTCTGTTTGACCTTTTTGTTCGAACATTACACGAGTTAAGAAAACACATAATGCTGGTGCTAAAAGGTTCATTACTGTACCTGATACAATATGGTCAGCACGCCAGTTAATAGTTGCTACGGCATGGATTAGTGAGAATAAGCTTCCGACTACTCCTGCAATAAGCATAGCAATCCATGGTGTTGCTGCGCCGAATGTACCAGCATAGCGTAAGTTAAAGATAACAGCTACGAATGCACCAATAACCATAATCCCTTCCAAACCAATATTTACAATACCACTACGCTCAGAAAACGCTCCACCTAGACCAGTGAAGATTAGCGGTGTTGAATATACCAACATTGAACTAACGATAATTGATAATAATGTCATTAAATCCATCTTAATCCACCTTCACTTTCTTAGATGCGCTAATTTTGTCTAATGCTAAACGAATTAGATAGTCTGTACCTACAAAGAAGATGATTGAAGCCATTACGATACTTACAACTTCTTTTGGTACACCAGCATTGATTGGCATTGAGTTACCACCGATACGTAAGACCCCGAAGATTAATGAGGCAAATACAATACCGAATGGGTTACTTGAACCAAGTAATGCTACAGCTAAACCATCAAATCCAATATCTGGTAACGCACCAAATGTGAAGATATTTTGGAATGTTCCTAGACCTTCCATTGCTCCACCTAAACCAGCTAAACAACCTGAAATCATCATTGATAAGATAATATTTTTCTTAGCGCTCATACCGGCATATTCAGCAGCGAACTTGTTTAGCCCTACTGTTTTCAGTTCGAAACCTAGAGTTGTTTTATTCATAACAAACCACACAATAAACACTGCTGCAATGGCAATAAAGATACCTGCGTGAAGTGTCGAATGTTGTGTTAAGTTTGTAATCCAATCTGCTCTTAATGAAGCATTTTCAGAAATTTTTGGAGTGGCATCTGATTTATCTGTTAAGATATTACGCACGATATAATTCGTCACTGATAAAGCTGTATAGTTCAGCATAATAGTTACGATAACTTCACTTGTATTGAAATAAGCTTTTAAGAAACCAGCAATACCTGCCCAGATAGCCCCACCTAACATACCAGCTAAGATACATACTGGTAAGCAGATAATTTTTGGTACATCTGGAATTAACATAGCACACCATACTGACGTTAGCCAACCAACTAAGGCTTGTCCGGCAACCCCGATATTGAAGAAGCCAGCATTATTTGCTACTGCAAACCCTAGCCCAACTAAGATTAATGGTGTTGCTTGACGTAATGTTTCACCAATGTAGAATGGTTTACCTAATGAGGCTTTGATCATGGCACTATATCCAGCCACTGGATTATAATTAAAAATTAACATAATAATTGCTCCGACTAAGAAACCTAGTAAAACAGATAAAACAGGAACTAAAAGAGAACGTAATTTAGATTGTTTCATCTTTTACACTCCCCTCTTTATGTAATTGTTTTTGAACTTCTTCACGACTTGTACCCGCCATTAATAGACCAAGTTCAGTCTCTGAAGTGTTCTTCGCATCAACGATATCAACGATTTTTCCTTCGTACATAACTGCGATACGGTCAGCTACGTTTAAGATTTCATCTAATTCAAAACTCATTAATAATACGGCTTTTCCATGGTCACGTTGTTCGATTAGACGTTTGTGGATGAATTCAATCGCCCCTACGTCAAGTCCACGTGTTGGTTGTGCTGCAATTAATAATCCTGGGTTACGATGGATTTCACGAGCAATAATCGCTTTTTGTTGGTTACCACCTGATAATGCGCTAGCAGGAACTTTCTCATTGACACAACGAACATCGAATTCTTCAATTAATTCTTTTGCTAATTTTTCGAATTCTTTTTCATTTAAGATACCTTTATGTGATAGAGGTTCTTTGTAGTATGTTTGTAGGCCAATATTTTCTTCTAGAGGCATTTGTAATACTAATCCATGGCGGTGACGGTCTTCTGGGATATGTCCTAGACCTGTTTCTGTAATCTTACGTGGTGCTTTATTGGTAATATCTTCTCCTAATAATTCTACTTGACCACTTTCTACTTTACGTAAACCAGTGATGGCTTGAATTAATTCTGATTGACCATTACCATCAACCCCTGCGATTCCGACTACTTCACCAAAATGAATATCCAAGTCTAATGAATCGACTGCTGTTAAGTCACGATTGTCTTTTACGACTAAATCTCTAATAGATAAAGCAACACCATTTGGTTTTGGATCTTCTTTTTCAGTCTTAAATGATACTGAACGTCCAACCATCATATCAGCTAATTCTTGGTTAGAGACATCTTTTACGTTGACTGTTTGGATAGACTTACCACGGCGGATAACTGTACATCTATCTGCTACAGCTTTAATTTCTTTTAATTTGTGTGTGATTAAAATAATTGACTTACCTTCATCAGTTAAGTGCTTCATAATATCCATTAACTCATCAATTTCTTGCGGCGTTAATACAGCTGTAGGCTCATCAAAAATTAAAATATCTGCACCACGGTAAAGAGTTTTGATAATTTCAACACGTTGCTCCATGCCGACTGTGATTTCTTCGACTTTTGCATCTGGATCAACTGTCAAATGGTATTTATTTGACAATTCCATGATTTGTTCACGAGCAACTTTTTCATTAATCACACCGAAATGTGATACTTCTTTTCCTAGAATAATGTTTTCAGTAACAGTAAAGTTTTTAACTAACATAAAGTGTTGGTGAACCATTCCGATTCCTAACTTGTTAGCGACATTTGGTGAGTCGATCTTTACTTCTGTTCCATTTACCTTAATTGTTCCTTCTGTTGGTTCAAGTAAGCCTGACAAAATATTCATTAAAGTTGATTTTCCTGCACCATTTTCTCCTAGTAGTGCGTGAATTTCACCTTTTCTTAAGTTTAAGTGAATGTTGTCATTTGCTTTAAATGTTCCGAACTGTTTTGTAATACCTTCCATTTCGATTACATATGGTTGGGTAGACATATAAGGTACCTCCTTTTCAATACGTGATGTAAATATAATTATAGGCTATTTTACCTAAAAACGCTATCATATTTTTAATATTTCTTAAACATTTTCTGATTTTCATTCATTTTCATTCGTTTTTTACTTGAATTCTTAGTTTTCAAGTACTTTTTGTTCCATTTCTTTCAGAATTTCTTTGATTTCTTCGATTGAGTGGGCATTGGCTCCTGATGCTAATGGATGCCCTCCGCCTTCGTGTCTAGCAGCGATATCGTTAATAATGACACCTTTTGAACGCAGACGACAGCGGTAGAAGCCATCTTTTTCAACGAAGATTCCCCAACATTTTACGCCTTCAATAGTTCCTGGCAATGATACTAGGGATGATGTTTCTGAATCTTTGACACCGAATTCATCTAGTAAGTCTTTAGTTAAAAGAATATTCGCGACGCCTTGTTCAGAAATTTCTAAATTTTGATAGATGTATCCTGATAATTTTGCGACATTTCTTGGACGAGTAATCATTTGATTGGCTACTTTGCTATGTTTGGAACCAAAGCTTGCTAGTTTGGACATAATGCGGAATGTCTCTGAAGATGTTGATGGATATAAGAAACGTCCCGTATCACCAATAATTCCGGCTGCTAAAAGCGTTGCGGCTTGTTCATTCATTGGTAGGCCATCTTGCAAAGTAAAGCTAATGTCACCAATGATTTCACTACAGCTTGAGGTATTCGAATCAACATATTGCATATCTGCATACTGATCAACGTCTGGGTGGTGATCGATTTTAATGGTTTTGGGTGCCATTTCAAGCGGATATGGTGTGTCGATTCTTGGCTGGTTCGCCGTATCGGTAATAATAACTAATGAATGCTGAAAGATATCTTCTGTGACTGGTTGATCCATTGACCCAATAAATAATAAATCATCTGGCATGTCGCCTAATGCATAAATTACTTTGTCTGGGTATTTAGCTTTTAATAAACTTTTTAACCCTAACTGTGATCCTAATGCATCAGGGTCAGGATTTTGATGACGTAAAATAATAATTGAATGGTATTCTTCAATAGTTTCCATAATTTCTTTGTAGTGTACTACTTTATTCATTGTTTAACTCCTTTCCATTAGTTGTGCTGATAATAGTGCTTTACCGACGACAATATTTTCCACTAAAATCGTTACTTCTAATTTAATATTTTTGCGCCCAACATCTAGGCTTTCGATTTTTATTTCAATTTCAGAATCGACTTGAATCATTTTATAATAATGTAAGCTTAATTGCTCGATTACCATATTTTGCTTGTGGGTCTTAATAACATAACTTTTACATGTAACAGATATAACCTCACATAATGCCCCAAATGATAACATTCCTAAACTATTGGTCATTTGTGGCGTTACAACAAATTTATAAGGTTGTAGGCCATCTTCTTGACTAATAATATTTTGAGCAATTTCATCTTCTAGAGTGTTACCGACTTGCGGTTGTCGTTGCAATAATTGCATGGCTTTCATAACATCGGGTCTTGTAACGATTCCGACTAATTCCATATTATCACGCACAACTGGTAACATTTCCAAGCCATTCCAAATCATTTGGTGAGCGACACTTGCCACACTAGTATGCATCTTAGTTACGGATGGATTTTTGGTGATGACACGCTCTAATGAAATTTGGTCAGTCTTACCGATTACATCTTTTGCTGATACCATCCCAATTAAACGCCCCGAATGATTCATTACTGGGAAACATGAATGACCACTTTTTTCGTTTAGATTACGATAATCTGCCACCGTTCCTGCTGAGTAGAGATATTGAGTTTTATCAATTTTAGTATAGATATCTTCTACTAACATGATTTTTTTCTTGATTAGTTGGTCGGTCATTGCACGGTTAATCATTGTCGCTACAGTAAATGTATCATAGGTAGTACCTAGGATTGGTATTTCTAATTCATTTGCTAGTCTAACTAAATCTTCGGACGCTTTAAAGCCCCCTGTAATTAAGACGGCAGCACCATTTTCCAAGGCGAGCTTTTGCGCTTCAATACGATTCCCAATAATCATTAATGACTCAGGTTGAATATAGCGTTCCATCGCATCTACAGTCATTGCACCAATAACAAAACGCTTCAAGACTTTATCAAGTCCTGCTTCACCACCGTAGACTTCACCTTCAATAATCTTAACAATTTCACCAAATGTTAAAATTTCAAAGTTATTTTTTGCTTTACGCTCAATTCGAATGGTTCCAACACGTTCAATTGTTGATACTAAACCAATTACCTCGGCATCCTTAATCGCTCGATAAGCAGTCCCTTCACTCATTTTCAGATTTTTAGCAATCGAACGAACCGAAATTTTTTCGCCCACTGGTAATGATTCAATATACTGGATGATTTGATTATGTTTCGTTGCCATAAAGTTTTACTCCTTAACTGTATCATTTTTTTACCACTAAATATATCTCTGTTACACTACAATATCATAAAATCGCTATCATAACAATAACAATCACGTTTATACAGCTTTATTTTTTTAAAAAACAGGCTAAAATTTACAAAAAATAGCCACAAAATAATATCTGATATAGTACACATCAAACAGAAATTAATCGCAAAAAAACGTATCATTTCAAGTGGTTTTTGAAGTGATGCGCTATCATTTTGGTTGTTGATTTATTTTTAGGTGGTCGCTTTTAGGAAAAATTCTTTGCATAAAAAATGCGGATAAGGAGTGAAAGATTTATTTTTTGCAATAAAAAACTATTTGGCAAAAATGAACAAATGTGGTGAACCCATAAAGTTGGATTTGTAGCGAAGAACCAAAACCCTTATTTTTTCGCAATTAAAAATCACCCTCTCGAGCTAGTATATCAGGCTAGCTTTTGCGGGTGATTAATGTGTTATTGGTTGAAATATTGTAAAAACTCACCGTATCCGGCTGCTTCTAATTCGTCGACGGGGATGAATTTTAAGGCTGCTGAGTTGATGCAGTAGCGCAGGCCACCTGTTGCTTGTGGGCCGTCTGGAAAGACATGTCCTAGGTGGGAATTAGCGTCTTTGCTTCTAACTTCGGTGCGTTTGACGTTGAGTTTTGTATCTTCTAGTTCCACGAGTTCAGTCTTTTGGATTGGTTTAGAAAATGATGGCCAGCCACATCCGGCATCGAACTTATCTTTGGAGCTAAATAATGGTTCACCGCTTACGATATCAACGTAGATGCCTTCTTCGTAAAAGTCATCGTATTCGCCGGAAAATGGGCGTTCGGTTGCTGCGTTTTGGGTTACTTGATATTGGACTTCGCTTAGGCGTTGTTTTAGGGCTTCTTTTGTAAATTCTATCATCTGATTCTTCCTTCCTACCAGTTAATTGGCGATTGATGTGGGTCTTGAATGCGTTTGAATAGGCGTTCCATGTCTTTATTAGAGAAGTGTACCATGACTGGTCGGCCGTGTGGACAATTATATGGATTATGGCACTTGGCTAAATCAACTAATAATTGGCGGGCTTCTAGTTCACTGATGCGGTGGTTGGCTTTGATGGAGCCTTTGCAACTCATCATGATGGCTGTTGCTCGTCTAATAATGGCGACAGTGGCTTTTTCATCTTTCAAGACAAATTCAATAATTTCTTCGATGGTTTTTAATTCTTCGCCCTTTTTAATCCATGATGGGTGGGCTTGAATTTGGAAGCTATTAGCGCCAAATGGTTCTAAAAAGATGCCCATTTCTTCTAATAGTTCATGCTTTTCAACCAGGTATAGATATTCTTTTTTCGAGAATTCTAAGACGAATGGTACGAGTAATGGTTGTAGGTGGCGTGATACTTGGCCGATTGCTACTTTTAATTGTTCGTACTTAATTCGCTCTTGGGCAGCATGTTGGTCGATCATATATAAGCCATTCTCATTTTGGGCAAATAGATAGGTGCCGTGCATTGTGCCGAAGTATTCTAATTCCGGGAAGCCATATTCGAGTGGCGCATCATCTATTTCTAATTTGGCTGCAAGTTGTAAGTAGTCAGAACCTTTCATACGGCTACATTGGCAATTAGTATGCGACGTGTCCCTTGCGAATGGTGTTTCCTCATTTGAATGTGCTTTAGTGAGATCAATGGTTGATTCAGCAACATGATTGGCTAGCTGTTGCTCTGTTTGGTTAAAGTTTTCTGTTAAGTTTTCATTCCAAATCGTGCGAGCGGTTTCGGTTGGCTTGCCGTATTGGTTGTAACTTGGCGTATCCGTTTGATTTGGATAGACGTTATTTGTGCGGTGCTGTTGACCAAATGGTTTGTTTGCACCTTTTTGATAATTTGCGATGCCGTTTGGATTTGAGACGCCACTTTGGTTAAAGGCACCACTTTGATTCACCACACCATTCGGATTTGCGACACCAGTTGGGTTTGAGACACCATTCGGATTTGTGGCACCAGTTAGGTTTGAGACACCATTTGGATAGCCAATAGCTGTTGGTGTCGGTGTATGAGTTGGATTTTTGATACCTGCTGGATAACCTATCCCTTTGTCAAAGGAAGGTTGTTGTCCCTTGGCTTCGATTTGTGCTTGGGTTGGGAATGTGGCGTCACTTTTCAGCTGGCCGTCTCCTTCTCCTAGTAAGTCGCTTGGCAATTGATTGGCGCTTAGATTCAATTGGGGCTGGATAATTGTTGGCTTTTGATAGTCATCAGGTTTGCGTTTGAAAGTAGGCGCTTTTTGTCCTGCTCCATACACTGGAATTCGTTGCACAGATTGGATTGATTGACTAATCGCTTGAGTAATCAACTTAGCTAAATCATATTCCTTACTAATACGAACTTCTTGCTTTGTAGGATGAACATTCACGTCGACTAATAAATAATCCATCTCAATATTAATTACCGTAATTGGGAAACGCCCGACCATTAATGTGGATCCATATCCGGCAACAATCGCTTTATTAATCGCATAATTCTTGATGGAACGACCATTAATGAAGATAAATATATAATTACGGTTCGAACGAGTTAATTCTGGTAATGAGGTATAACCTGTCACGACAAAATCATTATCCTCCCCTTTAAATGACAGCATCTTACGCGCATTAGTTGTTCCTAAGTTACCAGCAATTGCTTGGCGCAAATCTCCTGTGCCACTGGTGCGTAGTAATTCATTGCCATCGTGTTTCAAGATAAAGGCAATATCGGGATGGCTTAGAGATAATTTGCTGACAATATCACTAATATGTGCCATCTCAGTTTGCAATGTTTTGACATATTTTAAACGTGCTGGTGTATTGTAGAAAATGCTTTCCACTGTAATTGTGGTTCCTTTGATTGGTGGTACAACTTCATCAGCTTCAATGACACCACCTTTAACTGTTAATTTGGTACCGACATCTTCACCAGTTGAGGTTTCGATGGTTGTTTTTGAAATAGCGGTAATACTGGCTAGGGCTTCACCACGGAATCCAAGTGTGCGAATACGGAATAATTGTTCGGGTGAATATAATTTACTCGTTGTATGACGCTTGATTGATAAGACGGCATCATCATGAACCATTCCGTCGCCATTATCGATTATTTTTATTTTTCGTAGGCCAGCTTCTTCGATTTGGATCTCGATGCGGCTACTATTGGCGTCGATAGCATTTTCTAGTAGTTCTTTGACAACTGATGAGGGTCTTTCGATTACCTCACCAGCCGCTATCTGATTGGTTAAAACGGTACTTAATTCTTTAATTTTCCCCATCTTAACGACTTCCTTTCAATTCTTCTTGCCACTGACTAACTAATAGCATAACTTGTAGTGGCGTCATATTTGAAATGTTGGTTGTTTGTAGTTGTTCGATGACTGATTGTTGTTGCGGGTCAATGGCTAGAACTGGTGCGATATCAGTAAACAAATCAAGTTGGGCAATCTCATCTTGTGGCTCCCTAGGTGAAATATGAGCCGTCGCTTTTGATGTTTCTGCTACCATGTTTTGGGCAGTTGCTACTGTTTGTGACGCTGCCTCGTTTTGCATCGGCGCTACTGTTGGCGACGCTACTTTATTTTTCGCTGACGCTTCGTTTTGCGACACCTCGTTTTGCGGCGTTACCACATTTTGCGCTGGCGACACCTCGTTTTGTGACGCTACCTCATTTCCCGCTACCATTTCTGCTTGGTGGTTGTCGGCCATTGTTTCTAGGCGGGTCAAGATTTCTTCGGCGTTTGCTAATAGGCTATCTGGCATACCGGCTAATTTGGCGACGTGGATTCCGTAACTTTTATCTGCAGGGCCTTCCATAATCTTATGTAGGAAGACTACTTCGCCATCTTTTTCAACTGCACCAACATGGACATTCCTTAAACCTGGATATTTTTGGCTCAAATCTGTTAACTCATGGTAATGCGTCGAGAATAAGACTTTTGCTGGGATATGATCATGAATATGGGTAATAATCGCTTCTGCTAAGGCCATGCCATCATAAGTCGCTGTCCCACGTCCAATCTCATCGAATAATAATAGACTATATTGATCTGCCAATCGGATTGCATGATTCGTCTCAAGCATCTCAACCATGAATGTACTCTGCCCTGAAATCAAATCATCCGCCGCCCCAATGCGGGTAAATATCTTGGTAAATATTGGCATCTTGGCACTGCTAGCTGGTACAAAACAACCCATTTGCGCTAAAATCACGCATAATGCTAACTGTCTCATATAAGTTGACTTACCAGACATATTCGGTCCCGTAATCAGTAAAATGTGTTCGTCTTCGTTCATTTGAATTGAGTTAGGGACATAAGTAGAACGTCCCATAACTTTCTCAACAACTGGGTGGCGTCCATCAATAATTTGTAAGTCACGGTCTTCAAATGACATCACAGGCTTTGTAAATTGGTACTGCTCACTAACTGCGGCAAAGGCTTGAATCACATCGACAGTCGCGACTGCTTGCGCAAGACGCTGCAATGCTTCGGTATAGCCTTTCACGATTTCACGTACTTTAATAAATAAATCATATTCTAACTTAGCTGACTTTTCTTCCGCTTCTAAAATCACACGTTCCTTCTCTTTTAATTCCGGTGTGATATAGCGTTCGGCGTTGGCTAAGGTCTGCTTACGCTCATAACGCTCTTCATCTAAATACTGGATATTGGCTTTAGTGACCTCAATAAAATAACCAAAAACCTTATTATAGCTAATCTTCAAGGTCTTAATACCAGTAATGTCACGCTCTCTTTGTTGCAACTGGGCGATCCATTGCTTACCATTCGTCATCGCTTCACGGTAAGTATCCAGCTGCTCTGAATAACCTTTTTTAATTAAGGAACCTTCCGTTAGTGATAATGGCGCATCCGGGTCAATCGCACAGTCAATCAAGCCTGCCAATTGCGGTAAGCTATCCATATCACGTAAGACTACTTCCCAAGCTGGTTCATTTAAAGACTCAATAAGTGCTCTAATTTGCGGGATTTGCGCTAGGGAATGTTGTAATTGCAGTAAATCTCTGGCATTCACACTCCCAAATGAGACCCTACCAACAATTCGCTCCAAATCATAAACGGTCTTCAATAAGTCGCCAATATCGGCACGCTCAAAAAAGTTATCCATTAAGCTTTCCACTAGACTCTGACGGCGCAGGATATCGCATTCTAAAATTAAGGGCTTCTCAATCCATTTCTTTAGTTGGCGCGTCCCCATGGCAGTCTTCGTCTCATCTAAGAACCAGAACAATGAGCCATGTTTTTGGCCAGCACGAATCGTTGTCGTTAATTCCAGATTACGCTTAGCTTCCAGACTCATCATCAACGAGTGGTCCGCATGATATTCCTCAGCCTTTTGAATATGCGACAGGCTACGTTTTTGCGTCACGACTAAATAATCCAATAATAATTCAAATGCAGGCACCAATTCAGCTGTTGCGACTTCCGCTAAGACATCTTCTGGCACAAAGTCACTAAAGTCATCCTTCATTTGGTGGTGGGAAACGACTAATTGGAAATACTCAATCACTTCCCTTAATTCCTCGACTAATTCATCAGTATCGACCACGATTTCACGATTGGCTAAACTACTGAACTCATTACGCAAAGCATCCAAAGACGTTAAAATCGTACCACGTAATTCCCCAGTACAAACATCGACATAAGTCACCGCATAGCCATCAAAGACACGCTTCACCGCAACCAAATAATTATTGTCACTCTGCCCAGAAAATTCCGTAAAAGTACCAGGTGTGACAACTTGGACAACTCCACGCTTCACCATGCCTTTAGTCTGCTTTGGATCTTCCATCTGCTCACAAATCGCAACCTTATGACCTAGCTCAACTAAAGTACGAATATAATCTCTGGCTGCATGATGCGGCACACCACACATTGGAATCGGATCCACCGCATTCTTATTACGACTCGTTAAAGTAATCTCTAAAATCTGTGCTGCTTTTAAGGCATCGTCATAGAATAATTCATAAAAGTCACCCAAACGATAAAATAATAAACAATCTGGATAATCCTTTTTAATTGAAAAATATTGCTCCATCATTGGAGTATGCTTTGTTTTTTGTGGCATTCTTTCACTCCTAATTCTAATCTATCTGATTCTCATCAATCGGTCTAACAACTTCTTCATATAATTGATCCATCACCTGTTGTAAAATCTGATTCACTTCACGCAAGGCTTGGCGATATTGTGTAACCGTTACGTTTTCTTCTAATTCTTGGCGCAACTGATCAATTTCTCGATCGATTACTTTTTTGGCTTCCCATTTACCATAATGAGCTAAGTGGGCTGCTTCTTTTTGTTTATCCTTAATTAATTCTTCCGTATCGTGTAAATAGTGATTCTCTTTAACGGCTTTTTCGATAGCTTTAAAACGTTTGATTTCGGGTATAGCATCAAGCATTTCTAATAATCCATCTAATTCTTGAGCTACCTCATTTGGTATGATAAAATCTTCAAACATTATAGCCCACCCTCAAAGAATGGATGATCCTCATTAATCACGAATGACTCAATCTTACGCGCACGACCAGTCTTTTCATCAATATCAATCACGCAAGCCGATAAAATCGTACGCCCTTCATCTGGAACTTCAAAACGAGTCGGCAATTGATTCAAGAACTTACCAATAATCGCTGAACGCTCCATTCCTAAGATACCATCCCAAGGCCCAGTCATCCCAACATCACTTAAAAAGGCTGTCCCTTGCGGTAAAATACGGGCATCATTCGTCTGCACATGCGTATGCGTGCCAATAACTGCACTACAACGACCATCCAAGAACCAACCCATCGCCTGCTTCTCACTAGTCGTCTCCGCATGGAAATCAACAAAGATATTATCCGTACGCTCCTTACATTCTTTAATTAATTCATCAACTACTTGAAAAGGATCATCTAAAGTATTCATAAAGATACGACCTTGCAAATTAATAACCGCTAACTCATGTTGATTGACCTTCACAAAGCGTACACCAACACCCGGCACACCCTTTGGAAAGTTAGCTGGACGAACCATCTTCTTAGCATCATCAATAAATTCAAAAATATCACGATTATCCCAAGCGTGATTCCCTAAAGTCACCACATCGGCTCCATCCTGCAAAAATTGTTTATATATTTTCTCGGTAATCCCACGACCATTCGCCGCATTCTCACCATTAATAATTGTTACTTGAGGTTTATATTTTCTTTTTAATAAGGGCACATATTGCGAAATCGTCTTTCTACCTAAATTCCCCACTACATCGCCAATAAATAATACTTTCATTCAAATCCTCTTTCTATTTTAAAAGTTTTTTGTTTCTCTATTAGTGTATCAATTATTTACTTGAAATGATAGTCCAAACCCTAGCACAAATGAGAAATTCAATGAAAAAATATACCTCCCCTAACAAACCATCCCCCACCAAACTAAACGATTCTCAGCATTCAAGACAAATCCCCGACCACTCTCTAAGTAGCACCCGAATCCGTAACCTCACCCGAACCGCTGACACACACCAAACAGCACAAAAAAATAGGCTACCACAATTGGCAACCTACTAATTATCGAACTGATGAATGTGGTTTGGCATATTTAACGGGAATCGAATTCGGAATATGCCCAATTTGGTATGTCTCTTGCACCGTAAAATGATATTCATTCGCTAACCTTTGTAAGTGCTCCATTATCAATTCCTTACGATTAGCCTTTTCTAATTCCGTAAAGCGGCCAACCAATACCATACTAGCCTCTTTAAATGCCCCAATCATTTCATATTGACAAAGCATACTCATAACCTTCTCATAACTACCACTAAACGCCTCAATTAATAAAGTCTGATTCACAAGGTCTGGCCAATATGGAGTCCCTGCCAACTTCAATGTACAACGAATATTCCCACCTAAAATTACTGGACCTTGATAATTCCCTTGCAATACATCTCTCAATCGCTCTGTCTGCAACTCATGATATGGACCCGCTAAAGTCATTACCGGAAAATTCCACACCGTACAATCTGTCTTAGTCGTCAAAATATTCAACAGAACCGATACATCACTATACCCAAAAAAATGAACCTTTGACTTCTGAATCTTTTTAATATCTAAATACGGCACAATTGTATTCGCCATATCCCCACCAGAAACATCAAAAATCGCACCAACAGACGGATCAACCAAGTAATCCATTAATACATTAGCACGCTCCTCAGCCTCAAGTGTTACTCCTGTTCTAACATTAATATACACCGAAGCATCTACAATAACCTCACTAAAAATGTCTATTGCCTTCAATTCACGAACAACTTGATTCACACGACGCTTTTGATTCAAAGGCTTGCCATTCGACATCCCCACCAAAACCGCTTTTTTCATAAAAACACCTCTTTCACATGGAGTAAAGTAGTCATCATTTAGAACTACTCCATTCTATTCATATTTATTATATCATAAAAAGGACATAGATTGCTAATATTCAACACTTAAGTTAGACACATTATAACATTTGTGTAAAAGACTAATAAACCCCACTGAAAAAAGCTATCAAAAAAAGGAACCAAACGACCTTAATCGCTTGATTCCTCTAAAAATATTAATAAGTTGCATTACTTATTATTTACGGAATTTTTTCATTCTAGCAACTAAAATGAATACTCCTCCAACTAAACTCATTAATCCTGCAAATACAGAATATGATTTAGCTGCACCTGTTGTTGGTAAACCTAAGCCATTATTTGGTCTTCCGCCACCATCTTCAGGATTACCTGTTGCTGGACCATTGTTATTTGGACCATTTGGATTTCCGCCACCATTGTCTGGTTGTTCTGGTGTTACTGGTTTTTCTGGAACAACTGGTTTTTCTGGTACTTCTTTGTTCACCACAATTGTTTGTGCTTTATCACTTGGATCAGCGTGTTCTGCTTTATGCGGTTTGTTGCCATCAACAAATTCAATATTGGTTGTTGATTCTGCATATTCAAACGCTACATATTTGTGTCCAGCCATTACTGTTACGCCTTCAAATGTGATTGAAGTTGAACCGTTTGCTGTTTGTGGTGTGAATGTAGTTGTTGCTGTTGCTACTTCAACTGGGTTATTAATGTCTGTAATATCCATTAATTTACCTGTTACTTTATATTCAACACCTGCAAATAAATCTTTGTAATCAATTGTATCTGTTACATTTGTTGTAACTGTATCTTCACTGATTACGATTGTTGCTGCTTTGTCTTTTGAACCTGTTACATCGCCAACATTAACTGTTGTTGCTAATGCACCGTCTTTATAAGTTGGTTTTTCTGGTTCTGGTGTAACTGGTTCTTCTTTGTTCACTACAATTGTTTGTGCTTTATCACTTGGATCAGCGTGTTCTGCTGTATGTGGTTTGTTGCCATCAACAAATTCAATATCTGTTGTTGTTTTAGCATATTCAAATACCACATATTTATGTCCAGCTGTTAATGTTACGCCTTCAAATGTGATTGAAGTTGTACCAGTTGCTACTTGTGGTGTGAATGTTGTTGTGGCTGTTGCTACTTGTTTGTTAGTAGTTAAGTCCATTAACTTACCTGTTACTTGGTATTCAACACCTACAAATAAATCTTTGTAATCAATTGTATCTGTTACATTTGTTGTAACTGTATCTTCATTGATTTCGATTGTTGCTGCTTTGTCTTTTGAACCTGTTTGTCCGCCTACGTTGACTGTTGTTGCTAATGTACCGTCTTTATAAGTTGGTTTTTCTGGTTCTGGTGTAACTGGTTCTTCTTTGTTCACTACAATTGTTTGTGCTTTATCACTTGGATCAGCGTGTTCTGCTGTATGTGGTTTGTTGCCATCAACAAATTCAATATCTGTTGTTGTTTTAGCATATTCAAATACCACATATTTATGTCCAGCTGTTAATGTTACGCCTTCAAATGTGATTGAAGTTGTACCAGTTGCTACTTGTGGTGTGAATGTTGTTGTGGCTGTTGCTACTTGTTTGTTAGTAGTCAAGTCCATTAACTTACCTGTTACTTGGTATTCAACACCTACAAATAAATCTTTGTAATCAATTGTATCTGTTACATTTGTTGTAACTGTATCTTCATTGATTTCGATTGTTGCTGCTTTGTCTTTTGAACCTGTTTGTCCGCCTACGTTGACTGTTGTTGCTAATGTACCGTCTTTATAAGTTGGTTTTTCTGGTTCTGGTGTAACTGAATATTGGTCTGTTACGACTAATACACCATCGTTATTTACTTTAGCTTGTTTGTCATTAACTGTGATTGTTCCATCTACATTGACTGTAAATGTAATATCTGTTACAACTTCGAAGCCTTCTGGTGCTAATGTTTCTTTGAAGATGTATGTTCCTGGTTTTAAGCTTACTTTGTGTAATTCTTTAGTGCTTGTCCAAGAATCAATTTGCTTACCTGCTTTATCTGTTAAGACAATTTTAGCGCCTGCGATTTCGTTGCCGTCAATGTCAGCTTTTGAAATATTGATGTCGTGTGATGAATAACCATCTGTTACGACTAATACGCCTTCTGCATTAACTTCTGCTTGTTTGTCGTCAACTGTTACGACACCATTTTCATCTACTGTAAATGTAATATCTGTTACAACTTCGAAGCCTTCTGGTGCTATTGTTTCTTTGAAGATGTATGTTCCTGGTTTTAAGCTTACTTTGTGTAATTCTTTAGTGCTTGTCCAAGAATCAATTTGCTTACCTGCTTTGTCTGTTAAGACAATTTTAGCTCCTTCAATTTCGTTGCCGTCAATGTCAGCTTTTGAAATATTGATGTCGTGTTTTACTGGTTTTTCTGGTTCTGGTGTAACTGAATATTGGTCTGTTACGACTAATACACCATCGTTATTTACTTTAGCTTGTTTATCATTAACTGTGATTGTTCCATCTACATTGACTGTAAATGTAATATCTGTTACAACTTCGAAGCCTTCTGGTGCTAATGTTTCTTTGAAGATGTATGTTCCTGGTTTTAAGCTTACTTTGTGTAATTCTTTAGTGCTTGTCCAAGAATCAATTTGCTTACCTGCTTTATCTGTTAAGACAATTTTAGCGCCTGCGATTTCGTTGCCGTCAATGTCAGCTTTTGAAATATTGATGTCGTGTGATGAATAACCATCTGTTACGACTAATACACCATCGTTGTTTACTTTAGCTTGTTTGTCATTAACTGTGATTGTTCCATCTACATTGATTGTAAATGTAATATCTGTTACAACTTCGAAGCCTTCTGGTGCTAATGTTTCTTTGAAGATGTATGTTCCTGGTTTTAAGCTTACTTTGTGTAATTCTTTAGTGCTTGTCCAAGAATCAATTTGCTTACCTGCTTTATCTGTTAAGACAATTTTAGCACCTGCGATTTCGTTGCCGTCAATGTCAGCTTTTGAAATATTGATGTCGTGTGATGAATAACCATCTGTTACGACTAATACACCATCGTTGTTTACTTTAGCTTGTTTGTCATTAACTGTTACTGAGCCATCTAAATGTACTTTAAATGTAATATCTGTTACAACTTCGAAGCCTTCTGGTGCTATTGTTTCTTTAAAGATGTATTCTCCTGGTTTTAAGCTTACTTTGTGTAATTCTTTAGTGCTTGTCCAAGAATCAATTTGCTTACCTGCTTTGTCTGTTAAGACAATTTTAGCGCCTGCGATTTCGTTGCCGTCGATATCAGCTTTTGAAATATTGATGTCGTGTGATGAATAACCATCTGTTACGACTAATACACCATCGTTGTTTACTTTAGCTTGTTTGTCATTAACTGTTACTGAGCCATCTAAATGTACTTTAAATGTAATATCTGTTACAACTTCAAAGCCTTCTGGTGCTATTGTTTCTTTAAAGATGTATTCTCCTGGTTTTAAGCTTACTTTGTGTAATTCTTTAGTGCTTGTCCAAGAATCAATTTGCTTACCTGCTTTGTCTGTTAAAACAATTTTAGCGCCTGCGATTTCTTTGCCATCGATGTCAGCTTTTGAAATAGAGATATTATGTTTTCCTGGTTCATATGTATTCGTAATTGTCCCTAAAGCAAAGGTTGCGTTTTCGAATGGTTTGTTTTTATTATTTGTTGCTACTAACTTACCATCAATTTTTTGAACTTTAACAGTGAAGGTATCGACTTTATCATCATATGTAATTCCTTCAATTTTGTTGTCTTGAAGTTCTTCATATTTGAATTTATAAGTACCTGCTTTTTCAAATGTTAGTGTTCCAAAGTTGATTTTATCACCATCGTTTGTTACTACTCCATCGCTTGGTAAAGCAATTGTTTCGCCTTCTGTTTGCGTTAATTTAAATTGGAAAGCATTTTTGTATTGATCAGAAGTAATCTCTGCTCCATTTAATTCTTTTGTTGCTTGTAATGTTAATGTAGCAGGTTCTAGTTGCTCTTCTTTTGTATTTGTAGCTGTTTGTGCGAATGTAAATTTATTAAAGATAATCGTTGTCTTCAAATGATTACCACTCTTATCAGTCATTTCAGATACATTCTCAAGTGTTTCTTTATTAGCTAAGGTAACGTCAGAATAATCAACTGTATATTTTTCACCTGTATTAACTTCTTCTGCTTGTAACTTCCAATCAGCTTTCTTGATGGTATCACCTTTTTCAAGTGTTGTATCATAGAAAGGTTTTTCCCCATCTTTTGTAGCATATGAATTAGGTAACATGATTTGAACTGTCCAAGGAGCAATCTGTTCAAATGTATCAAGTTCACTATTTTCAGTGCTTGTTGCATCAGTTATTGTATATTCGCCAAGTTCAGTCTTAGTTCCATCTTCAGCAACAATTGTAAATTTGAATGTAACGTTTTCTTTAGGTGTTCCTTCAGCCCAAGCTTTTGTAAAGTTAAGAACAGCTTGGTTACGTGTTTCTTTTTCAGTCTTACCGAAGATTAATGTTCCGTTTGCTGCAACACCACCACCACGGCGAGATGTATTGTTATAGATCTTAACACCGGTAACGTTTTTATCAACAGAACCGTTATTTGTTAGATTCACTACGCCATCAATTGGTTTTGCTTGTGATGGTAATGCACCACCTGCTTCATTCTCCCAAGTACCTGGCATATTAGATAAAATTACTGCTCCTGATAATCCATTATCTTTATGGAAATCTTGACCTTCACGAGTAGCAGAGTTTTCACCGATGTTGACTGTTTCACCATTAAATACTAATGTACCGAATGGGCAAGTCCACACACCGCCACCGCAGCCACTTTGTAAATAACCTGGGCGTCCATCTGCGTCTCCTTTAGGGAATGCTACGTCAGTGTCACCACCAAGTTCTGAAGCATCTTTTCCTAAGGCTTTATTACCATAAATAGCGCCATTTTCTAATTTTAATGTACGTGAGCGTTTTGGACTGTCACCATCAACATAGATAGCTCCACCCATAACACGTGAAGTATTATTGTAGATTTCACCACCATTTAATGATACACCATTTGATTTAATACGGATTGCTCCACCTTTATCATATGAGGTATTGTCATGGATCGTACCAGCATTTAATGTGAAACGTCCACCAATCTTAGCTGTTCCATCAGGATTTGGCGTAAATGTATCTTTTGGATGTAAGTGAGTGAATACTGCACCATTTCTCCAACTTAAGTTATGTGCAATTTCAACATCTTTACCATCCATTGTGACACCTTTACCTTCATGGTCGATAAAGATTGCCCCGGTATAGATAGAACCTTCATTATGAGTGATTTTTGTACTACCTGTTAAGTTTAATTCGGATGCATCAACTTTGATAGCACCAATCATCCCTTTATTGTTAGTGATTGTTCCACCAGAAATATTTCCGATTGCACCATTTTCAAATACGATTGCACCTGTATTGTTATTAACGGGGTGTTTCTTGATTTGAGCATTTAATTCACGACCAGTTACGTTTGGATCTAAATCAGAAAAATCATCTAATTTATTATTTTCAATTAAACCGGCAGTCATAGTGAAATGACCACCATTATTGTAAATTGGTGTGATATTTTTAGGTGAATCTTCGCCACTTGTGATTGTCATATCTTTAAATACAGCACCGTTAACAGTAACAGTACCACCTTCATTATGGATAAAGAAACCACCTTTTTCTGGGTTACCTAAATCTTCAGCATTAAAAATGGCATCCTCAATTGAATTAGGATCTACCACTTTATCTGTATTTTGAGAAGGGACTTCTGTTTCGTGCTTAACTAATTCAAATACTTCAACGCCAGAATATTTATTGTCTGGTTGTACTGGCTTACTAGATGTAACTACTTTTTGTGATTTATTATTAGTTCCAAGATATCTTGACCAACCATCATCACCTAACAGAAAGTTTTCTTTTCTTCTATTTAAATAATAGAATTTGAATTCATTTTCAACTTGGTTGCCATCATTATCGGTTCCTTTTTTCACAAAAGTTGCCGCAATTGTACCTGGTTTACCATTCTGTTCCCATTCAGCAATCCGAGAATCATTTGAATCAATTGCTGTAACAGGCCATTCACGTGTTGCAATTAATCCTTCTTTTATTGTAGATAATACTTTTCCAGTCCCTTTTCCATTGTATGTATTTACAAATTTAAAGAACCAAGTCATAGATGATTTGCCATAATATGTAGTTTCAAAAATAGAGTTTGAAAGTCCATCGGTGTCTAACAAATTATTAAAGTCTGCTTCGCTAAACTCTGTACCGTCAAAAGTTAATCCTAAGTATTCATGCTTAACGATATTGCCATCTCCACTAACTGTTAAAATTTCATTTGTAGCTTCATTTTTAATAACAAAATGACGTCCATTGAATGAATTCGGATCTGCTGTAATATCTCCAATTGGAGCGCAATCCATATGTTCTACTTTTTCAAATGAATAAGTCGTTTTAGTTTCAGGGACATTTGAGCTGCCTTCTGTCATCGCTGCTGTTTTCCCTGATAACTTCAGATTACCTTCTACATTCAATGTTCCGCCGTTTTCAACTTTGAACATTGAAAGGAATTTTGCAGGGTCATCAAAACTTGATGCTCTATAGATTGTTTTATCCCCTTTAAGTGTAATTGTTTTTCCACTTGGGATTGTAATTGTTTTGTTAGCTGCTAAATCTGCATTGATCGTGATTTCTGCATTAGTATTGGCATTAATAGCTTGTTCTAAAGCTTCCCACGTTGCTACAGACTCTGCTTTTGCTCCTGCAGCCATAACCATGTTTACGTTTGCTAATAATGGGTTGAATACCATTATTAATGTCCTGAACCTCTTGTTGACTTTCATCATTTTGAGGTGTCGTTCACATTGAAGCGCTACTTTCAATGCAGTTCTCTTATGAACTTCTTAATGTTTCCATTAAGCACAGACTATATCTTCTCCCTCGTCGTGACACGTTAGGGGCTACCCACTTCCACCATCAATCGCTTACGGTGTACTTCCCTCAAGAGGAATAGTCGTTGAACCTTCTTCTTTTCGAAGCTTGGCTGCTGATCACCAATTATTGTTAGCACTTAGGTTTTAACCGTATGCCATCTAAGGATTTTTTTCTGCTTTCGCCACGGTCACGTTTTGGCTTGTTTCATCCAGGCGTTGTCGTCTCCTTAGCTTTACGGTTTTCCAGCAATTCAGGTAGTAAATTGGACTTTTATGTAGTCACTACATACAGGTTTCCCTATATGCTTACTTAATGTGTTGAAAGAATAATATCTCTTCCCATTATTAAATAAACATCATTGTCCATTTTTTTGTTAAATTATGCATTTTTCTCTCCTTTTTTCTTTTTATTTATTATTAGCGTTGTCATATTATTCACTATCTCCTCCTCTCAATATTATCTGTTACCATATAGGTGCGGTAAAATCATTAGAATAGCAAATCTTCATGGCATAATAGCTTATTTTCTTGAAATACTCACAATTGAATCATGAGTATTCAGCTGGATTTTATAAATAGTATCCTTGCTATTCCTTTTATGCTTACTGTTCAATTATCCGCTATTACCTATACAATCACTTGACATTCTGTGATTCTAGTAAGCATATCTACGTTCTTATGGGAAAAGTCTTCTATTATTGTTCCTTTATTAGGAGTCTTTGCGATAGAGTGTTAAGCTATTAAAAGCTTGTACGACTTATACCATTAAGGGCGCTTAAAAGGATATAGAATAATCCTTTTTTTCGTGATGCTTGCTATCTTAATAATCCAAATGCCATCCATAAAAGCTATTTTTTTACCACTTTTTTTACATTTTACAATACTATTTATGAATATTAATGTACCCATTAGTAATTTTAGTACACTTCCACATCGTTTTTCAACTAAAAACCCCTTTTTATATCAGAAATTTTAATTTTTTATTGCTGTATGCGTCTTCATTTTTCTTTTCTTTATTATATGAAGTTTTCATTTTATTCTTTTTTTTTGCACAAAAAAACAAGCTAGTAGTGTTGTGCTACTAACTTGTATGGTGTTGTGTATTTATTTGTTGTCGTCTAAATAGAATGTAAATCCTTCACCAATTACTTGGTTGACATCCATAATGGTTACAAAGGCATTTGGATCTAATTCGTGGATGGCACGTTGAACTGGCATTAATTGCGCACGGTTAACAACCACATATAATAGATGCTTATCAGCTTTTGAATAGAAGCCTGTTCCGTGAATAATGGTGGTGCCTCGTCCGACTAGGCGATGGATTTCGTTGCCGATGCCTTCATATTCTTGCGAGATAATAATCATGGCTTTTTTCGGATTGAAACCTTCTAAGACGAAATTCAATGTTTGACTTGAGATAAATAACATCATTAAAGTAATAACCCCTTTTTCAAATCCAATAATATAACTTAATGGGGTCAACACAATAATATTCATCAATAACATTGAAAAAGAGACTTTCCAACCAAAGTAGTGCTTAGCTACCATAGCGATAATATCCGCTCCTGCAGTTGTGCCATTTCCCAACATGACAATTCCTAAGCCAATTCCTGATGTTACTCCAGCTGTTACAGCGGCAACGACTGGTGAATCTGGTGTGAATTGGTACCAACCTTGTGTTAGATTTAAAAAGATTGATACAAAGATTACTGCAATAATAGTGAATCCCATTGTTTTCTTTTCTAGATAGCGATAGCCAACAATCATTAGTAAGCCATTAATGATGATATTGGTTACAGCTGGTGCAACTCCAATTGTATAAAATAATAGTAATGATATCCCGGTTACGCCACCTTCACCAAAGCTATTTGGAATGACGAATGAGTTGACACCGAATGCATATAGAAAAGACCCTAGTAAGACTAAAGCTAAAGACATATAAAAGTCCTTACTTTTTAAAATGTTCATTGATATCCCCCTCTCTTTTATATACCCTAATAATTATGTTGTGCTATTCTTTATTCCATGAAAATCTGACTTTATTTTCAGTGCCATCCATTATGCGCTTAATATTCGTGCGATGGCGAATGATAATAAAGCTTGCAGCGATTAGGGCCACAATTTTGAGTGTTAAGTCATTGGTTGTGAAGCTAATTGCTACGCCAACTAAGACACTAATGATACTGGATAGGCTAACCATTCTAGATAATAATAATGTTATTAAGAAGGCAAGCATACAGCATAGTGTTAAGGCTGGTTGATAAGCTAACATCACACCGGTTATGGTTGCGACGGCTTTTCCACCTCTAAAATTAGCAAATACTGGATAGACATGTCCTAGTATAGCGAATAGTCCTGTATATAAGACTAGACTTGGTGTGACATGTAATACGTGTTGTGCCACGATCATTGGGATGTACCCTTTTAATATGTCCATACATAACACAAGTATGCCGGCTTTTTTTCCTAGCACACGGAATGTATTGGTGGTTCCCATATTCCCACTGCCATATTCTCGGATATCTTTCTTATAAAAATACTTTCCCACCCAGACACCTGATGGAATCGACCCTAGAATATAGGCAATCATACAACTTATTATCAGATTCACGATGCTTTTTACCCCCCCTTCATTCAACTATTAATATTAGCACGAAAATCACATTTTGTCAGTAGCTTAATCGCAATTTTCTTCTTGTTACAAAAGCGCTTTCGACATATATGAAATATACTTTCTTTCACAAAGTTAGTTGTGATTCTGCTAGCTTGATTTGCAAAACGCTTTCTTGGGTGTTACTGGTGCTTATAAGATTATTCCATTTGTTTTGCAGACGAAAAAAGCACATCCTATTTAGTTGGATGTACTTTTTCGTTGTGTTCTTAATGGCGTCTCGTAGTTTTTAGTTACGATTGACTGAGATGGCGATACGGTTGATGGTATGTCTTAACCCTCTTATGGCTGTTGATATTGTGAATATATTTTCGATATTGGCTAGACCACCAAATCCTGCATCACCGATATGTTGGATGTCGACGCCACAGATTTTGTTTTGGATAGCAATTTGTTCGATGATGGCTTTGCTTGAGCTTTCTTGGCTTGTTCCAATCGCTGACATAACGAGTGTATCATTTGCGTGGGCGATTTGGACGATTGCTAGTAGGTCATCTTGAGTGAATCCTGGGATAGTGCCGACTGCTGGTGCTAAGATAACATCAGCTCCAGCTTTGATGAATTCTTCGACAACTTCTTTTGTTAAGATTGGTTCGTTAACGCCTGCGCCATGCATTTTTCCGGCAATAATAAGGCCGTTAAAGTGCTTTTGTGCTAGTGCGATATTGCGGATGATTTCTTGGTTGGTGACGCCTGTGCCTGGGTTACCGGTTAGGCAGATGAAGTCGAGTCCTAATTGGTTGGCACGTTCTAAGCTTTCTTTGGTGCAGATGCGACCGGGTTCGATTTCTAAGCGGTTTTCAAGCATATTGGCTGTGGTGTCGATTGGTTCTAGATTGCATCCGATTGGACGGCCGACTAAGTGTTTTAGTTCTTTTATGGCTGTCTCGCCACTTTCAACGCCCCATATTACGGGATGAAAGACATCTAATGCATTTAGTAACATCATATCGGCTCCAGCTGCACGTGCAATTTCGGCATTAGTTAATTCGCCACCGATTGTTGGGCGTGGTGCTACCATTTCTGAGCAGATGGTTCGTCCTTCTGCTGCTTTAATGGATTGTTTGAAGTCTTGTTTTGTGAAGTTTTGGAAATCTTGTGTAGTGCATCCTAATATTCTTTTAACCATTTGTATTCCCCCTTATGTTATTGATGGCTTTTGCTAGTTTGTGCGAACCAACTGCATCATAATCGCCCTGTTCACTATAGCGGTAACTAACGTATTGGTTACTAGTTGTTGGATCGGTCTGCCATTCCTTGAAGCTGCCGTGGATTTGGCGAATGGTGGTGGCTTCGATTAGTTCGCAAACATTTTCAGGTGTGATGCCACAACCGATGCAAAGTTCAATCTGGTTGCCGTAGTCTTTTTGGATGTGGCGGAGATTGTCTACTCCTTGTCTTACATTAGCCTTTCCACCGCTTGTTAGGATTCTGGTTGCGCCTAAGTTGACTAATTGGGCGATGGATTCTTGGTAGTTAGTGGTACAATCGATAGCGCGGTGAAAGACGGATTCAGCTTGGTAATCGTTGCATAATTTGATCATGCGTTTTGTGGCGACTTGGTCAATGGTGCCGTCTGATTGTAGGAATCCGAATGCAATCCCTTTGACGCCCGCTTCGAGAAATTGCTTAGCAGCTAGAAACATCTCATCTTTTTCCAAGTCGCTATAGCAAAATCCCCCGCCTCGTGGTCGTACCATGCAGATAATGGGTGGAAAGACTTTTTGCTTGGCGAGGATGACGGTTGCAAGACTAGGTGTTAGACCGCCTAGATGTAAGGCTGAGTTCAATTCGATACGACTAGCGCCTAGTTCTTGTGCGGTTAGGCAATCTGTTAGGCTGCCGGCACATACTTCAATCATCATAATAGTATCACCTACTTTTCAAAATAGTTTATTAAGCGATAGATAGCTTTGGCATAGATTTGGCTATTCATGGCTAAGTCGTCAAGGTCGAGCCATTCGTCTGGTAAATGGGCAATATCTTTTTGGCCTGGCTGACTGCTCCCACGGGCTTGCCCGTGGGGTTCTGATTGTCAAGTGTAGCTTGTAATCGTACATCATTTTCAGACTTTGGAGTTACAAGTGTAAATCTATTTGAATCAGAACTTTCATTACCAAGCAGTCAGGCGACCACATTAGCGGTAAATTTCTGCTTTTCAGCAAGGAAGTGCAATCAATCTCCCTTATTATTGTTATTACAAAATCGTTACGCTATTTTAATTCCGCTGTTTAATACTTTAATCTTATGAGCCTTAATCCATTCGATTAGGGCTTTTTCTTTTTTATAGCAATTATCAAACTTTGTTATGCATTTCTTTTTATCTATATTCT
>NZ_FOGF01000051.1 GCF_900111135.1 Granulicatella balaenopterae | reverse complement strand
AAAAACATATATTACTACACTCAGCTGATAATTATAGGAACTGTACTCACTTGAGCACTAAAATTTTTTAATGATGGAAATATACAATAAAAAAAGAAATCATACAGATAATACTGTATGATCTCTATTTCCACTCCATCAACCCTATTTGACAAAGAGCCAATAAAAACAGATTACCTAGTATAAAAGATTACTAAATAATCTGCCTGAACCATAGTTGTTGTTTATTAGTTATACTAAATGATTTTCAATATAATCTACAGCATCTCCAACTGTTGCGATTTTTTCTGCATCGTCATCAGAGATTTGTGCATCAAATGTGTCTTCTAATTCCATTACCAATTCTACGATATCGATTGAATCAGCGCCTAAGTCCTGTTGGAAAGTCATTTCACGAGTAACTTTTTCTTGTTCTAAGCCAAAACGTTCTGCAATAATTTCAGCTACTTTATTAAAAGTATCAGACAACTAACTCTCCTCCTTTACATTAGTTTATCTCGAGTTAACGAGTTATCTTAATCATTGTACCCAAATTATTATAAATTGTCTACTTATAATTATTAAAAATTTGGCATTATTTTTTTCGTTTTTAATAAAATCCTATCGTATACTCATTATTTACCAAGAATTTCTTCATTATTTTTTAATCGATTAGCTTCTTCTTTCGTTGTATAAACAAAATGTCCCGGTGTAATTTCAAACAGGTGAGCATCGGGTAAGTCTTTATGAACATAGGCAATTCTTGTTCTAGTTCGCTCACTTTTTGGGTCTGGTGTTGGAATTGCTGATAATAAGCTTTTTGTATAGGGATGTAGAGGTTGTTGATATACCTCATCTGCTGTTCCAATTTCCACGATTTTACCATGATACATCACTGCTATCCGGTCACTAATATATTTAACCATTGATAAATCATGCGCAATAAATAGATAGGTTAAGCCTTTTTCTTCTTGCAATTGTTGTAATAAATTAACAATTTGCGCTTGAATCGAGACATCTAAAGCAGAAATCGGTTCATCACACACAATAAAATCCGGATTCAATGCTAAAGCTCTAGCAATCCCAATCCTTTGACGTTGCCCACCCGAAAATTCATGCGGATAACGATTCGCATGTTCTGCTTCTAAGCCTACTAAGACTAATAACTCATCCACCATCTGATTACGCTCTTCTTGCGATTTAGCAAGTTTATGAATATCAATCCCTTCAGCAATAATATCTCTCACTTTCATACGACTATTCAGTGAGGCATAGGGATCTTGAAAAATCATTTGCACCTTCTTACGGAACTCTTTTAAATCACGTGCTTTATGAATATTTGTGATATCTTGTCCCTCATAGGAAATTTGTCCAGCAGTCAATGGATTTAGCTTTAATAATGTCCGCCCGATAGTTGTCTTACCAGAGCCTGATTCACCCACTAAACCAAATGTCTCTCCCTTATAAATCGTAAAACTAACATCATCTACAGCTTTCACAACTTCTTTTGCACCCTTAGAAAAGTAAACTTTTAAGCCATCAACTTCTACTAATGTTTCAGCTTCTTTCTGCATCAAGCACCTCCCCTTTCACAAATAATTTTTGACGCTCTACAATCGCTTGAGGTGGCCTAACTTTTGGTGCTTTATCATCTAATAGCCAAGTCCGTGCATAATGCGTCTTACTAACTTGGAATTTCGGCGGTTCTTTGACAAAATCAATCTTCAACGCATATTCACTGCGCAAAGCAAAAGCATCTCCTACCGGTGGATCTAATAAATTCGGCGGTGTACCTTTAATCGTATACAAGCCTCCCTCTGTATCAACAGTTGGCATTGAACATAATAAGCCCCAAGTGTAGGGATGCTGTGGATTATAAAATATTTCATCCACCAAACCATACTCAACAATCTGTCCAGCATACATGACAGCCACCTTATCCGCCACATTAGCAACAACGCCTAAATCATGGGTAATAAAGATAATTGAAGTCTTAGTTTCTTCTTGAATTTTCTTCATTAACTCAATAATTTGCGCTTGAATGGTCACATCCAAAGCCGTCGTTGGTTCATCAGCAATTAAAATATCAGGCTGACAACTCAAAGCAATCGCAATCACAATCCTTTGACGTTGCCCACCGGAGAATTGATGTGGATACTGTTTCATACGAGTATGGGCATCCGGAATCCCTACTAATGTTAATAATTCTTCAGCACGCTGATAAGCTTCACTCTTAGACATCTTCAAGTGCTTCAACATCCCCTCAGCAATCTGATGGCCAATCTTCATAGTTGGATTCAGAGAAGTCATTGGATCTTGGAAAATCATTGCAATCTTTTTCCCACGTATTTTCTGCATTTGGCGCTCTGATTTATCTAAAAGATTCTCACCTTGGTAGATAACCTCGCCACCTTTCATTAGTGCATTATTCGATAACAACCGCATAATTGCACGTGTCGTAACCGTCTTACCTGAACCAGATTCACCCACAATCGCTAATGTTTCCCCTTGTTGTAAGCTAAAATCTACTCCACGAATCGCCTGCACTTCACCTTGAAAGGTCTCAAATGAAATGCGCAAATCTTTTACTGTTAAAATCTTCTCACTCATCTAATCCCTCCTAGTCTTTCTGCTTTGGATCAAAAGCATCTCTCAATCCATCCGCAAATAAATTAAAACTAATCATTAAGATACATAATACAATCGCTGGAAACCACATCAAATGCGGCAAGAAGCGGAAAGTCTTATAGCCATCATTAATTAATGATCCTAAAGAAGCGCTTGGACTTGGCACCCCAATCCCTAAGAAACTCAAAAATGCCTCAAAGAAAATCGCTGATGGAATAGTAAACATCGTCTGAACAATAATCACTCCAGAAATATTCGGTAAAATGTGCTTCCAAGCAATCTTTGAAAAACTTTGCCCTAATACCTTTGCTGCTAAAATATATTCTTGTGACTTTTGCTTCAACGTTTGCGCTCTAACAACACGAGCCATTGTAATCCATCCCGTAAAACCTAATGCCAAAATAATCGAACCAATCCCTGGTTGTAAGAATAATAACATCAACACTAAAATGACTAAATTCGGAATCCCCGACATAATCTCTAAAATACGTTGCATTACGGTATCCACCTTACCACCATACCAACCAGAGACCACTCCATAAGCTACCCCGATTGTTAAATCAAATAAAGCCGCTGAAAAGGCAATAATTAATGAAAGACGTGTTCCAAATAAAATACGTGAAAACAAATCTCTCCCCAAACCATCTGTCCCCATATAATAATAAACATCCCCCGGGACACCAGCCAAAGCATATTGATCAACTCCATCACGAAAACCATTAAAGCCATTTATTGAAACTCCAGGAAGTTTTGGAGGCAAATTAGAAAAAGCCACATTTTGACTAGCTGGATCAAAAGGTGCAATTAACGGAGCAAAAATAGCCACAGCAATTAAAAAGATAATAAACCAACCAGCAACCATTGCTCCTTTATTTTTCTTCAAACGGCGCATTGCATCTTGTAAAAAATTTAAAGAAGGCATTGTATCTTTTTTTACTTGTTGCTTCATTTCTTCAGCAGAACAAAAATCAAATAACTCTTCATCACTAGTTCCCTCATGAATGAATTCTCTAGCCATTCGAATCGCCTCCTTCCGTCAATCTGATTCGTGGATCAATAATGCCATATAAAATATCAACAAACAATACAATTGTCACTAACATAAAAGAATACAACAATGTAACTCCCATAATCGTTGGATAATCATTGGTAAAAATCGACTTTACAAACTGTTCACCAATTCCTGGAATCGAGAAAATATTTTCAACTACCATTGAACCCGTCATTAAGCCTACTAACATTGGACCCAAAATAGTAATCAATGGAATAATCGCATTTCGAAACCCATGTTTAAAAGCCACCTCAAAATTATTTAATCCTTTTGACTTAGCTAATTCAATATAATCACTATGCAAAACCTCTACCATTTCTGTACGAACAAAACGTGCCGAATCAGCAATCGGCGAAATCGCTAAAGCCAAAGTTGGTAAGACGCTTGATTTAAAACCTTGATTCCATAAAGCAATCGGAAAAATAGGAATCACAACTGCTAATAATAATTGTAAAACAACCGCAAAGACAAAACTTGGTACTGAACGACCAATAATTGCAAAAATACTTGCCACAGTATCTACCCAAGTATTTTGCTTAACAGCAGCTAACATCCCTAAAAGCGTTCCAACTACCGTCCCAAAAATCATTGCCTGAATCCCTAACTGGAAGGACGGCCCAATTCTAGAAGCAATAATTTGATTCACACTCATATCATACTGGAACGACATCCCTAAATCACCATGCAATAAGCCCCACATATACAATAAATATTGCTGATAAAGTGGTTTATCCAAACCATATCTCGCATTCATAAATTGTAATTGTGCTTCCGTTAAATTCTCCTCATTTGCAAAAGGAGAACCCGGTAATAATTTCATTAAAAAGAATGTTGCCGTTGCAATTAAAAATAAAGTAGCAATCATATACAGCACTCTTTTACCAATATATTTTAAATAATTTTTCACACTTACTACACCTCCATCTTTCTAAGCATGTGCTATCTTTCCTAGCAAATTATTCACCCTTTTACTAGTAGCTAACGCCTAAAATACATTACCCGTTTACTTTATCAGTTTTTCTAAAGTTAGTCATTTCCAAAGTCTTGAAAAATACCATTTTTTTACTGTCAGGTGAATCTTCTAATTTTATTCTAGCATATGTTCATCTTTTAACAAAAAAATAAGTCCTCTCCCTTTTTTCAAATACAAATGTTAACTAAGTATCCCTAAAGTAGAAAAAAGACTTAGAAGAGCCCATTTTAGCCCCTCTAAGCCTTTTAGAAGTCATTGTGTTGATGGATTATTTTTTATCTTTTTTACCCATATCTTTTACTTTCATGATACGTGTGATTGATGCACGTTCATTTTCTTCAAGTTTCATTTCAATGTAGTAAATTGTTTCTTCCAATTGTGGAATCATACGATATTCTAATGCATTTACACGACGACGAGTTTTTTCAATTTCATCAGCCATTAATTGACATGTTTTTTCGATTTCTGTTAATAATAATAAATCTTCTAAAACATCTTCAATTTGGTCAACTGATTCATCGATTTCACTATTTGAATTTAAGTAACCATATTTAAAATCTGATTCCTTATTTTGTTCTTCAACAGTGAAATTCATTTCTGGAACATAGACACTCATGATATTCTTTTCCGATAAATCAAGTGTTACGCTTTGTGGTGGAATTGCTACTAACTCTTCAATGAACGCTTCATTTAAAGTAGCTTTTGCCAAAACAAAACTCTTCATTCCAGCGATAAGTCTTTCTTCAACACTATCACGTAATTCATTATTTTTACGGATTAACTCAATAAACTGTCTCATCAATTCATCTTGTTTATCCTTTAATAGTTTGTGCCCACGTTTTGATACTACTAAACGCTGTTTTAATTTAGATAGTTCCATACGTGTTGGCTTAACGTTTAGTCTCACCATTTAGGAATCACTCCCCTTTGGGTAAATATTCATCAATCATATCATCTTTAATACGTTTCAATTCAGTACGTGGCAGAATTGATAGTAATTCCCAACCTAATGTCAATGTTTCTTCAATTGTACGGTTTGTGTAGAATCCTTGATTAATGTATTCTTGTTCGAAACGGTCAGTAAATTCTACATATAATTTATCTGTTTTAGATAATGCAGACTCACCAAGTACGACCGCTAATTCTTTCGCTTGTTTACCTGTTGCATATGCAGCAAATAATTGGTTCATTGTTGATGCGTGGTCTTTACGAGTTTTACCTTCACCTGAACCTTTATCTTTAAGACGAGATAATGATGGTAACACATTAATTGGTGGGTTAATACCTGAGTTATAAAGGTTACGATCAAGGATAATTTGTCCTTCAGTAATATAACCAGTTAAGTCAGGAATTGGGTGAGTAATATCATCTTCCGGCATTGATAAGATCGGAATTTGTGTTACTGAACCTGGACGACCAACTAAACGTCCTGCACGTTCGTATAATGTAGATAGGTTTGTATATAAGTAACCTGGATATCCACGACGTCCCGGAACTTCACGACGAGCCGCAGAGATTTCACGTAACGCTTCACAATAATTCGTCATGTCAGTCATAATAACTAATACGTGCATACCTTTTTCATATGCTAAATATTCAGCAGTTGTTAAAGCAATTTTTGGAGTAGCGATACGTTCAATAGCTGGGTCATTAGCTAAGTTAATAAACATTACTGAACGATCAATCGCTCCTGTTTTACGGAAGTCTTCCATAAAATATTCAGCTTCGTCAAAGGTAATCCCCATTGCAGCAAATACTACGGCGAATTTTTCGTCGCTATTTAATACTGTTGCTTGACGAGCAATTTGTGATGCTAATTCTTTATGTGGTAAACCTGAACCAGAGAATACTGGCAATTTTTGTCCACGAACAAGTGTGTTTAAGTGGTCAATTGCAGAGATACCTGTTTGAATAAATTCATCCGGATAGTCACGAGAAACTGGGTTAATCGCTTGTCCGTTTACGTCTAATGATTCTTCTGGTAAAATGTCTGGTCCACCATCGATAACATTCCCCATTCCATCAAAGATACGACCAACCATATCTTCTGACACATCTAATGATAATGGTTTACCACGGAAACGTACTTTTGTATCACGAATATTAATACCACTTGGACCTTCAAAAATTTGAACCATCGCTTTATCGTCTTCTACTTCAAGTACTTGTCCGTGACGAATTTCGCCATTTTGTAATTGAATTTCAACAAGCTCATCGAATTTAACGCCTTCAACTTGTTCAACTACCATTAAGGGACCTACCACTTCGCTAATTGTACGGTATTCTTTAAGCATCTTGGTTCATTCCCCCTTCTTTAACAGTTTCAAGAATTGCATCTTTCACTGCTTGTTTAATATCATCTAATTGATCAATGTTTGCTTCTGAAATATATTTAGAACGAGCAATACGGTCACGTACTTCACCAGTTCCTTCCATAATTTCATGGTAGTAAGCACCTAATTCCATTGCTTTACGTGCTTCTGATTCGAATGTTAAGATTAAATCTAACATACGATATTGTTTATCACGAGAAGTGAATGTATCGACATCATCGAAGGCATTTTGTTGTAAATAATCTTCACGTAAAGACTTAGCAATTGTCATTGTTAAACGGTCTTTTTCTGATAATGATTCAATACCTACTAAACGAACGATTTCTTCCAAACTAGCTTCTTCTTGTAATACGTTCATTGCGTGTTGTACCATATTTGACCACTCTGGGTTAATATGTTCATCTAAATAAGTGCCAACTTCTGTATTATATAATGAATATGAGTTTAACCAGTTCATTGATGGGAAGTGGCGGCGTTGTGCTAGGGTTGCATCTAATGCCCAGAATACTTTTGCTACACGTAATGTATTTTGTGTAACTGGTTCTGATGTATCTCCCCCTGGAGGTGATACAGCACCGATAGCTGTGATTGTTCCTTCACGTCCTTCTGAACCTAAAGTAACAACACGTCCAGCACGTTCATAATATTCCGCAATACGACTACCTAGGTATGCAGGATAACCTTCATCCCCCGGCATTTCTTCTAAACGTCCAGACATTTCACGTAATGCTTCAGCCCAACGTGATGTTGAATCAGCCATAATCGCTACTGAATATCCCATATCACGGAAGTATTCCGCAATTGTGATACCTGTATAGATTGACGCTTCACGAGCCGCTACTGGCATGTTTGAAGTGTTGGCAATTAAGATTGTACGTTCCATGATTGATTCACCAGTATTTGGGTCGATCAATTCAGGGAATTCATTTAATACGTCTGTCATTTCATTACCACGTTCACCACAACCAACATACACTACGATATCCACATCAGCCCATTTAGCGATTTGGTGTTGTACAACTGTTTTACCTGCTCCGAATGGTCCAGGAACTGCTGCAGCTCCACCTTTTGTTACTGGGAAGAATGTGTCAATAACACGTTGTCCAGTTAACATTGGAACATTAGTATTTTTCTTAGCTTGGAATGGACGTCCACGACGTACAGGCCAGCGTTGAATTAAATTGCATTCTTTAATGCCATTAGCCGTTTCAATTTTGTAAACTGTATCTTCAATTTTGTATGTACCACTTTGGATATCAACAATTTTACCTGTAACTCCAAATGGTACCATAATTTTATGTTTTACTACTTTAGTTTCTTGAACTAAACCAACGATATCACCAGCGACCACTTCATCGCCAACTTTTGCGACTGCTTCGAATTCCCATTCTTTTTCACGGTCTAGCGCTGGAACAGATGTACCACGAACTAAAAAGTCACTTTTAGCAACATCTCTAAATGTATTTAATGGACGTTGAATTCCATCAAACATTTGTGAAATAATACCAGGTGCTAATTCTACAGATAATGCTTCCCCTGTAGTCATTACGGGTTCACCAGGTCCAATTCCTGATGTTTCTTCATATACTTGGATTGAAGCAACATCATTTCTCATTTCGATAATTTCTCCGATTAGTCCTAAATGACCAACGTGACAAATATCTTGTATATTTGCGTCTTCCATTCCTTGAGCTGTTACTAACGGTCCAGAAACTTTGACGATTTTTCCTTCTTTCACACGATTACCTCCTAATCCTTACTATAAAATATTTTGTCCGACTGCTTTTTCAACATTTTCTTGAATTCTTGATTTACCAATTGACAATGATCCTTGGTGATTTGGAATTAAAATAACTGCCGGTGAAATCATTGCATCATAACGCTTGACTGTATCAGGAATTTCTGCTGCAATCGCCTCTGTTAAGTAAATAATCCCATATTTTTCTTTTGCCAATTGATCAACAATTTTGCGTGCTACTTGGGCATCGCTACTTGGAAAAACATCGAATCCTAATATTTTGAAAGGAAGTACTGAATCTTTATCTCCAACAACTGCAATATTATGAGCCATAGATTGGTCGCATCCTTTCTCTTATTTGTTCTTCACTAAATCCATTATCTTTCCCAACTAGAAGTAATCGTAAATTCTTAACTTCCATCTCTTTAGCGTGTAAATATGCTAATCCAGGAAATGGTCCAAATGCTTCAAAAGTTGCGTCTTTTAATAGTTCATAAATCCATTCTTCTTTTAATAATTCCAGTTGAATGACTTTAATATCTTTTGTATCGACACTAACGATTTCTGCTAATTGTTCTGTATACCCCACATGTTCAAATAATTCAACTAAACTATCCCAACCTTGTTCGTGTACAGTATCAATCAATCGTGTCTTACTAACTGTACCAGCACTTGATAATACGGTTTGCATAAATCCACGAGATTGGTCTTGTTTACTTGCTCTAATTAATGTGGCAATATTTTCTAAATCAATCATACAGTTAACAATATCTGTAATTACTGAATCTCTTAAATCTTGTTCAATAGCACGTAAATGTCTGAAATAATAAGTATCCATAAAGATATCGGCTGATTCTAAGCGGTGAAAATTTTCATAATGTTCTAACGCTCCGCGAACGCCTTCTTTCATAATTTCAGGCACTGCATCTGAATCTGATGTTTCGACCACTTGTTTTAATGTTTCAATTGGGTATTCGCCAATCGGAACTAATAAATGCTCCATATTAATACCAGTGAATTTTTGTTTTAATAATACTTTTAAATTATGATAAACATAACTAGTTGAAAAAACTTCGATAATACGTTCTTCAGGCATAATCGGTGTCAGTACATCATAAGATTGCATTAAGCCTTTTAATAGGAAAGGTTCAAAATTCTTGTTCTCTAATGCATCTGGCACATCGATTTCATATGATGTTTTTTGAAGATATTCTAATGCTTCTTTTAGCGAAGAGGATTTTAGTAATGTTTCAAAGTCATCCTTTGTTAATAACTGATCTTCTAAAATACGAACAGTCGTATTAACACCTGAGTATGCTAGGTTATTCATACGTCCCCTCCTTATTATTGTTCATCAAATACCATTTTTGCTAGAACTGGTGAATAGTCTAATTTTAAGTCATTCACTAATTCATCAAATAAATAATTATATTCAATTCCACCGTGCATTACCACGAAACCTGCTTTCTTCGCAATTGTTTCAGTTGAAATTGAAATATGTTGAAATTCTTTTGTTAAAGCTTGTTTTTGTGCATCTGTTACTAAATTAACTGTTTGTTCGCCAAATACTAATTCTTGAGAATCAGATAAGTTTAATGCGCGAATAGCTCCTGAAATGAAGGTTACTAAAGTTTCTCCGCTCCAATTAGACATCACACCTACTGCTTCATCATAAACGCTTGTTAATAAGTCACGTTTTACTTGTAAGACTTCTTTTTTACTGGCGTTTTGAATCGCTTGTTTTTCGCGTTCTAATTGGTTTTTGGCTGCTTTTTTAAGAGATGCTTTTTTCGTCATTTCTTGTTCTGACAAGCGAGCATTTGCTTCGTTTAAACGTTCTTCTTCTACTTTAGTAGCAACAGCTAGTTTTTGTGAATATTCATCTGTAACTTCTTGTAAGACTTTTTGTTTTAGTTGCTCTAAATCTTTCAAACGTTCCATCTCCTAACCTAATTTGCTAATAATTAAAATTGATACTAATAAACCTAAGATTGCATATGTTTCTACCATCGCTGCGAAGATAACACCTTTAATTGTGTGTTCTGGTTTTTTAGCTAAAATTTGTACACCTGCTGCTGCTACTTTACCTTGAGCAATTCCTGAGAATAAACCAGTGAATGCGATTGGTAATGAAGCCATAAATAAGAATAAGCCGTTTTGTAAGCTCATATCAACAGACATTTGGTTCATAATGAAGAATGAAATAATGAAACCATAAATCCCTTGTGTACCTGGTAATAATTCTAAGATCATTGCTTGTGCGAATTTTTCAGGTTGTTCTTTAATTAATGAAGAAGCTGCTTCCCCTGCGATACCTACACCTTTAGCTGATCCAATACCACCAAAAATCATAGCCATTGCCATACCTAAAGCTGCGAATACCATACCACCATTATTTTCTGCAAAAAATGTTAACCAATTTGTCATTTTATTTATTCCTCCAATTTACTTATTTTTTAGTTTTTTTAATATAAATATATTTTTCATATGTTTTGAACGGATTGAATGCACGTCCGCCACCTTCATAGAACTTACCGAAATACTCTACAAATTGTAAACGTAATCCGTGAACATAAGCACCTAAGAAGGTTAAAAAGATATTTAAGGCGTGTAATGCGATCAATAAGAAGATACCTAATGTGAAACGTGCAACTGGAGGTAAGAATCCTACCAACATATTAAACGCTCCGGCAATACTTCCGCCTGATACAGCTAATGCCATTAAACGAGTATAACTCACTGTATCTGAGATATAACCACTAATACCATATAAATTATACAAACCACTTGCTAGACCGCCAGCTTTACTTGGTGCTGATAAAATAGAGACAATTACGATTAAAATTGCTGCAATTATTGCTAACCATTTACCTGCTAATGCTACTGTTGGCGCTGGTACTACCATTGTTCCTACGACATAAAGAATAATACCTAGGATAATGGCAATCCAACCAAAGTGTTGTAAGTAAGCATCGACATAAGCTTTTTTCTTCATATTTGTATATGCTCCAAGTGCTAAACCAACTAAAATTTGGATAACCCCAAAAATAATTGATAAAATCATAACACTAATTAGATCATTAGATAATGATAAGACTTGAATTGGTAATGTCACCCCGAAGAATGATCCAAAAATTACACCCCATGCCATTGTTGGATAACTTAACATGTGGAAGAATTTTAATGTCTTTTGTGTTCCTAAATCTAAGTTTAAGAATTTTAATAAAGCTCCTGTAGCTAGCCATAATAATAATCCATAACCTAAATCTCCGGCCATCATACCAAAGAATACCATATAGAAAGGTGCCATAAATGGCGTTGGATCTAACTCACCGTATTGTGGTAATCCATACATTTCCGTTAAGTTTTCAAATGGAGTTACAACTGCATTATTTTCCAAAATAATTGGTACTTCATGATACTCTTTTTCTGTAAATTCTTGTTCAAAGAAAGCATAATCAGCTGCGTCTAACTGCTCTTTTAGTTTTTCTTTAATAATAGTAAACTGATCTGCTTGAATCCAACCAGATAAAGTAAATAAGCGATTTGTTTGCCATAATAACTCTTGACTCTTAGCACGCTCTAATTCATTAAAGATAACTTCATGAGCTAATTCCAATTTCCGTGTAATTTCAGTGTTGCTATCAATATCACTCACTAATTGTTGATTTGATTCAACTAATTCTTCTTGTTTCTTCAATACACAAGCTAACTCTTCTTTTGGAGCTTGCTTAAAACTGTAAATATATTCAATAAAGTGAGCTTCATTTAGTTCTTCCTTAACATAAGCTTCATCTTCCTTGTAATATGTAATACATACTCCTAATTCATCACGAGTAGAATAGATATCTTTAACAAATAATAAATCACTATCTGTTAAAAGCTTATGATAACTATTATCCGCTACTTGTGGAATTGTTCCTAATACAACATTAAGATATGCGCTATCTTTAAAGACTTTCGGATGAAAATCTAACGGTTGCCATCTTCTTAATATTTCTTCTTTATCTGATAAATCTTTACGGATATCTTCATTTAAGCGGAGTGCACGCTCAAATCCATCGACAGTTTCTATTAAACTATCAATATGATAACTATCAACTTTATCAGTTAACTCTTGTAAAGTATATTCCTCACGTGGGTTTTTATACTTTTGGAAAAAAGAAGGTTGTTTTTGATTACTTGCCAAAAATTGAAGATTCTTGCCAATATGATCAAATTGATTTTGCAATCTTTTTACTTGATCATCATTTCCTTGTTGTGAAAAAAATGCTTGTCTTTCTTCAGACAATTCTTTTATATCATTATCAATTAATTCTAAATTTTGCAATTCTTGAATCATTTCTAATAATTCTACTTGTTTTGTCTTAGGAGCAACTAGCATAACTTTTTTCATTTTAGCAATTGCCATATCGTCTTAACACCTCCTTGACAGTGGCTTGAACAAATTCTTCATCTTTATCTTCAAATCTCGCTTTAAGATGTTGAATTACACCAGACTCTTCTTCTCTTATCTTAGTAGTAAATTCTGAAATCTTTTCATTATTTTTACTTTCTAATTCTTTGGAATATTCTTCTAATGCTTGTTCCATATTGTGTTTTGCAACATCAATCTTTTTAGTCGTTGCTTCTTTTACTTTTTCAATCTCATTGATATAGCTGTTTTTAATTTGATCAGCTTCTTGTTCAATGCCTTGAATCGATTGTAGAATATTCTCGTTCATCCTCACACCTCCATTCTTTCATACCTGCACCCAAGTATGGACAATTATATAGACTACTTATATCATTATAAACTTATTTTTTATAGCGTGCAAATATTCTTCAGCTACTTTTTTCTTGTTTCCATACTATTTTCACCATTTATATTAATAGGAAGAAACCGGTACTTTTATAAAATAAGAAAAATATTTTTTTAATTTCTACTTGCATTCAAGAACGTTTGTTCGTATAATATAAATACAAACAAACGTTCGGGAGGATATTAATATGGAACAACCATTACATACCATTTCAAGCTTTATTCAACCTTTTTTACATACATTTTCACAAACTTTATTAGAAGAAGACTATAGTGATAAAAAAATTGAATTTATGCCATTATTTGACGTTATTCAATGTATTCATGAGGCATATTACTTTACTCAAACTATTTTATTACAATTTGAAGTTTTAACACCAAAAGGATATATTACGACACATCAATTAACTGGCATGATTAAAACACCTATTCAAGACAATAATTACTTTGTTTTTGAAGAAGCTCATAGTAATCTATCTCATTTAATTTCCCTAGAACAAGTCCTACAAATTGTAAAACTTTCGTAAATTTAACTAACCATACAGATAATTGAGGCTTATTGCTCTTTTATCTGTATTTTTATATGCCTTCATTTCTAAAAATTTCTTAAGTGAACTACACACTAAGCTAAAGCTTAGGTGCTTCTTGTTTCATTCTCTCTTGCGTTTCCTAATCTAATTGATTATTCCTCCGTCTTACAAAAAGTCCACAAGCGTATAAGTTTGGGTAGTTCCTACCCTACTATACTCTATTTTT
>NZ_FOGF01000015.1 GCF_900111135.1 Granulicatella balaenopterae | reverse complement strand
ACTGGATTGGTGAACCAGCCGACTCAGTAACGATTAACCTTTTAGCAGACGGTACAAAAGTTCAATCAGTAACTTTAAACGCTTCAAATAACTGGCAAGCTGAATTCAATAACTTACCAGTCTATAACCAAGAAACTGGTGCTAAAATCACTTACACCATTGCAGAAACAGCAATTCCAGGTTACACAAGCGGTATTAGCGGAACAGCTGAAACAGGATTCACTGTGACTAATACCATTACAGGAAAAGTATCTGTGCCAGTCACTAAGAAATGGATTGGAAAAGAAGCAGCTTCAGTAACTATTAATCTTTTAGCAGACGGCATAACAGTTCAACAAGTAACACTAAATGCTTCAAATAACTGGCAACATACCTTTACCGACCTAGAACAATATAAAGACGGTAAAGAAATTTCCTACACCATCGAAGAAGTTGCTATCTCAGGATACAAATCACTAATCACAGGTAATCAAGCAGATGGATTTGTAGTCACAAACACTAACACAGAAACAACTGCCATTCCAGTCGAAAAACACTGGATAGGCGAACCAGCCGACTCAGTAACCATTAACCTTTTAGTAGATGGTACAAAAGTTCAATCAGTAACTTTAAACACTTCCAATAACTGGAAATCAGAATTTAATAACTTACCAGTCTATAATCAAAAAACTGGCGATAAAATTGTTTATACCATCGAAGAACAAAACATTGATGGCTATACAAGTGCAATTACTAAAAACGGTGAAACATATATCATTATGAACACTAACACCGCTAAAATCTCAATCCCAGTTGAAAAACAATGGATTGGTAAAGCAACAGAATCAGTAACGATTAACCTTTTAGCCGACGGCATAAAAGTTCAATCAATAAATTTAACTGCTGATACAAATTGGCAAGCTACGTTTGATAAGCTAATGAAATACGACCCAACAGATGGACACGAAATTACTTACGCCATCGAAGAAGTCGCTATCTCAGGTTATATAACAACAATTACAGGCTCAATGATGAATGGATTTATTGTGGAAAATAAACAAAATGATATTCCAGTCGAACCTGAAAATCCAGGAAATCCAACTCCTGATCCAAAAGTACCAGAAACAGGAAATCCAACTCCTGATCCAGAAGTACCAGAAACAGGAAATCCAATACCAGATCTAGAAGTACCAAAAACAGGAAACCCATCTCCAAATAACGTATTACCACAAACAGGAGCAAAATCTTATATGATTCAAATAGGTATGGCAGTTGTATTCGTTCTTGTTGGAGGTAGTGTAATCTATCAAAAGAAAAAATCTAAATAATAACGCTTATTATTTTATAGATTAATCAAAAATTATCTAAACTGCATCAAGTACAAAGGAAATCTTCTATGTATTTGGTGCAGTTTTTTTGCTGTAGGAAAGGGCGAATTTTTTTCATAAAAAAACTAATCACTTTATCTTATTAGAAGTGATTAGTTAAATTCGTTCGATAGTTTATTTTTGTATATTATCTCTTATTTTTTATCGTTTTCTACTTTAATATTTGCTGGTTTTTATCTTTCATAGTAGCGGATAACGATTTTTTTAAGGATTGGATATAGTAGTGGTACGGCAATAATGGTTACGGCTGCTGATCCGAATGTGCCGCCGATTTTTACTAGGGCTGCTAGGAAAGCTGGTTTGAATGCTAATCCGCCGACCAACATATTGCGGAAGAAGGTGTATTTGATTAAGTTTACAATAATTTTTGTAACAGCTGCTACAATGGCGCAAATAATAATATTAAAAGGGGTGTCGTGTTTTTTCATGGCTTTTTCAAAGACTAAATACAATACAAAAGCCACGATTAAGGATTCTAAGACTGTCACCCAAGCAACTGATGCATAACCATGTGTGATATCGAAAATAGCTAGTCCGATCGAAGCAGCAATCGCTCCTCTTTTGGCACCGAAGACTAAGATACCAACAGCGATTAATGCATTGCCCATATGAACGAACTGGCTTCCCATCGGTATTCTAAAAAACATAATTCCTAAGACAATTAATGCGGCGTATAAGCCAATAACGGTTAAATCTTTTGTTTTTAAATTCATGATACATTCTCCTTTAATAATTGATTGATAATCCCTACTAATTCCAAGATAAATGGTTCATAAAGGATCCCCATGCGCAAATCTGTTTGATGCGTAAGCGTATAGCGTAGGGTTTGGTTCATCCAAGTCATCATATTCGGTATGGCTTTTTCTAGCGGTAGTCCTTTGATATGGCAAATGGCTAGTAAGGTAGTCATTAAGTCGCCCGTTCCTGTAAAATGCCCGCCAATTTTTTCTTCTTGGTAGTAGTGTAATTCTTGTGTTGTAGCGTCATAATAACTCATGCCGATGATGGTATCTGAAAATGGAATCCCAGTTAGCACTACTTTTTTAGCTCCTAAGTCGATTAGTTTTTGGCTTAAGTCTTCTAAGTATCTCTCATCAATACCTTCCTTACGATAGACGGTATCTGTTAAAAAGCAAGCTTCGGTGATATTTGGTAAGACTAGATTGGCTTTGGCTACTAGTTCTTTTAGTTTGTGGATATATGTTTGTTCGAAGCCTTGGTAGAGTCTACCATTATCTGCCATCACTGGGTCGACAATTAAGGGGCAGTTGGGAAGTTTTTTCTCTAAGTAGTCTCTTAATAAATCGATTTGTTTGTTTTCTGAAAAGTATCCGGTCACTACCGCATCGAAATTTAACTCTAAATCCATCCACTGTGCTAAGAATTGCTGCATGCCTTCTGTGTAATTATCTTTATATATATTTGTAAAGCCACCAGTGTGTGATGAGAGAATAGTGGTTAGAAGTAAGGCTGTTTCTATTTGCGATATGGAAAATAATGGGCTAGCTGTATGCAAAGTGATTTTTCCGATACCAGCTAAATCATTAACGAGTAATGCTTTTTTCATAAAATTCTCCTTTCAATTGCTATCTATATTTATTGTAAAAAAATATTGAAAACGATACAATAGGATTGAAATGTTTCTGTACCGGTACAGATTTAAAAAAAGGGGGTCAATGGATGAAAAAAAGTGAGAAGATTGTTTATTTATTAGTGGAGCGTTTAAGGAAGGGGGAATTAAAAAAAGGCGATAAATTACCGTCAATTCGGCAAATGGTGGAGGAGTTTCATTGTAATAAGGAGACGGTTCAGCGAGCTTTGGCAGTCTTGAAGCAGGAGCAGTATATTTATTCGGTGGAAAAGAGTGGACATTATGTTTTGAATGATTTGCATAAGGAATCAAGTAGTGCTTTGGAGGAGACGGCTTTACCGAGTGAGGTGCAGTTCCCATTAAGTGATTTTCAGTTGTGTGTGAATGAAGCTTTGTTGAGTAGGCGAAATTTGATGATTGGTGATAAGATTCCAAGTGTGGGGATTCCGGAATTATTGAGTTCACTACAGCATTTATTAATGGAATATGATGTGTATGCCAAAAAGGAGCAATTATTGGTAGTTGATCGGATTCAACAAGTTTTGTATTTGATTGTGCGTATGGTGAAAGAGACACCGGGAAAAAAGATGTTAATTGAGCAGCCGACTTATCATCATATGAATCATTTAGTAGAGGTATTACAAGTGCCGTATCAAGTGATTAGTAGAACGCCTGAAGGGATTGATTTAGTGGAGTTGGAGCGGTTATTTTCTTCGGGGGAGATTATGTGTTTTTATACGATTTCTCGTCTGCATTATCCTTTAGCGGGAAGTTTTTCGGAGGAGGAGAAGAAGCGGATTGTTGCTTTGGCTAGAGAGTATCGGGTGATGATTATTGAGGATGATTATATGGCGGATTTTTCTAGTGGTCAGTCGGCGCCTTTACATTATTATGATACGGATAATCGTGTGGTTTATTTGAAAACATTTTCGTCTATTATGTTTCCGTCGTTTCGTTTAGGAGTGGTTGTCTTGCCTAAAGCTTGGCATCAACAGTTGAGTTATCAGAAGGAATTGATGGGGTATGATGCGAATTACTTATTGCAGAAGTCTTTATCTTTATATATTGAAAATGGTATGTATCACAAACACCAAAAACGATTAATTGCTTTGTATCGAAAGAAAAAACAAGTAGCCGCTATGATTTTAGAACAGTATTATCCAGGTAAAGTCTATTTGCAACATACGATGATGATTTTTCCTTTGAAAGAGAATGTATCTATGGATTGTTTACATCAATTGGTTCAACAAGAAGCCAACTTTGACTTAATGGAGCGTGCTTATTTAGCGGAATGTCCTTATCAATACTTAAAATTGGATATTCGCTTAATGGATGTATTAGTGATTGAACAGCAATTGCCGACTTTATTAGCTAAAATTACTGACTTTACTCAATAAAATGTAAATAAAAAGTACCACAATCAAACTTAGGTTGTGGTACTTTGCTAGTTAGAGTGATGTTTTCGAGTTAATGATAAAAAATATTTTCACCACTTTGTTTTTAGTTTTGTGAGCGAGTTGCATTGGTTTACATTAATGATTTGCTGGCTAGTTGTTGTGCTTTTTTTGTATTGGCAAAGTGGAGTTTTGCGACTTTTCCTAGGGTTTCCATACCACCTTGTTTTAGAATTTTTGCGGCTACTTGATCACTAACAGCATTGGCGCCTGAAGGTAATCTTGTGCCGTATTTTTTTTCTAGGGTTTCTAAGCCATCTAAAAAGGCTGCACGGGCAATAATTGATGCGGCTGCCACGGCGATGTGTTTGCCTTCACCTTTTGTTTCAAAGTAAAGATTGTCACGGATGATACTTTCTTGTCCTTTTAAGTAGCGGAAATAGGTTTCTGGCTTACAAAATTGGTCGATTAAGTAGGCTTGTGGCTGTTTATCTAGTTGTTTGGTTAGTAATTGTAGGGCTTGATTATGTAATAATACCTTCATTTCATGAGCGTTTTTTGTTTGTTGGACGCTATTATATTTTTCGGGCCATAAGACTAATAATTTATAAGGGATAGTGACTTTGATTAATTGAGCGATGTCACGGATTTGTTTATCACTTAAGGCTTTGGAATCTTTTACCCCTAATTCTTTTAATAAGTCGATTTTATCGCTAGAAACATAGGCGCTACAGACGGTTAGTGGGCCAAAGTAGCTACCATTGCCGACTTCATCGCTTCCCATTACTGACCAAGTGCTAAAACCTTTTGGTAGGGAAGATTTTTTTGTTGCCTCTGATTCGGATGCGGATAGATTTTCTGTTTGTAAGAATGCATCGACTCCTAGGCCTTGGATGACGGTTTTGCCGGATTGATAGGCTGTTATTGTAACGTCTGGTAATTTTAGTTGATAGTGTGCATAGGGCGGTGTTTTGGCTTTATAGGCTTTGTATTTTTCGCCCATCGCTTCAATTTGTTGGTTGGTTAATTTGATGACGGCTTGTGACATGTTATCCCTCCTTAAAATAGTTATTTTTACTATAACATGATGTTTGAGATGTGTCGATTTTAATTTTTAGTTGGGGTGGCTTTTGTCTAGAATATGTAGTTGAAATCATTTTGTAATATTTTGTTATCAGTTAGTTATCACAATTTGACGTATTTATGGTATAGTAGGTACGTCTGAAAAAGGGAGGGATTTGTGCGATGAAAAAAAGATTATTAACGTTAAGTGCAATCTTTTTAGCTAGTCTATCGGTAGTGCCTAGTGTATTTGCAGATTCAGTCGACGAGATGGAGAGTCGCAAATCTGAATTACAAGAGCAATCTTCAAGCATTTCTGAAGAGATTTCCGAAAAAGACCATCAAATACAAGTATTAGAGCAAGATATCGCTGCATTAGAGGAAGAAATCTCTGTTATGCAAGGAGAGATATCTCAATTAGTTAACCAATTAGAAGAGCAAGAACAAAAATTAATGGAAACCCAACAAGAAATAAAACGCCTAGAATCAGAAATAGAGTCATTAGTGAAGATTATCAATGAGCGTAATGATTTATTAGAGTCGCAAGCTCGTGTTGTGCAGATTAATGCTAATCCACAAGAGTTGTTAGCTATTTTATTAGAATCGAATAGTATTACTGATTTGTATAATCGTGCTAATGTCTTAACAACTATTATGGCTGCTAACCGTTCGATTATTCATGAGCAAAAAGAAGACCAAGATACATTGGTTGCTAAGCGTCAAGAAGCTGAAGCGGATTATAATTATTCATTAGAATTAAAGCAAGAGATTGAAGTTTCTAAAAGTAATCTAATTGCGCAAAAAAGTGAATTAGATGATAAGGTTAGTCAGATTATGGCAACTGTTTCGATGACGGAATCAGAAAAAGAACAATTAGAAAGCAAGCAATCTGACATTACTCAACAAACAACAGCCCTAGCAGCTGAGATTGAAGCTGAGCGTGCTCGTCAAGAAGAGATTAAGCGTCAAGAAGAGGAAGCGCGTCAAAAAGCCATTGCCGAAGCGGAAGCTAAAGAAGAAGCAGAATCAGCTGATAAAGAACAAGTTTCATCGAATTCAAGCTTTATTATGCCAGCAAGTGGGGTGTATACATCTTATTTTGGCCCTCGAGTATATCCATTTGGTGGGTATGATTTCCATTTAGGCTTAGATATTGCCGGTTCAGGTACTATTTCAGCAGCATATGGTGGTACCGTTGAGCGTGCTGGGTATAATAGTAGTTATGGTTATAATGTGATTATTAATCATGGAATCATCAATGGTGTGGAAGTGAAGACTTTATATGGTCATATGCAACCAGGCTTAAAAGTTGCGGCAGGGATGACTGTTTCGCAAGGGCAAGCATTAGGTATTATGGGATCAACAGGGGATTCAACAGGGGTTCACTTACATTTTGAAGTTCGTGAAAATGGCCGACATGTTGACCCATTAGGATATTTATAAAGTGCATCTGAAGATGAGTCATATTAGGTGTCTATATTTTATGATAGGTTAGGACTAAGCGCTTTTGTGTTTAGTCTTTTTTATCGAAAAAACTGCCAAGTATCCTTGGAATATAGCGGACAATGAGCGGTTTTAATGCATTAAAATTGCGTTAGCATTAGAAGAGTAGTATCATAATAATCACAATAGAAAAAGGGGAAAATTGAGTGGAAGTCATTAAATCAAATAAGAATACCAAGATTAAAGAATGGATAAAATTAAAAGCAGCAAAAGGTCGTAAGAAGGCTCGCCAATATATGATTGAAGGGGAGCATTTAGTTGAAGAAGCCATTAACCATCATGCAGATATCGATAAGGTTGTTGTAACGGATGAAAAGCTTGATCAATACCGCTCATTATTATTCCCATATGAATCTGATATGGTCGTTGTAAATGATAGTGTGATGAAGTCATTATGCGAGACACAAGCTAATCAAGGGATTGCAGCGATTATCAATATGCCTGATCGTAGTAGTGAAGTAAAAGAATTTGATGGGAAAGTTTTATTAGTAGATGCGGTTCAAGATCCAGGTAACTTAGGAACCATTATTCGTACGGCTGATGCGGCTGGATTTAGTGCGGTGGTATTAGGTGAGGGGACGGTTGATTTATATAATGATAAGGTATTGCGTTCAATGCAAGGGAGTAACTATCATTTACCAATTGTTCATGCGAATTTAGTGGAATGGATTACAACTTATCAAGAAAAAGGTTTGCCAGTATTTGCGGCGGCTTTAGATGAACAGGCCAAAGATTATCAAGTAATTGCTGGTATTGAAAATCAAGCAATCATAGTTGGAAATGAAGGTCAAGGAATCAATCCAGATATTCTTTCCATTACGAAGAATAAGATTATGATTCCAATCTATGGAGAAGCTGAATCCTTAAATGTATCGATTGCGGCAAGTTTATTGATGTATAAAGCACAAGAAAAAAAGGGGTAAAAAATGAAAAAACATTGGACACAGGATACACATTTTGTTGAAATTGTTGGAGATTTAGTGAATACGGATGCTGTTAAGAAGTTGGATGAGATTACTCACCACCATGTCACTACTCGTTTTGAGCATAGCGCTTCAGTTGCCTATGTTAGTTATAAATTAGCAAAACGTTTTAAGAAGATGGATGAAAGAGAAGTTAGTCGTGCAGCTTTACTACATGACTTATTTTATTATGATTGGCGTGAGACGAAATTCATTGAGGGAAGCCATGCTTATGTGCATCCCCGAATTGCGGCTGAGAATGCTGAAAAGTTAATGCCATTGACCGACAAACAAAAAGATATCATTGTGAAACATATGTGGCCAATGACCATTGCTTTACCGAAATATAAAGAAAGTTTCATGGTATCATGTGTTGATAAATACTGTGCCTTGAAAGAAGTAATCGTTTTAGGAACACCTAGAAAATACAATCAATTAAAAGTTTTAGCAGCTAGTGCTTTATTTTTCCTAGTTAAATAATGAAAAAGCTTGAAAACTATTGACGAAGGATAGCCAAGTTGTTAGAATGAAGTAAGTTAAATTAATAAATACAGTGACAGAAAAGGGTTTTATACAAGATTCAAATTACAGGGAGAAAAATCACTAGACTGCAAGTTTTTCAACTGAATCATAAAGCTTTTCACTTCTGTAGTAGACATTGGGATTTTATAGTATATAAATGAATAATGTTCCGGTTAACTAGCCGTTAGTTAGTATCGAGTGCCTAATCACACGTAATGATAATCGATTAGGAACTAGGGTGGTACCACGATGATTCGTCCCTTATTTTATATAAGGGGCTTTTTTATATACAAAAGAGGAGGAAGATTGATGAATTTAGAAGAAATGAAACAACAATTTGATGATATTAAAGCTCAAGTTCTCGTGCAATTAGAACAAGCACAGTCATTAAAAGATGTTGAAAAAATCCGTGTTGAGCAATTAGGTAAGAAAGGCCCAATCACAGGAGTCTTACGTAATATGAAGAACTTAGACCCTGCAGAACGTCCAAAAGTTGGCGCATTAGCCAATGAATTACGTGGATTATTAGAAGAAAAAATTGCAGAAGCTAAAACAATCTTAGAAGCAAAAGCCTTAGAAGAAACATTAATGAAAGAAACCATTGATGTAACATTGCCAGGTAAACCAATACCAGTCGGAACAAGCCATGTCTTAGCACATGTATCTGACCAAGTTGAAGATTTCTTCGTTGGCTTAGGTTATCAAGTAGTGGAAGGTCCAGAAGTAGAATCAGATCACTATAACTTTGAAATGATGAACTTACCAAAAGACCACCCAGCTCGTGATATGCAAGATACTTTCTATATTACAAATGAGCATTTATTACGTACACAAACATCTCCAGTACAAGCTCGTACAATGGAAAAACATGACTTCTCGAAAGCTCCATTAAAAATGATTAGTCCTGGACGTGTATTCCGTCGTGATAGCGATGATGCGACTCACTCACACCAATTCTACCAAATTGAAGGTCTTGTAATTGACAAACATATTACAATGGCTGACTTAAAAGGTACTTTAGCAGCATTTGCCAAAGAATTATTCGGCCCTGAGCGTGAAGTTCGTCTACGTCCAAGTTATTTCCCATTTACTGAACCATCATTAGAAGTAGATATTAGCTGTTTCAAATGTGGCGGTAAAGGCTGTTCAATCTGTAAAGGAACTGGTTGGATTGAAATTTTAGGATCAGGTATGGTTCACCCGAATGTATTAGAAGCTGCAGGCGTTGACTCAAGTGTATATGGTGGGTTTGCATTTGGTTTAGGACAAGACAGAATTGCCATGTTAAAATACGGAATTGAAGATATCCGTTCATTATATACAAATGACGTACGTTTCTTAAATCAATTTGCAGGGAAGGAGTAAAAATAAATGAAATTATCTTATGAATGGTTAAATGAATTTTTAGATTTATCAGAAATCACACCACACGAGCTTGGTGAAAAAATGTCTCGTACAGGTATCGAAGTTGATAGCGTTGAAATCCCTGGAGAAGGAATGAAAAAAATCGTTGTAGGGAAAGCATTTGCTGTTGAGCCTCATCCAGATTCAGATCACTTAAATATCGTTCAAGTTGAAGTTGGTGAGGAAGAACCAATTCAAATCGTTTGTGGCGCTCCAAATATTGCTGCAGGTCAAAAAATCATCGTAGCAATGCATGGCTCTCGTATTGCTGGTGGACACAAAATCAAACGTGGTAAATTACGTGGTGTGCCTTCAAATGGTATGATTTGTTCATTACAAGAATTAGGTATTTCTGAATCATTAGTACCAAAAGAATACGAAGATGGCATCTATGTCTTTGAAGATGAAGCTGTTGAAGTAGGTTCTTCAGCAATTGAAGCTTTAGGATTAGACTCAGCAATCGTTGAATTAGATATTACTGCTAACCGTGCCGATGCTTTAAGTATGCGTGGTTCAGTTCACGAAATCGCAGCAATTTATGGTTTAGAGCACAATTTAGGAGCTGACGTATTTGAAGCAGGCGAATCAAATACCATTCCTGAATTCGTAACCGTTAATGTAGAAAATAATGAAGATGCACCAGCTTATCACGCACAAATTATTAAAAATGTAACGGTAAAACCAAGTCCACAATGGATGCAAAATCGTTTAATGGCAGCTGGAATTCGTCCAATTAATAATATTGTCGATATTACGAACTATGTATTAATCGAATTTGGTCAACCCTTACACGCTTTTGACTACGATAAATTAAACTCAAAAGAAATCTTAGTAAGACGCGCAACAGAAGGTGAAACAATAACAACTTTAGATGAAGTTGAACGCACATTAACAGATGAAATCGTTATTACTGATGGTCAAAAACCAATTGCCTTAGCTGGCGTAATGGGTGGATTTGACACTGAAATCTCTAAAGAAACAACAACTGTCTTATTAGAATCAGCAGTCTTTAACCCAGTGGCTATTCGTACAGCAGCCGCTACTCATAACTTACGTAGCGAATCAAGTAGCCGTTTTGAAAAAGGTATTAACTTATCTACTATCTTACAAGCGGGTAAACGTGCTGCAGAATTAATGGTTGAATTAGCAGATGGAGAATTAGTTCCAGCAGTAGCATCAGTTCAAACATTAACAAATGAAGAACCTGTTGTATCAATTCGCTTATCTCGTTTAAACCACGTATTAGGAACAAAATTGTCAGTTGAAGAAGTAACACGTATTTTCGCACAATTAGGCTTTGATTGTGATTTTAATGATGATTTATTTACAGTAACGATTCCTTTAAGACGTTGGGATATCTCAATTGAAGCTGACTTAGTAGAAGAAGTTGGTCGTATTTATGGATATGATCGTTTACCACAAACGATGCCAACAACTGAAAGTACACAAGGCGGCTTAACACCGAAACAACGCTTTGTACGTTGGACTCGTCAATTCATGCAAGGAGCAGGCTTATCACAAGCTTATTCATATGCCTTAACAACACCAGAAAAATCTCACTGGTTTACAATGGAAAATCATGAAAGTATTCGTTTAGATTTACCAATGAGTGAAGATCGTAGTGAATTACGTCAATCATTATTACCAAGTCTATTAGAAGCTGTTCAATATAATGTTAACCGTAAACAATCAGACGTTCGTTTATTTGAAGTAGGGAAAATCTTCTCAATCCAAAATGATGAATACGTTGAACAAGAAGTCATCGGGGCAGCAATTACTGGTAATGTCTTAAACAAAACATGGCAAACAGCTGCAGAATCAGTCGACTTCTTTATGATGAAGGGAATCTTAGAAGCCTACTTTGCACAAATGGCTTGCCTAGATCAAATTCGCTTTGAAGCACTAACGGATATGGAACAATTACACCCAGGACAATCAGCTTTAATCTACTTAAATGATGAAGTAATCGGTTTTGTGGGACAAGTACATCCATTAGTTCAAAAAGATTTAGACCTAAAACAAACATTTGTATTTGAATTAGCACTTGAACCATTATTGGCTATTAATAGCAAACAACGTGAAGTACATACTGTTGCAAAATTCCCAGGTATGTCTCGTGATATCGCCTTATTAGTACCGACTAGCGTTTCAAACGATGAATTAGTAACAATCATTAAAGCTAATGGCGGTAAATACTTACAATCAGTTACATTATTTGATGTTTACCAAGGTGATAAAGTAGAAGATGGCTTTAAATCATTAGCTTATAGTTTACAATTCTTAAACCGTGAAGCTACTTTACAAGAAGAAGATGTTACTAAAGCAATGAGTAAAATTACGGAAGAATTACAATCAGTTGAAAAATTAGTCATCCGTTAAAACGCTTTAATTAAAGTGATTTTGGATGAAAATTTCGAATTTATTAGTGAAATTTAAATTATATGTAAGAAAATTATTGCAATCATAGTTTGAATTTTGTATAATGAAAGACGTTGGAAACAACTGATCAGTAATACTTAATACAAAGATTGAAAGAGGGGTGAACCCATTGCCAAATATCGAATCACAAATCAAACGTGTACGTACTAACGAAAAAGCAACTTTAGCTAACAACGCTAAAACATCTGCTATGCGTACAGCAATCAAAAAATTTGACGCTGCTGTAGCTGCTGGATCTGAAGACGCTGAAGCTTTATTACGCGCTGCTCACAAAGCAATCGACGGAGCTGCTTCTAAAGGTTTAATCCACGCAAACAAAGCATCACGTGACAAATCACGTTTAGCTGCTAAATTAAACAAATAATTATTAATTGTTTATAAATTCCTTGCCACTTAATGTGGTGAGGTTTTTTTGTTGTGTGGGAGACAAGTCTACTTTAAAGGGTTCTATCATTTATAGGCGTTACAAGTCTATTTTATGAGAAAAAAGTGTAGCAGAGTCTTTTTGTGGTGGGGTTCATTAGAAAGGTTTAGAAAATGTTTTCATTTTGTTCTAGTAAGGAATCAGTTGGCTTTTGTAATTGCTTTTTGGGATAATCTTGGTAATTTTATAGTTTAGACTGTTTTATAATACTAATTTGTGATATTATAGTAGAAAGAGCTTAATGATAGATTGGAGTCGTATTCACATAATGAAAAGAAAAGGATTATTAATTGTTTTATCAGGACCATCAGGAGTGGGTAAGGGAACTGTTAGAACAGCAATTTTTAACAAAGAAAATCAAGAATTTACATATTCTGTCTCAGCAACAACTCGCTCACCACGCGCAGGCGAAGTTCATGGGAAGGATTATTTTTTTGAAACAAGAGAAGATTTTGAAGAGATGATTGAAAAAGGTGAATTATTAGAATACGCTGAATATGTTGGCAATTATTATGGTACACCAATGAATTACGTAGAAAAAACTTTAGAAAGTGGCAAGGATGTCTTTTTAGAGATTGAGGTTCAAGGAGCGATTCAAGTTCGCGAAAAGATGCCAGATGGAGTATTTATCTTCTTAACGCCACCAGACTTAGATGAGTTGGAATCACGTATTGTTAATCGTGGGACAGATTCAGATGAAGTAATTTTAAAACGTATGAAGAAAGCCCGTGAAGAACTTGAATTAATGAAGTATTATGACTATTCTGTCGTTAATGATAAAGTTGACAATGCTGTAGATGCGATTGAGTGCATCATCAAATCAGAACATTTAAGAATTGACCGTAATATGGATATTATTCTTGAAATGGAAGACGGCTTTGAAGAAGCAATGGAAGATAAAAAATAAAAATAAAAATAGCGATAAGAAATGAGGAATGTATTATGATGTTATATCCATCAATTGACAAATTATTAAACAAAATCGATTCAAAATATTCATTAGTTATTTTGTCAAGCAAACGAGCACACGAATTACACCACCAAGCAACTCCACGTTTAGAAAAATATGAGTCAGCTAAAAATGTAGGTCGTGCTTTAGAAGAGGTTTTATGCGGAGAATTAACAATTTCTGAAGATAGCAAACCGGTTGAAGTATAATCTGAGTATTAATATCAGAAAATAAATATGCTAATAGAGGTTAGAAGCTATTTCTAACCTCTATTTATTTTTTTAGAAAGGGGTAGTATATGTACGCAAAAGTAATTGTTGATGTTTGGGCAAATCAATTGAATCGACCATTTGATTATTTAATTCCTGAAGAGTTTGAAGATATTATTGAAGTTGGGATGCGTGTGGCTGTGCCATTTGGTTCTCGTACAGTGCAAGGTTTTGTGATGGACATTGTTTTAGAAACTACTTTTGAAGGGAAGATTAGTCCCATTATCAAACCCATGGACTTAGAGCCAGTGTTAACACCAGAAATGATTTTATTGGGACAGCATATGTCTCAAACGGTCTTTGCTTTTTTAATTTCTTGCTATCAGACTATGCTACCGCCAATGTTAAAATCAAAATACGAAAAATATTTTCACTTAAAAGACCCAGAAGCTTATCCGGAAATTTATCAAAATTATTTTAATGGCGAAGATACAGTCGAGGATGTGGGTCAATTTACTAACCAAGAATTAGCAAAATTATTGCGTTTGCGTAAAGAAGGTGTTGTATCAGTTGAGCATAAAGTGATTGATAAAGCCAAGGTTAAGATGGAAGATTGGCTTATTAGATTGCAATCACCGATGGATTATCAAGTGATTCAAGCAGCTACTCCATTAAAAGCGACGAAGCAAAAATTGTTTTTAGCAGCTTTAGAAGCTTTACCAAAAGAACAATCTGAGATACTAAAAAAAGATTTTGTTGACCAAAATGGCTTTACCGCTGCAGATGTTAAGACTGCTATTAGTAAGGGGTGGGTAAAATTAGAAAAACGTCCTGTTAATCGTGATCCATATGCAGGTAGAGAATTTACCCAGACAAATGCTTTACAATTAAATGAAGCGCAGCAATTAGTTTTTGATGAAGTGTTACATGATATGCGTCAAGATATTGTTAAAACCTACCTTTTAGAAGGGGTTACCGGTAGTGGGAAGACCGAGCTTTATTTACAATGGATTGATGAAGTGATTCAAAAAGGCAAGTCAGCCATGATGTTAGTGCCAGAAATTTCTTTAACACCGCAAATGGTGAATCGCTTTAAGTCACGTTTTGGGGACCGAGTGGCGGTATTACATAGTGGATTAAGCGCAGGAGAGAAGTTTGATGAATGGCGTAAGATTAAGAATAAAGAAGCGGATATTGTCGTTGGGGCAAGGTCTTCAATTTTTGCGCCGATTGAAGATATTGGGATTATTATCTTAGATGAAGAGCATGAAAGCAGTTATAAACAAGAAGAAAATCCACGTTATCATGCGAGAGATATTGCCATTTGGCGTGCGAGGTATCATCATTGTCCAGTTATTTTGGGAAGTGCTACACCATCTTTAGAATCACGAGCTCGAGCGCAAAAAAGTGTCTATCAATTATTAGAACTACCAACACGTGCTAAGGATCAACCCTTACCAGAAGTTAAAATCATTGATATGAAGCAAGAATATTCAAAAAATCGTGGGACATTCTCATTGGAATTGCAAGAGGCGATAAAAGACCGCTTAGATAAAAAAGAACAAACTGTCTTATTACTGAATCGTCGTGGTTATTCCTCTTTTGTGATGTGTCGTGATTGTGGTTATGTCTTGGAATGTCCCAATTGTGATATTTCACTAACTTTACATATGGACGTCCATCAAATGAAGTGTCATTATTGTGGCTTTGAGACCAATATTCCCCGTCGCTGTCCAAAATGTTTTGAAAATCAGATTCGTTATTACGGAACAGGGACACAAAAAGTAGAAGAAGAATTACAAGAATTATTCCCAGAAGCACGCATTATTCGTATGGATGTTGATACAACTCGTAAAAAAGGGCAACATGAAGCTTTATTGAATAAATTCGGTTCAAATCAGGCGGATATTTTACTGGGAACGCAAATGATTGCTAAGGGACTTGATTTCCCAAATGTGACATTAGTGGGGGTTATTAATGCTGATACGAGTTTGAATATTCCTGATTTTCGTTCTTTTGAGCGGACATTCCAGTTATTAACGCAAGTAGCCGGGCGTGCAGGTCGAGGAGATTTAGCAGGGGAAGTCATGATTCAAAGTTTTAACCCAGAAAATTATGCCATCCAACTAGCCAAAAGTCATAATTATCGTGAATTTTATGCTAGAGAGATGCAAGTACGTCATATGGGGAATTATCCGCCATATGTCTTTACTACGATGATTACTGTCTCTAGTGAAGAAGAAGGCCTAGCTTTGCGTGAAGCTGTTAAGATTAGACAGTATTTGGAACAGATATTAACAGGACAGACGATTCTTTTAGGACCAACACCTAAATCGATTGCCCGCATTAATAAGCGCTATTATTTCCAAATATTAATTAAATATAAAAGAGAACCACAATTAACTCGAGCATTAAATGAATTGATGCTTCAAACCCAACAAACAACCGCTAATAAAGTGACGGTCTCGATTGATGTCGAACCGATGAGCTTTTTATAGTCATAAAATAAATACTCGTGACTTTGGTTGTGAGGAGAATTTTTTTAGAGAAAGGACGTACAAAATGAAAAATATTATCTTTATGGGAACGCCCGTATTTTCAACAAATATCTTAGAAATGTTATTGGAGGAAGGCTATACAGTAAAAGCTGTTGTAACTCAACCTGACAAACCTGTTGGACGCAAAAAAATTATTACACCAAGTCCAGTAAAAGAAGTCGCATTAAAACATGATTTACCAGTCTACCAACCAACAAAATTATCTGGTTCAGACGAATTAAAAGAATTAATGGCAATGGAAGATATCGATTTAATCGTTACGGCTGCATATGGTCAATTCTTACCACAATCATTTTTAGACTTTCCAAAATATGGTGCGGTCAATGTTCACGCTTCATTATTACCAAAATATCGCGGAGGAGCACCAATTCACTACTCAATCTTAAGTGGTGATAAAGAAACTGGTGTCACTATTATGCGTATGGAGAAAAAAATGGATGCCGGTAATATCCTCATGCAACGAGCAATCCCAATCCAAAAAACAGATGATGTTGCTTCAATGTTTGAAAAATTAAGCCTACTAGGTACCCAACTATTAAAAGAAGCCCTACCATTATTATTCGCAGGAAAATTAAAAGAAGTAACACAAGACGAAGCAAAAGTCTCATTCTCACCAAATATTACTCGTGAACAAGAACAAATCGATTGGAATAAATCAGCCGAAATGGTGGATTGTTTTATTCGTGGTTTACGTCCATGGCCAAGTGCCTTTACCTTATTAGAAGGAGCACGCTACAAAATTTGGGATGTAACACCATTAGAAGAGACAACTAAAGAAGCGCCAGGAACCATGTATATTGATGACGAAAATCGTGTCGTTATCGCATGTGGTGACCAAAAATTAGTCCAAGTTAATGTGATTCAACCAGCTGGTAAAGCAAAAATGGATATTAAAGCCTATCAAAATGGCTTCAAAGCTTTACTAGAGACAAAACCAGTATTTGAGGGGAAAATAAATGGATAAAGTAAGATCATCAGCAGTTGATATGTTAGTCGAAATCGAAAAAGGTGGCGCATACTCAACCATTCTATTTAATAAATATGTGCAAAAATATGACTTTTCTGATCAAGATAGAGGCTTATTAACGGAATTAGTCTATGGTACATTGCAACACAAACTAACCATCGATGAATATTTATCAGATTTCGTTAAAAAACCACAAAAAGTACAGCCATGGGTGATGAATTTATTACGCATTTCTGTCTATCAAAAAGTCTATTTAGATCGTATTCCTGATCATGCCATTATTTTTGAATCAGTTGAAATTGCGAAAAAGCGTGGACACCAAGGAGTCGTGAAATTCGTCAATGGCGTCTTGCGTTCATTCCAACGCGCCACATTAAAAGATTTAACTAAGATTAAACCCGACATAAAACGTATTAGCGTGATGTATAGTATGCCAGAATGGTTAGTTGAATTACTAGTCAAACAATTTGGCCTAGAAGAAGCAGAAGTGATTGCTGAATCTGTCTTAACTGCTCCAAGTGTTTCATTACGTATGCAAGATCCAAATGCTGACCGTGATGCTGTAATAGAAAGTCTAATTAAGCAAGGAATGGAAGTTGTGCCGTCTGTTGTATCACCACTTGGTATTCGCATTCTGAATGGTTCTATTACTAAGACACAAGAATTCCAAAATGGTGAAGTAACCATTCAAGATGAGTCTTCCATGTTAGTAGCCCCAGTCGGCAATTTAAAAGCAAGCGATCAAGTATTAGATACCTGTTCAGCACCAGGCGGAAAAACAACGCATATGGCTAGTTACCTAGCGGCTTCACAAGGCGGAAAAGTAGTCGCATTAGATATTCATGACCATAAAATCGCTCTTATCAATCAAAATGTTAAACGTCTACATGTAGAAGATCGTGTCGATGCCCGCAAATTAGATGCTAGATGTGCCGCAGAAGAATTCGGTGAAGAAACCTTTGATGCAATATATGTTGATGCGCCATGTTCCGGATTAGGTTTAATGCGTCGTAAACCAGATATCAAATATACAAAAAAATACCAAGATATGGAACAATTACATAAAATACAGGTAGAAATTTTAAATTCTGTAGCAAAACTTGTAAAAAAAGGTGGACGATTAATCTATTCAACGTGTACACTAAGTAATATAGAAAATAATTTAACCGTAATGGACTTTTTAGCTAGTCATACAGATTTCGCAATTGATCCAATTGTTGAATTAGACTACTTAAATGAATCATTACAAGAAAATGGAACAATTCAAATTTTACCAAATTACTATTATACAGATGGATTCTTCATCTGTCGTTTAGTGAGAATATAGGTAATGTGAAATTAGTCGAGGTGATAAGATGGAAATCGTAGTGAAAAGTGATCGTGGTCAAAAAAGAGCGGTCAACGAAGATTATGCCAATTATTTTTATAACCAATCAGGAATTGTATTATTAATTACTTGTGATGGGATTGGGGGTCATAATGCTGGAGATGTTGCGAGCGCAATGACTGTTTGTGAATTAGGTAATGCATGGCAAGAAACAGACTTTACCAATTTAGAAGACATTCATTTATGGTTGCGTAAATCGATTATAGCAGTCAATCAATCAATTTATTTAAAAGCCAAAAAAAATGAAGAATTAATCGGGATGGGAACGACTTTGGTAGCTGCTGTAGTCGTCGAAGAGAATGTATTGGTTGCCTATGTTGGAGATAGTCGTGTGTATTTACAACATAATCACACCTTAAATCTTTTAACGGAAGACCATTCTTTAGTGAATGAATTAGTAAAAAGCGGTGAAATTACTGCTGAGGAAGCCTTAGTTCATCCGAAAAGAAATTATGTTACTAGATCAGTAGGGGTGATGGATTCTGTTGAAGTAGATTTTGTCCGCTCCACAATGAAACAAGGAGATTGCTTATTATTATGCACAGACGGTTTAACGAATATGATCAGTGTGGATACCATTGAAGAATTATTAAGTAGCCAATTAAGTATTGAAGAAATTGCCGATACAGCAGTCGGACTAGCTAATGCTGCGGGGGGGACAGATAATATTACCATCCTATTAGCAAAAAAACAGATCAATGAAGGGTGTGAGAATTAATGCTTGAAGCTGGAAGAAATATCGGTGAAAGATATAAAATCATTTCGCATTTAGGGACAGGTGGAATGGCTACAGTTTACCTAGCAAGAGATTTGATTTTAGAGCGTGAAGTAGCCGTAAAAGTATTAAGACAAGACTTTTACACTAATCCAGATGCAATGAGACGTTTTCGTAGAGAAGCACTATCAGCAACACAATTAACTCACCCAAATATTGTTGGTGTGTATGATGTTGGTGAAGAAAATGGCTCAAGTTATATTGTAATGGAATATGTCAAAGGACAAGATTTAAAGTCATATATTGACGAAAAAGGGCCCATCTCACCAAGAGAGTCCGTTGCGATTATGAAGCAAATCTTATCCGCAATTGAAATGGCTCACCGTAATCGTATTATTCACCGTGATATTAAGCCGCAAAATATATTAATTGATCAATATGGCAATGTAAAAATTACTGACTTCGGGATTGCGATTGCATTATCAGAGACATCATTAACACAAACAAATACATTATTAGGTTCGGTTCACTACCTATCGCCAGAACAAGCGCGTGGTGGTATGGCAACCATTAAATCTGATATCTATGCATTAGGGGTTGTGCTATTTGAATTATTAGCGGGGCATGTACCATTTGATGGTGAATCAGCTGTCTCAATTGCTCTAAAACATTTCCAATCACCAATGCCACAATTAACCAAAATTATGCCAACGATTCCACAAAGTTTAGAAAATGTCGTCTTAAAAGCAACGGCTAAAGACCCATTGAATCGTTATGACTCATGTGAAGAAATGTTAGATGATATCTCAACAGCCTTAAATCCTAATCGTATTCATGAACCAGTCTATCAACCAAATACATTCTCAGGTGAGACAAAAGTATTGAAGCCGGTTGTCGAACATAGCCCAATTAAGAAGACAGCAACATCATTTGAAGATATTCCAATTGTCCCATTAGATGATGAACCACCAATGACAGTGAAGCACACAAACAATCAACCCGAAAAGAAAAAGCGTCGTAAATGGCCTTGGGTTGTTTTAGGATTGATGGTTGTTGCTAGTGTTTTCTTATTTTTCTATTATTCATTCGTGATGAATACACCAAAAGATGTTGAGATTCCAAATGTTGTGAATTTAACAGAAGAAGATGCGACTAAATTATTAGAAAAGTTCGAGTTAAGTGTAAAAGATATTAAACGTGAAAGTTCAGAAACTGTTGAAGCAGGAAAAGTCTTAGATAGTAATCCCAAACCAGGAACATCCGTTAAGACAGGCTCAAATGTGGTCTTAACAGTCAGTACAGGAACTGAAAAAATTACCGTAGCCAATTACGAAGGTCAAGATTATGAACAAGCTCGCGATGAACTCAAGAAATTAGGTTTTATTGTTGAGCGACGAGAAGATTATGATAATAATACACCAGAAGGAAAGATTATTTCACAAAGTATTGAAGCAGGAAAAGAATTAATCGCAAAAGACCAAGTCATGACTTTAACTATTAGTAAAGGGCAATCACCAATTGTTATAAAAGACTTATCAAAATATAGTCGTCAAGCAATTGAAGATTATGCTAAACAAAATGGTTTGCTAGTAAGTTTTAGCGAAAAAGAATCAGATAGCATGCCACAAGGCGCCGTTATTAGCCAAAATCCAGCAGCCGGAACAGAAGTCAAACAAGGTGATACATTAACAATTGTCTTATCAAAAGGCTTAGGAGAAAGAACCGTTACTAAAAAAATTACGATTCCCTATGTGAAGCCTGTTGAAACAAGTCAAGAACCAGAAACAAATAGTTCAGTTGCTGCCAAAAGTAATGTAGTTGAAATTTATGTTGAGGATGCTAATTTTTCATTTGATTCAATCTATCAAACCTATAAAATTACGGAATCAAAAACAATTGACATTAAATTCACATTATCAAATAAAGTACCAAAAGGACGTTACAAAATCGTTCGAGATGGTGAAACAATTGAAGAAGGATATGCACAATAAGCGGCTCTAAGTAACCTTATAAGCCAGTAAAAAGTGTCAATCTAGTAGAAGTTGGTAAACTAATATAGTTGCCAACTTTTTTTATCGAATTTTATATTAACGAGCTAGTTCAGTGGTACATGCTTTGCTAAATGTTTCACTGGCTTGTTCTAGGTAATATTATGCAAAAATAAAAAAGTCCTAAATCCAAATGAATCACTAAATGCCCCACAACCCAAGCGCCAAAGCCCGAAGCCATATCTTTATAGGAATACCTCTCTTCTACAACCTTAACTAATCAAGCAATAAGTTTTTATTTCTAATAATTCTTCAAAAAGAACCAGTATCATGCAAAAAAGTTGAAGATAAGTTTTCATTCTTAATAAATAAAATTTTGCGTTTTTTTATCGTTTTGCTAAGAGAAAGACACAATAAGATATCTTTGCCCAAAATAAATAAAAAATAAGAAAAGAAAACGTTCTATTCATTATGAAAATATGAATTGACCTCAGTATATCTTTGTAATAAAATGACAGCGATTTATGAAAGTAAAGTATATCTTAAGAAGCCTATTTGTCGATTAGTTGAAAGAAAATTATAAGTAGAACCATAAAAACGTTAAATCATGAAAGGGGAATATTAATGAAGAAAAAAATTATTATTGTATTAGCTTCTACAATGTTAGTATCAAGCATTGCACCCGTCATGGCAGTGAATGTACAAGCCAGTGAACCAGTATATGTGAATGACCAAAATCTTGAAGCGAAGATTACTGAAGATGCTCAGAAGTTAGCTGAACTTAAAGATGCAGTTAAGGGAACACAATATGAAAATATGACAAATAGTGCAATTGCGGCTTTGGAAAAATTAAAAGTACAAAACGAAACAGACCCAACATTGAAGTTCAATCCTGAAACAATCTATGACTTAGATAGCCTAGGTGCAAGAATTGAAGCACTAGCAGATGTAATTGATGCTATTAACTTCGCATCAAATGAACTAAGCGGCAAAGTTGAAGCAGCTCACCGTGAAATGGGATTCGCCATTACAAAACTAGTTATCCGCATTGCAGACCCATTCTCAAGTGTAGAATCAATCAAGAATCAAGTAGCTGTAGTTAACGATTTAAAAGAAAAATTAGTGAATTATGCAGACCTTGACCCAAATAGCCGCGCAACAGTCTATGCCAAAGCAAAACTAAGAAAAGCTATTTGGAATACAAGATTTGAACGCGATCAAAAAATTCTTGGGGTGAAAAATTTTAAAACCTATAATAACCTAAATAAAGTGATTACAAAAGCAGTTGGCATCCAATTAAGAAGAACAACAACTGTGCAAGATGTTGATAATGCTGTTTTGATGTTACAAGACGCAATGGAATTTGCATTACAACAATAACGAAAAATAATGAGACTTTTTGACAAATAGCATTCATAAGATTTGAGAAACCACGTGACTAAATAGCTCATGTGGTTTCTTTTTTATTCACAAACCACGACATCAACATCAAAAAGGCAAATCAAGCAAAGCGGGATGATTCCTAGTAAAGATAAGGGTAAAAAGAGAAACTATTCTGATTATTGTCTAAAAAAATAAAAAATAACGCAAATAATCAACAAAATATTTCACAAAGAAATCTGAATAATGTAATATATAAGTAAAGGATTTGACTGGATGATTCATGTTGAGACTCATTTTAGTTAATGAGTGACACATAAAGAGGAAGTTGGACAAATTTTTGAGCGATAAAAAAGATAGGAGGAAAAAATGAAAAAATTTTCTTATGTAGCCACAATTGGTACGCTATTATGGCTAGCTACTCCAACAGTAATGGCGACAGAACAAAACAATACCACACCAATTACTATTAAAGCGGTAGAGGACACCACACCAATAGATAACACCACACCAACAGACAATACCAAGCCAATAGAGGACACCACACCAATAGAAGATGGCGCTTCAATACCCCAAAAGCAACAACAAGGCTTTGTAAAAATTGACAACAAACTATATTATTTTTTAGAAACTGGTGAAAAAGTAATTGGTTTCTATACAATCCCTGATTCACAGCAGATGATTTATACGAATCAAGAAGGAATTGTTCAAACAGGCTGGATTCAAATTGGACAAGAGCGCTATTATGCGGATACTAAGACAGCATTTTTACGACAATCAGAATGGCTAAAAGATAAAGCCACAAATGATTGGTATTACTTTAACGAAAATGCTGAGTTAGTCAGAGATGCGATAGTAGATGAATACTATGTCGATAAAGATGGCAAACGTCTCCAAAATCAATGGGTACACACTCAACAAGAGCAGTGGTATTATTTCGGCAATGATGGCAAATATATCACCAATACATGGAAGGGATCATATTACCTAAAAGAAAATGGACAAATGGCCAAACAGGAATGGGCAAAAAGTCCCGAGACAGGTTGGCACTACTTTAATCCAGACGGTACCTATGTTCAAAACAAATGGGTCGGTGCTTACTACATTAAACAATGGGGCTATATGGCTAAAAACGAATGGATTTATGATAAAGACTATGAAAACTGGTTCTATATTAAAGAAGATGGCTCATATGCTCGTTATACATGGAAAGGCTCATACTATCTAAAAAAATGGGGCGAAATGGCCAAACAGGAATGGGCGTGGAGTCCCGAAACAGGTTGGCATTACTTTAATCCAGACGGTACCTACGTTCAAAACAAATGGGTTGGTGATTACTATCTAAAACAATGGGGTTATATGGCTAAAAACGAATGGCTCTATCAACAAAAAGATGGTAATTGGAATTATGTAGATGCAAATGGCAAAAAAATTAATAAAGGCTGGGTGCAAGTAGGAACAGATTGGTATTACTTTAAAGATGGTGGCTACTTAGAAAGCAATAGATGGATAGGAAGTTATTATTTAGAAAATTCTGGTAGAATGGCCAAAAATAAATCAATCGGCAAATATTATGTCGATGATACAGGATTATATCGCAAAAAAGTAACACTCGATGTACCCGTCTATCATCAATATCCCCAAGCAGTTAATTCATGCGAGGTATATGCCTTGACACAAGCCTTGCATTATAAAGGCTATGCCAAAGACAAAACAGCCTATCAACTAACCAAAGAAGTGAAAAAATCCCCTAATGGAAATCCACACAATGGCTATGTCGGTAATCCTTATTATAACGTCTCATCAATCGCAACAGTCTATCCAAAGGCACTATTGCCATTAGCACAACAATATGCTCCCGAAGCCATGGACGCAACAGGATATACACTTGATCAGATGAAAGAAGAAATCGTTAAAGGGAATCCCGTAATTGTCTGGGGCACAACGCCCAAATTTAGTTATCCAACTATGAATTATTATTGGTTTGGGCCTGAACCATCGAATGGACACGCAATTGTTTTAGCTGGATTTAAGGATGATTCCTTTTATTGCGCAGATTCAATCTCAGGACATTATTGGGTAAGTAGTCATAAAGTAGCAAAAGCCTATCAAATGCGTGGTAAAATGGCAATTATCATCAAATAAAGACTACCGCATGTTAACTAAATAGCTTCTAACAATAGATAAGCAATAGAGAAAAGACAAGTTTAGAAATCACTCGGCTAAAATAGCTGATGTGGTTTCTTTTTTTAGGAAGTGAATAGACTTTCATAATGTGCTAACCGTGAAGCGGATTGGGGGCATTCTTTTTATTTTCCTTATTGGAATGCTTAGTTTCACAAGAAATAACGCTTTTTGTGTGGTATAATTTTAGTGAGTATATTAATTAGAATGCGCATAATAGCGTTAAAAATAGATGGGGATTAGTATGGAGGAAGTTATGAAGATATTTGATAGCAATAGACGCAAGAAAGGATATTCATTGGCAGAATTATTGACAGTTATCGCAATCGTTGGGATTTTGTGTGCCATTACAGTGGTTGGTGTTGGCGGATATTATAAGCACCTAAAGCAATTAGAGATGGATCAAACAGCAAAAGAAATATATATTGCTGCACAAAACCACTTAACTTATGCGGAAGCAAATGGTGAATTAGCAGAATTAGATACGACTACTTTAGGCGAACAACTGCCATCTAAGCCATATGACATGGATGATGCGGATTGGCATGAAGGTGATTATTATTATCTTGTCTATAGTCCAGCTAATAAGGATACTTTAGATAATACGATTTTAAAAGAGATGTTGCCGATGGGGGCAATTGACGGTGTTGCACGTGAAGCAGGCTCGTATATTATTGAATATAATGTAAAAAATGCGAGTGTTTATGCTGTGTTTTATACGGAAAAAGGCCAAGAAAACGAGTTAACAGCAACTGATGAGACTGGGCGCTTTCTTCCGGGAGATGGCTATCGTGGCAGTCCTAAAGATCGTATGAAAGCTCAAAAGAAAAGTGGTAAAAAATTCCCACTTGGTTATTATGGGGGAAGTGCTGTTAGTGGGGCACCAGTAGAAAAAATAGACACACCAACTATTAATGTATTAAATGGTGATAAATTAATTGTAAAGGTAACTGATACTAATAAGATTAAGACCAATATTAGCCTCGAAGTAACAGGCGAAACAAGTCATGCTAAAAAGATAATTCCTCTAAACGAAAAAAATGCAAAAAAAGAACAGGGTAAAAAAATTTATACGGTAATATTAGATGATATTACGATAAAAGATAAGCATTTTGCACAACTTTTTGCTGAAACAGCTACTGGAAAAAAAGATGGTTTCACACCGGGAGAAGATATTACCATTACTGTGAAAGCAGTTGGTAAAGAGGTATTAACCCCAATTGTTAAAACAAAACCAGTAACGACGAATAGTTTATTTCATTCAGTCACAACAACCACTGATAAGGATGGCAATACTATTATAATGGCTAATGTTTCTTCTATTCGTCACTTAGAAAATCTTGATCCAACAATTTCTGGTATGGCGGAAGATGCGATTACGGATGCGAGTCAATTGGCAAGTACACAAGTTGAGTGTGCTGAGGGAATGGGGCTTGATATGACTAGCTTTGAACAAGACGAGCAACTAGATTATCGCATATTTGAAGCAGTAGCTAAGGAAAGTGATTCATCGTTTACAATTTATAAAGCAGATGGTACGCCAGCTACACAAGATAGCTACTATAGCATTACGAATAATCATTTAACGTCATATAATGGGAACAAATTCCAAATCAAAAATTTAACGATTACAGATCAAGCAAATGCCGGGATGTTTGGAGAATTAACATTGGATAGCTCATTATTAATGTCAAATCTACAACTAAAAAATCCAAGTATTAACGGGCAAGAAACTTCTGGAGGATTCGTTGCTAAAACAAGTGGCTCCCTAGAGATTAAGTATTCTTCTGTAGAAGCAGATGACACAAAAACAAGCCAAGAGTCATATATAACAACCAAAGCACAAGCGGCTAAACATAGCGTAGCAGGTGGAATGGTTGGCTTAGTTAGTGGTGAAAATAATCTGACTATTGAAGACTCCTTTGTAAAAGGTAAGAATATGACAGTCACAGTAACTGGTACACATCCTGCAGTAGGTGGATTAGTCGGAGCAGTTAGTGCTGGAAAGTTAACGGTTAAAGATAGTTATTCTAATGCATTAGTTACCATCGAAGCTAAGCAATCAGATAGTTCAGGAATTGAATCCTTTGCAGGTGGCTTAATCGGACAAATTATTCAGACACAGCAAGATAGTTTAATCGAAAATTGTTATGTTGCTGGCCGTACAATAAATGGTGGGAAGTATGCTGAGACGGCAAGTAATATTACTGCAAATGTAACCAATGGTAAAACAACGAATATTGGCGGCTTCATTGGGACAGTTAATAGTCCGCAAGTAGTAGCTATTAATAATTGTTATACAACTGCTTCGGTTAGTGCAACTGGAAATGGTCAACAAAATATTGGTGGATTGATTGGACAAGCTAAAAACATCCAGGTAGACAATTCTTATGCGACTGGTTTGGTTAAAGCTAATAAGAGCAATGATAACGCTGGAACATTCATTGGTAAAGTCGACCAAAATGTCAGCTCTCTTAATAAGAATAATTATGTCTTATCAGGCATCAATTCTTCAGAAGTACAAATCGTCGGCAATGATAAAGATGCAACAATTGCCACAAAAGCAAGTACCGATATAATCGGCGCTAAAAAAACATATACAGCACATCCATATGATGAAGACTTAAAAGATCCAAGCCAGCAAACAGGAACCTTCCCATTGCGCCCAGTCATTGACGAGACGCATTACGGTGACTGGCCAATTCCTGATATAACATGCGAAACAAGCTTAGTCTATTATGAAACTTTTGACAATCAAACATATTACTTTGAAGGCAACTTTGATAAAGACAACCCAACCGAAAAACAAACGTACTCTTGGGATGGAACGACTTTAACGCAGAATGTAGCATTTGATACAACACCAGGTAAATACTTAGTGGATAGTGGCTACGCTTTAGTCTTAATTGGGAATCTTGATCAAGTAACAATAACATTTGATAATAGTACGACATTAACAGGTAAACAAGCCTTTGATACGAATTTAGGAGCTATTGCAAATACGAATTTGAGCGCTGGCGTTAAGAAAGCTCTGAACATTACTGAAGAGTATCAACTATACCACTTGGATGGAATGCCTAGTGCCAAAAATACTTATCACAGTAATTGGTTTAAAGATACGATATATCCATTATTAACAAGTAATCCAAATAGTTTAACAGTAACCATTGAATCAAATGGAACCTTTAGCGCTAAATACGGATACATACCATACTTGGCACATACAGCACAAGTAGTTGGAGAATCAGAGTCACCAAATCTTGGTACAGAATTTGAAGTAAGGTCTTTAAACCAATATGAAGCCATGCAGCAAGTATCACATCAAGATAGAGCAGTAATGGCTAACAAAGATGTTACGATTCACCAAATGTTAGATGTTGATTTTGGTTTACGAGATTATAATTATACTGAAAGTTCACTATTAAAAACTGTCGCTTGTGTCATTGATGGTTCGCATAGTGGATCGGTAAGTACTTCAACAAATAAAGCAGACCATTATTGGATTAAAGGATTAGATAAACAAACTTACGCTGATAACAATACTGGTAAAATAAGTAATTTTAATTTTGAATATCAATTAACACCAAATGAGCAAGCTGCCGCCAAAGTTCGTCGTGTAGCCAATGCTAGTGCGGGTATTATTGACTCGGTTGAGATTGACTGTCTTGGCACACAAGAAGTACATTTATATAATGCCATTGCAAATATAAATAGTGGTACAATCACGAACTGTCAGGCATCAAACTTTACTACTAAGTTTGCAGATGGAGCTCATATTGGTGGCTTGGTTGGACATTCAAGTGGTAGTGAGATTGCTCGTTGTAGGGTGTCTAATATTCGCATAGAAAATCCAACTAATGCTATATATGTCGGTGGCTTGGTCGGATTAACCAATGCGGGTACTATTTCAGATAATACGGTGTCTGATATCACAATGGATAATATTACGGCCACGTATGTCGGTGGATTAAGTGGGCAAACATTAAGTAATGTCAGTGGTTGCTCGGTAGCGAATACAACAATGAATAATATCCAATCTACAGGTCAATTATATCTAGGAGGGCTGATTGGACAAGCATCCATTGTTGTAACGCATTCTACAGTGTCAGATGTTATGATGAGTCAAGTAACGAATGCCCTCTGTGTGGGTGGATTAATCGGTCAATCGCAAAGTTCTGTAACCAATTGTAACGTGACTCACCTTCAAACAGATGTAGCTTCAACGGTTGGGGGATTGGTTCATACTAGTCATAATGGTGGTTCCATTGCTGGATGTACAGTAGAGAATTCAACCATTAATCATCAAACAATTACGCCAAGAAGTATGCCAGAAATGACCACTTTCATGGTGGAAAAAGAGTTTCAAAAATTTGCTGATTTACCATTTATTTCTAATAATCAAACAGAGAACAAGTTAGCTGTCTTTAAAACAAAAGAAGTAGCTACATTTGCTACAGACGCCAGAAAAGGAACAATCAATAATCTGATGGCGGTTAGAACAAGTATTGTACAAGCAGCCGGATTAGTATTTACCAATAATGGACCAATTAACCAGTCTCAAGTAGTCGACTGCCCAGCTATCGGGAAAGATGGTACTACAAATGCTGGATTTGTATTCACAAATAATGGTGAGATTACTAGTTGTTCGGTGACATCTAATGGTACACAACCGACTCAAATATTTGGGGATGGTTTTGCTAATATTAATTCATGGATTGGTAAGATTTCTGCTAGTAAAGTTGAACGAATTGGTTATGCTAATCCGAATGATATAAGTATTTCTAATAGTGGTTTTATCTTTACTAATGGAGGAATTATTGACAATTCTCACGTCATTGATTGTCCAATTATTGGGACTAGTGGGGCAAGTAATGCAGGCTTTGTAACCTATAATCAGAAAATTATCTCTGCTAGTTCGGTTGAAGCAACAGGTCATATTACCACAAAAATTAATGGAGATGGCTTTGTCTTTAGTAATCAACCAAATGCTCAGATTATAGATAGTTTCGTTCATAAAATCGGTTATGGTTTTGCGACATCACCAAGTATTAGTGGCAATGGCTTTGCTAGTTGGAATGACCATGCAACAATAACAAATGCTCAAGTAACCGACTGCCCAACAATCGCTAAAAATGGCTTTATCTTTAAAAATGTTGGTACGATAACGAATCCATTTGTTAAAAATAGTCATATCACAGAAGCAGGTCTAGTAGCGATTAATGATGGAGTAGTGAATTCTAATAATCATCACAATATAGCGCTTATCCACTGTACAATTGATGGTCCAGGTGCTGTTATGGTGAATAATCATGAAGTTTCTGATATTGATATTGTTAATTCACAAATTGCGTCAACAGGATTTGTTACGAAAAACTATGGAGATATTTCAGGTTGTCAATTATATAGTGATCGTAGCAAGTATGAACAGTATTTAAAACAATATGTTAATGTAACGAATTATCAATGGGGGAATGACGCTTTAGTGCAAAGTATGATGTATCGCCCTGGAACGATTTTTGAAGGATATCAATTTGTAACGAATAATAAAATCACTCGTGAAGAAGTTACACAACAAGCAATTGAAGAATTAATTGGAGAGCATGGTAATCTTTATCTACTAGTGACAATTGGTAAGAAGTCAGATGGTCAATTATCAGATGAAGTAGCTGGATTTGCTCAACAAAATAATCACAAAATCGTCCGCTCATCTGTTACAGCGAATTTTAATGCAGCGAATATTGATCGTTGGCATAAAGGGGATGTAGCCGGCTTTGTAATGAATAATTATAGTTATATTGATTCTTGTTATGTTAATTATACAGCAGATATAAAAAATGAATTGGAGACTTTTAGCGGCTTTGCAAAAGTCCATTCTGATGGTGCAAAAGATACACGTAATGAGCATATAATAAAGAATTCCTTTGCGATTGGTGATTCTTATGTTAATGCAAAACAAATATCAGGCTTTATTAATTCGATCAACTACTTTAATTATGATCAGTATTCACTTCTTGTAGAACGTAATTATGCTGCTGTTAGAAATAAAAATAATTACATAAGTTTTTACAATCATACAAATCTAAAATTAAAAGATTGCTTTAGTGTAGCTAACCAAGGTTCGCAAACAACATTAGATGGTAATGGCGTAACATCTGGTTCATCTCATCAAATTGTTCAAAAAATGAAAGAAGTAGTGAATCCTGATGGTACTCCAGCTTGGAATGATTACAAGCAAAGTATGGTCTATCCATATAGTGATGTTCTTAAAGGTGTTGATTATCCTTATGGGTATTTTGTTAGTCAACAACCAGATCATACATTATTACCACAATTACCATTATATGGAGATTATTATGTAAATAATCTAGAATTATATGGTAAAAATGTGTTTGTATATGATATTAATGTGACAATTAGTTCCTTTAAAGAAGCCATTGAGATGGGACGTAATAAAGTCTATTTATCAGGAATGAAAGTTGCTTACTTTGATAATAATGGTTCATTACAGACTAAAGAATTAAAGAATATTGGGTATTTTGTTGATATTGTTGATAATATTGCATGGAATACTCGCTTACGTTTAAATCTAAATGACTTAAATCAAGAATTTAATTGTAATTTTGGTACAATAGCTAAGAAATACCATAAAGGTTGGATTAATTATAATGATAAAGGTAATTCCTATGATACATTTGAATTATTTGCGCGCTATGTTCGTGCGTTTGGAGCGTTTATAAGTGTCTATCATGAAAATGATGTGGTAAAACCAACTGTAGCTAGTGTTTATGATAATGTCTTGAAAAAAGAATTATTTACTAATAATATTTTCTTGAAACCAATTGATGGATTTAATCTTAATAAAGCAGGGAATACGATTACTAATGTTAGGTATTTCCCAGATCATACACCTTTAAAGAATGTGCAGTTCAAGATTAATAAGACGCAAGCTGGCAATATAACGACTTGTACAATTAAACCAATTGGGGATTATACTTTTGATCAGTCTGTTGTAGATCATATTACGGTTGATGGACATCCTATTGATAGTAAAGCTATTGATGTTGATTATGAATACAATCCTTCAAATAAAAAAGTAGTAGCAACATTGACAGTTCGCTTTGATGCTAGTCAAATACGAGGAGCTAGAAGTGTATTACTAGTTCAGCCAAATTCTTTATTGGAAGAAGTAGACGATGCTTCGTCATCTGATTCTCGCTCAGTAGAAGACTCTACAACAGAGCCAATACATGAAGAAGACAATCATTCAGTTAATAAGCCAAATAATAAACCAATTGCACCAGCTGAGGCAGATTCTGATAGTTCTTCTCAAAAGCCAAGTGAACCAACGAAGCCTGAAGAAAATCTGAATGAAGAATCAAGTGCCAAATCACAAACAGTTCATTCGAATGAAGCGTCAAGCTCGCAAGAATCAAGTTCAGGTGAGGCGACTTCTTCACATGAAGCAGTATCAAAATTAGAACATTAGCATGATTTCATTATGTGATTAGATTTTGCATTGGGCGTTATGATGCAATTAATAGAGGCGTTAGTAGGGAATGATCCTTGCTAGCGTCTTTTTGTTTTCGCTGAAAAACGGCGTGGGGAAGGCGTTACATTTTAGGTAGGGCTTTTCATTTGCGTTTGTCACTTAGTCTTTTTCCCACACAAAAGCCACACTAGTTTTTCGCTAGTGTGGCTTTTTAAGTGCACGTGCATATGTAATTTTTGTTTTCAACTGGCGTGTCCATTTCGAACTCGATTTTTCGCTTCTAAAGCGGGTTTTGGATTTCGGAATCGAGCTTTCGTTTCCTAATCGATTTTTCGTTTTAAAACTCTAAAACCTGTAGCTAGCACTATTCTCATCTTATTCATTCAGTAGTCTGGTGGTGACTGCTTGTTTGGTGATTTCGTTACCTTTATTGTTTTTAATGGTGATGGTGTAGTTGACGGTTTGGCCGTTTTTGTTAATGTTTGTAATTTCTGGAACTAGGCCATCATTCATTGCGCTATCTGCTAATAGTTGGTGTGATCCGCCTGTGTAGCTGATAATTAGTCCTGTGTTATTTACGCTTGCGCCACCAGTTCCAGTGCTATCACTACCGTTTGTAATGGTTGTTTTTATGCCATTAGTTGGGTCAATAAAGGTGATACTGGTAGGACTGTTACTAGTGATCTCTTCGCCATAGCGTACGTAATTATTGAATTTATTGATGGTTGTTGATAGTAGGGTTTCGGCATTGGCTTGCTGGGTGATTTTTTTGTATGAGTGATGCACCACGGTAAATCCACCTGTCATGGCCACTCCTGCTAAACTGATGATTAAAATCGTTAGCAGGAGTTCACCTAATGAGAAACCTTTAGTCGATTGTAGTTTGTGCTTGATTCTTTTTTTCATAAGTCATCTGCCTTTACTCTTATTTTGGCTTATTCGTTCATTTCATATGAGTATAAGTTGAATTGATACATGTTATCTTCTACGCTGTGTTGATTCACTTGGATAGTCTTTGTGCTACCACTAAGGTCGATTGTTAGTGAATTAGTAGTAGGAGGGACTGTTTGTTCTTCTAATTGATTGGTTACTTGATACATGGCTTCTAGTCGCTCATTACTTTTTTTGACGATGCGGGTTGAGGCGCTAATCATGATTGCTAGTAGTACGATACCTAATGCCACGATTAGTAGGGCGATTAGTGCTTCGGCGATTGATTCTCCTTTTTGGCTAGCTAGTTTGTCTTTTGCTGTGAAATAGAGGTTGCGCTGTGTGTCGTCTGAATTCTCTTTTAATTCGGAATTTTTCAAAAACTGCACATCCTGTATTTGCGCTTTATTAGATTGCACATCTTGTACTTGCCTCTTATCAAATTGTACCTCACCAGTTTGTTTTGTCAGTTCTTTTGTCATTAGTTTTGCACCTCCGCTTGTTGAATGGTTGCTTTGGGCCATTTGATGGTGGTGGTGATTTTTGTTTTTTTAGTACATTTGCTTAAATCAGTTTCGCTTGGATTGTCGACTAGAACACCCGCTGCGTCATACCATAGCAATTCTTCGGTTGTTGTAACGGAAGATGGCGCAACTAATTGGCAGTAGTAGGCATTGTTTTTATTTTCTGTTTTGAAGCTCATCTGAATATCGTAAGCTGTGTCTTCTTTGGAGCTTAGTGCCAGTGTACCTTCTGTTAGATTTAATTCTTTTTGGCTACTCGTTAGATTGAAGCTGAGTGGTTGTTTGACTAGAGCTTGTCCTAAAGTAAGATGTTCATAAGTCTCGACTACTTGTACTAAGAATTTGGGTGGTAATTGACTATCAGCCCCTTGGTAAGTAATGTTTTCGCTAACTTTTTGGCCATCTTCTTTAATATAGACCAATTCGCAACTGGTGCCCTCTAAGATATTTTTCATCATTTTGGCAGCAGAAGTGGTGGTGTAGTAGGGTTGTTGTTGGGAGACTAGTCCACCAACCCGATTGGATGCTACGGTTGCTGTTGCTAGGATAATAGAGCCAATGACTGCGCAGACAATAAAGAATAGTAATGCAAGTGGTAATGTGACTCCTTTTTGATTGGTTAAACGCTTTTTCAATGAGCGCTTGTCTTTGTTAGTGGTTATTTGGGGCATGGGCATTTCGCCTCCTTTATTTTTCTAATAGTTCATAACAAATTATAGCAATAATACTTAGTGAATTCAATTTATGACGAATAGTTGCGAGTTTGTGAAAATTTGTGATATATGATAATATTAAGTATTAAGAATATTTGAAATTTAAGAGGTGTTAACAATGATTTTTCAAGAGAATAGAAGGTCGTCTGGTGCGTCATTACCGGTTGTATTAGCGATTATTATCATTGTGGTTTGTGTGATTTTATTAATTGTGCCACAGTTTGTAAAGCAGGATAACACTCAATCTGAAACTATTATATTAGGTTATGAAAGAACGGCCCGTAATGCGGCTAGAGAGGCTTTTACTTTAGGGAGTGATTCTTTAGGGGAAGCGATTGATAAGAATGCTCAGGTGGCATTTGTGGTGGATTCAAAAGGGAAGCGTATTTATGCTTTAAAAGAAAATGAAACATTAACCGCTCTCAAGGTTCGCTTAGAGTCTAGAGGGGTTGAGCCTTTTGAGAATTATGGCGAAGCATTAACCTTAACGTCCCCAGATCCATGGCAGACGCGCTTTGTCTCATCGACTGAGGTGTCAAGTGATTTTGTGCCAGGGGATTTTTGGATTGGTGAGGAGATGAAGGTGGGTAAGACGTATGATTTGAGGGATTGTTTGTTGTTTGTGAGTGTTCATGAAGATAAAAAGGATCATTATGAGTATTATTTATGGTGGCAGGCTACAGGTGATGTGAAGTTATTGAAGGAGTCTTTAACCGATTAGGAGTAATTTGGGGGTGGTGTTCTCGCATATGTGGACGCCATTTTTTTGCTAACAAGGTAGCGGTCGTTTTTTCAGGGGCTGGTGTTTTTTTGCAAGTTAATCAGTCGGTATGTTTTGTCTACGTCACTTTTTTCGTGTGTTGGTTTACGCGGTTTAGAGTTTGTTTGCATAGATTGTCTGATATATGTCTAATTCTATGGAACTATCGATAAAAATATTACTTATATAAGACCTAAGATTGCGAGGAAATGTTTTCATATGATATAATAATGATGAGAATTTATAAGTTTTTACCTAGATAAATGAAAAGTAATCATAACGAGAAGGGTGTTAGGAGAAATGTTCCCAGATAATGGATTTTTGGTAGTGTATATATATGGAGTAGTGTTTATTTTGGGAATAGTATTTGGTAGCTTTATTAATTGTCTATCATGGCGTATGGCGAATCATGAATCAGTGAGAAGTGGTCGCAGTCATTGTACAAGTTGTGGACATATATTAGCTGCCAAGGATTTAGTGCCCATTTTTAGTTATTTATTCTTGAAGGGTCGCTGTCGTTATTGTGGCATTAAGATTCATCCTAGATATATGTTGACGGAATTGGTATTAGGACTTGCTTTTGTAGCGGTGGTAGCTGTTTTTGGTATTTCTTGGCAGGCGCTTAGTTATTTAGTCTTAAGTTGTTTGTTATTGGGATTATCATTGGTGGATTTGGCGATTTATGAGATTCCAGATAGTTTTATTATTTGGGGGATTGTGAATTGGTTAGTCTTTTTACCATTACAAGCTGGAGTGATTGGTCCGAGTGAATTAGCAAGTCCTAAAGCGCTGGTACCACTTGAGTATTTAATGTGCCGTGCAACGGATGGTTTATTAGGAGGCTTTATTATTGCGGGTTCGTTATTAGTTTTATCGATTATTTTTGATAAGTTAAGTGGGAAGGAAAGTCTTGGTGGTGGAGATATTAAGTTATTCTTTATGACTGGTTTATATATGGGGCTTTTTGAGAGTTTGTTCTGTTTAATTTTATCATGTGTGATGGGGATTCTTTTTTCAGTATTAGTTAAGAAGAATCGTATTCCATTTGGGCCGTGTATTTCGGTGGCGGTCTTTATCACATTATTAATTGGTACTTCGGTGACGACTTGGTATTTAAGTTTATTTTAAAGTTGAGTGAAGAGAGGGTTGTGAAGATGGCTAAGAAGATAGTTGGAATTGAGATTGGTAATCATACATTAGAATTAGCGATTTGTGTGAATGGTAAGCCACAAAAGTTTATTCAAGCGGAATTACCAGATAATATGGTGCGAGATAATCAGATTGTCTCTTATGATGCGATGGCTGATTTTATTAGGGAGACTTTTAAAGAGCATCGCATTAATTGTAAGAAGGTGGCGTTAACTTTACCAGATAGAAAGTTATTGGTACGTCGTTTGAATATGCCTTTGATGACTATTAGCCAATTGAAGGTGAATTTACCATATGAATTTAAGATGTATATAACAGGTAGTAAAGATCAATATGTCTATGATTATGCTGTAATTGATGTTCAGCAAGATGAAAAAAATCCTAAAATTGGCGAGATGGATTTATTAGCCATTGCCGTGGAGCGTGAATTATTAGAAGCCTACCAAGCAATGTTTCGTCGTGCAGGATTGAAGTTAGCCGTTTTGATGCCGGAATGTTTAGCGATTAAGAATATTATTGATCATTATGAAGAGCGAAATGGGATTACTGGTAAGCATGATTATGCGGTGATGGATTTAGGAGCAGAGACGATTATTATTCAATTCTTTTCTGAAGGGGAATATGATATCACTAGAACAATGGAATTTGGTTGTTATAACTTTATTGCTCAAGCTGCGGAAATTAATGAGGTAGATATTCATATTGCACATCTGGATTATGAAGCCAATCGTCAAAATATTCAATATCATGAGCGTTTAATGCCAATGTATGATCAAGTAGCTATTGAGATTATGCGGATTATGAATTTCTATTTATATAACCATGCAGGATCAGATTTAGAGAATGTCTATATTTGTGGAGGTGGCACGAATATTAAGCCATTAGTAGAGAGTATTACTCGTTCGGTTGATCTTAATGTCAAGTCCATCAAAGAATTATTTAGTAATGATGTAATGTCAATGGACGAATTAGAATTATGTCCGCAATTATTAGGAATGGTATTAGAATAGGGGGGTAAGAGATGAAACAAGTGGATTCGAATTTTCTTTCCCGCTTAAAGCAATTAGGGAGCAAAGATTTAACAAGTAATAATCAATATCCATCAAAAAAAACAATCAACTTTGTAACTGCCGAACAGAAGAAGGTCTCTATTATTACGACAGTGAGTATTATCTTGGGGATTATCTTGCTGCTTGGTTTAGGGAAAGTATTTGTGGTGGATTTAGTTGAAGAGGCCTATCTAGCTAAAGAAAATTATCAAGCCATTGAAAGCAATATTCAAACATTGCAAGAAGATAGTAAGAAATATGCTCATATTCGTGATGACTATAATCGTTATGGGAATGGTTGTCTAACTGATGAAGAAAAGTTACAGCCTAATCGTTTGATGATGATTGAGTTAATTGACCGAAAAGTGGCCGTTGATGCGGTAGTCGATTCTTATGATATAAATGACAATCATGCGGATGTCGTGATTAAAGAGACAACTCTTGAGAAGATGGCAGCAATTGTTGAGCGTGTACAAGAAGATCCAGAAGTCACCTTTGTAACGGTTCATACGGCTAATCATAATGAAGATAGTACAACAGTTGATGGCACCATCTCCATTACTTTTAAAGTTGGGGGTGAAGAATCATGATGCAATTTAAACAGAAATTAGAAGCAAAAGAAAAAGCTATTATTATTATTGCAGTAGTGATGTTAGTATTTTCGATTTATTATTTTGCTTGTTATAAGCCTTGTCACAATATGATTGATAGATATCAAACAGATGAATTAATGCAGGAACTTACTTTTGAACAGATGCGTCGTGACCAAAATAAAAATATGGAACGTGAAATAAAAGACAATCAAGAAGCCGGTCTAGGTCAAGTCTATCCATATAATCATTTACAAGCGGAAGTAGATGCTTTAAACCAAATTATGACGCAAACAACAAGTTTTGATATTAGTTTTTCAGATGCAGTGCAGACAGGAGACGCTATCAAACGTCCCGTTGCTCTTTCGTTTACAACAGAAGATTATGCGACAGCCAAAAGAATTATCCATCAATTATACACAGGGGATAATCGTTGTTTAATTAATGATATTAGCATTGCTGCTAGTACTGATGGAAAAGATAATCAGGCATCTTCATGGACTACTAGCGTGCAAATCGTCTTCGTTGAAATGATGAAAGGCGCTGACACAACAGAAGGATTAGTCCGTTCAAAAGAAGATACAGCACAGACGATTGAAGATGAACCAATCTTATAAAATGAAAAAAGTACTCGTGATTTTCGTCGTGAGAAGTTCAAAATGAAGTCGTTAAATCCTCGTCGACTTACTAAGCGAGGTAGTTCATCACGTGTCTTGAAGTATATAATATGGCATGCTTTTTGTCAGAGACGTGGTTAACGCTGCTTTACATTTACTATTAGGCGCAAGTCTTAGTAATTATCAAAGTGGAGCAAGAAAAAGATTTAAAGAAAGAAGGAATGGAATTTGGCTGGAATTCGATATATGAGATTAGGAGATATGCTTGTCGCTGAAGGTTTGATTACCGAGGAGCAAGTTCAACAAGCATTGAAGATTCAAAAGCAAGCACCAACACATACCAGACTTGGTGAAGTGTTAATTAATAATAAATTTATTTCAGAATCACAGCTTGTCGATACATTAAGCCGACAATTAGGAATCGATTATATTGACCTGTCAGAGTATGATATTGATGCAGAAATGGTACAATATATTCCTAAACAATTAGCACGAAAATATAGTATTGTACCAGTAAAAGTTGCTAAGAATATGTTGTTTTTAGCAATGCAAGACCCGCTGAATTTTGAGGCGGTTGAAGAGGCTAGACGTGCTTCCAAGATGCGTATTATTCAAATGATTGGAACAGAGCGTGGTATTCGTCATGCGATTACGACACTGTATAGTAATAAGGGTGCCAATGAAGCCATTATGCAAATGAAAGCCGAAGCAGGTATCTGGAATGAAGCCACAGAGCAAGAAGAAATTTTAGCAGAAAATGATTCTAATGCAGCTCCAACCATCAAATTAGTTAATTCAATTATCGAGCGTGCCTATGTGGAAAATGCAAGTGATATTCACTTTGAACCCTCATCAGGTGATATGCGCGTAAGAATGAGAATTGATGGTCGTTTGCATAATATTTTAGTGATTCCACGTGATTTACAAGATTCCGTTATTTCACGTTTGAAGATTATGTCTCATATGAATTTGGTGGAGCGCCGTATCCCTCAAGATGGTCGTGCTAAAGCCACCGTTCAAGGCAAATCAATTGACCTACGTGTATCAACTCTACCATCGATTTCGGGTGAAAAAGTCGTAATTCGTCTCTTAGTCCAAGATCCAAGTCTATTTGTTAGAAGTGGGATTGGCATTCCAGAAGAAGAATCAGCTAAGTTAGATCACTTAATGGCTGCCAGCAATGGGGTTATTATGATTGTTGGGCCTACCGGAAGTGGTAAGTCTTCTACAATGTATACCTTAATTCAAGAATTATTAGATGAATCGGTGAATTTAGTTACTTTAGAAGACCCGGTTGAATTTAGTATTGAAGGGGCCACTCAAGTCAATATTAATGAAAAGACAGGTCTAACATTTGCGAGTGGCTTGCGTTCAATCTTACGTCAAGACCCAGACATTATCTGTGTTGGTGAGATTCGTGATGGTGAGACAGCTGAGATTGCGATGCGTGCTGCGATGACCGGACATAAAGTTATCACCACCATCCATACAGAAAATGCCATCTCTGCGATTGACCGTCTAAAAGATATGGGCGTTGAACCGTATTTAATTGCAGGGGGCTTAACAGGGATTATCTCACAAAGATTGGTACGATGCATTTGTAAGAATTGTCGTGAAGAATACACACCAGAAGAATCAGCGATTAAGATTGCTGGCTTAGACCCAAGCATTAAGCGTACCTATTACCATGGAGCAGGATGTGATGAGTGTTTCCATACAGGATATCGTGGACGTACAGGTGTCTTTGAAATTCTATCTACCAATCGTCAATTAAGACATGCAATTGCAAAAGATGTCGACAAGCAAGAACTATTAGAAATGATTAACGAAACAGGTTTTGTATCGATGCAAGATTGTGTTGGAGAAATGGTCGAAGATGGCATTACAACCGTAGAAGAAATCGGTCGCGTAATGGCCTTTATGGAGTATTAAAACGAACACTCATAGCCAAATTTAAGGTGTGAGGTATCGTAATAAAAGAAAGTAGGGTGGTAAAGTGACAATGAATCGTATAGAACAATTGGTTGAAAAAGCTGCTAATTTGGGTGCATCAGATATTCATATTGTAAAAGGCTTACCTGTTAAATGCCGCTTACATGGACGTTTGGTCGATTTGGATGAGAAAATATTAACAGATGAAGATTGCGAACAAATGGCTCAAGCACTTGCAGGAGTGAAATATCAACAAATGCGTGAGATTGGTGAAGTGGACTTAGGAGCAACCCTTGCTAATGAAAGACTAAGAATTAATATCTTCCGCCAACAAGGATCTGTCTCAATGGCATTACGTATTCTTAGTAGCACCATCCCAGAATTAGAAAGACTAGGCTTACCACCAGTTGTTAAAGACTTTACAAAATGGCAAAAAGGAATAGTTCTTGTAACAGGTGAGACTGGTAGCGGTAAATCAACTACCCTAGCTGCACTACTTAATGAAATTAATCATAAAAGACAAGACCATATTATTACTTTAGAAGATCCAATCGAATATATCTATACACCGGATCAATGTGTGATTAATCAACGTGCAATTGGTGAAGATACTGCTAGTTATCAAGACGGCTTACGAGCTATTTTACGTGAAGACCCAGATATTATTCTAATCGGGGAAATGCGTGACCTTGACACTATCGAAACAGCTCTAACTGCCGCTGAGACCGGACACTTAGTATTTGCAACCTTGCATACTAATTCTGCCTCAGATACCATTGACCGTATTGTTGGCGTCTTCCCAGAGAATCGCCAACAACAAATTCGTATGCAATTATCAATGACATTAAAAGCCGTATTATCACAGCAATTATTACCTAATAAATATGAAAATGGCCGTGTGCTAGCTTATGAGACAATGATTTTAACACCCGCCATTAAAAACTTAATACGTGAAGGTAAAACACCGCAAATCAAATCTTCCATCTTATCTTCAGGAGACATCGGTAGCATCACTATGGATAATTGCTTGGCTGAATTAGTAAGAGCCAATAAAATTAAAAGCGAAACAGCCTTTGCCAATGCTCAGGATGTAGACTTTTTGGCGCAACGTTTAGGTACACGCCCGCCAGGAATCTCTACTTGGAAATAAGCATCATTAGACTAAAAAAGGGGGGATAATTATGAGAACCTATCGCTATAGTGCCTTAACGAATGAAGGCCTTCAAAAAAAAGGCGTCGTCAAAGCACTTGATGAATTTGAAGCGGTTGATAAGATTAAAGCGACGTATCCAGTTGTTACTAAAATCAATCCCGTAAAAGAAACCAATAGCATCCTAGATATGGAAGTTGGTAGCTCAAAAGTAGCTCATAAACATCTAGCAGTGATGTGTTCACAATTTGCCATAATCTTAAAATCAGGCGTCGGTATTGCACGAGCTATGGCGATGATTGCTGAACAAACAGAAGACAAAAAATTAAAGAAAATGCTAGTAGCCTCAGTAGAAGATATCTCAGAAGGTATGGGAATTGCTGATACTATGGAGCGACATGGACAAGGCTTACCAATGACATTTATTGAGACGGTGCGAGCAGGCGAGCGCTCAGGAACTCTAGCTAATTCTTTTAAAGCGATGGAGACTTACTTTACAAGATCGCAAAAGACCAATCAAAAAGTCAAACAAGCCCTAACTTATCCCATCTTTGTGGTGATTGTGGCTATTATTGTCTTAATTATTGTAATGGCAAAAGTTATCCCAACCCTATCAGCCGTATTTAAGGACTTTGGTGGGGAATTACCAGCGATGACTAGAGTATTAATTAAAACATCAGAATTTTTTGCGGCACACTGGCTATTCATTATGGTTATAATCGGGGCTATCATTGCCGGCTTAAAATTAAGCGCATTAACTGAAAAAGGCCAAGTATTCTGGAGTAATGTTGTCTTAAAAACACCTATCATCGGGAAGATTAATCTTCTAACAGGTTCAAGCCAATTCGCAACTACGATGGCCGTTTTATTAACTGCCGGATTAAGTATTGATGATGCTATCCAGACAACTGCCAAGTCAATGACTAACCGTACCTTAGGGGATGAAGTCGGTCGTATGACACTTTCCTTACAAGAAGGGAAGTCATTAGGAGAATGCATTAGACGTTGCAATTATTTCCCTAATACATTAAAAGAAATGTGTGCCATCGGTGAAGAGACCGGGGAATTAGAAGACACATTATTGACAATTGGTGACTATTATGATAATGAAGCATCATACGCTATGCAACAAGCCATCAGTAAGTTAGAACCGACATTACTAGTCTTTCTAGCCTTATTCGCCGGCTTTATCGTTATTGCCATCTACTTACCAATCTTCACAATGTATAACTTTATGTAGGAAATAAGTAGCAAAATTGGATACCATAGTTAAATTTTAATCAATTAGTGGAAAATTATTGACCTGTCTATGGTTAGTATTATATGATAATAGTAAGGAAAACGAAGACCATATTATGGTATTGTTTAAAAAAGAAAACACGTATTATAGGAGGAATAAAGATGTTCAAAAAATTAAAAGAACAAAAAGGATTCACATTAGCTGAATTATTAGTAGTAGTAGCAATTATCGGGGTATTAGTAGCCATCTCAATCCCAATCTTCTCAGGTCAATTAGAAAAATCACGTGATGCCGTAACAGTAGCAAACCTACGTTCAGCATATGCAGAAGCACAAGTAGCATATATGACAGAAACAACTAGTGGAAATGCTACTTATACAGATAAATCATCAACTTCTACAGCTGGTGAAGCAACAGTAGCAGTTACAAACGTTATCGCTAAAGGTAAAAAAGATGATGATTTTAGCGGGTTAGTAACAGATTTACCATTTGCAGATAAACAATCTGGTTTCGATGCAATGGATAATGCTCCAGGAAAATATACTGTAACATTTACTTATGGATCTAATGGAGAAATTTCTTCAATTGCAGTAGAATAAAACTAATTAATCCATCATTTTAATATGAACGAAACTGAAACTGGAAATACCAGCTTGGTGTTTTCAGTTTTTTATTGTCTGTAAGTGTCTAGTAGTCAATGGGAGAGCAAGATGAAGAATAATCAAAAAGGGTTTACAACGGCAGAATTATTAATGACCATATCTGCTATTGGGGTAATGCTAGTATTAACACTAACAATCTGCATGAACTTAATAGAGCAGTCACGTGATGCAGCAACAATCGCTGAATTACAAAGTGCCTATCAAGAAGCCCAATTAGTCCAACAAAATCATCAAAGCACAAAAGATGGGCATGCAATCTTTGTATCCTATCAAGATAAGGTTGGAGATGATGGCAAGACTAAAAGCATGGTTGTTATAAGAGATTTCATTGCAAAGGGTAAAAATGACAATTCATTCACTGAATTAACAGAAGATATCTCATTTAAAGATGTTTTTCATGAAACCATGGCCAAATTGGATGATGGCTCAGGGGAATCCTATGTCATAGAATTCAAATATGACCAAGCAGGAAAACTATATCTTGTTCAAGCTTTTGATCAGGAAAGTTATAACGAAGAAATACTCGAATAATTATGTAATAAACCAAACGATTTAGTGTCAGTCAATAAGGCTGATACTTTTTTATTTACATAAAAAAGCATCGATTTTAATAGGAATATGATATAATAATTTCACAAATGTAAATAATATATCATGACTGGAGAAATAATATGGTAGACAAAAAGCACAATAAAGGATTTACTTTAGCAGAATGATTAGTAGTAGTCGCAATTATTGGAGTAGTAGTCGCCATCGCCATCCCCATATTTACAAATCAATTAGAAAAGTCCCGTGATGCAGTAACGGTAGCCAATTTAGGTAGTGCCTATGCCGAAGCTCAAACTGCTTACCCAACTGAGACTAGTAGTTCGGATGGGGTGGTATACTATGATAGTTATCCTTGGAATTCTGCTGTTGACAAGATGGTGTTAGTTAAGGGATTCGAGCCAAAAGGGAAAAAGGATAACGATTAAGGAGAATTTTTTCTGTACAAGCCTTTCAAAAATAATCATTCTTCAAATATCATGCTTAGTCATTATTTTTGATAGGATTCATGCTATACTAAGGAAGAGTTAGAAAGAAGAGTAAGATTAGCTACTAATTAGAAAAAAAGGGGGCAATAATATGAAAACATTCATGAGTAAACACCTTTTTACCATATTTGAAATAATGATAGTATCAGTTGTAGCTATGGGGATTATTGCTTTATTCTGGCCTAGTGCTACTGATTATGTCGAACATTCACGCGATGAAGCGACTATTGAACAAATTATCCATGCAGAAAATGAAGCGAAATCTGTTTTTGAATCAGAATCTAGTGCATCAAATGATTGTATCTATGTGTCCTATCCTGATAAAGTTGGAGATGATGGCCATACAAAGGCAATGATTGTCGTGAAAGACATTGTAGCTAAAGGAACGAAACAGAATGATTTTAGTGGGTTAGCCGAAGAGATACCACATAAATTACTCTTTCATGGCACAATGGAGCAATTAGATAATGCTAAGGGGAAATCCTATGTGATAGAATTTAAGTATAATCAATCCAATCAGTTATATATTATTCAAGCTTTTGAACAAGATCGTTATAATGTATCCATTTTTGAATAAGTTAATCAAGTGTTGATAATCTGAATTATTGGCACTTTTTTTGCAATATTTCGAAATAATACAAAATATATAAGTGATAATTGAATAGAGACCTTGAGTAGTGGTATAATAAATTTGAATAATTGATAAATAAAATATCAACAAAATATAACTATATAATTATTTAGAATTATCTATAGTAGGAGATGAAAAATATGAAGAATAAAAAAGGCTTTACTTTAGCGGAATTATTAGTTGTTGTAGCAATTATTGGAGTATTAGTCGCCATTGCAATACCAGTATTTAATGGCCAATTACAAAAGGCGAAAGATGCAAGAGATATAGCAAATATTAGAAGTGGTATCTCTATCTGTTATGAAGAGTATCTATCAAGTGGCGAAGTAGGACCTAAATATTATCTTTACAATATTAAAAGAGAAAAATTATTTGATGAAGATAATTTTTTTAGCGGGAACTCAAACTCTTTTCATGAATATACTGAAATATTACCATGTAGAGAGCAGAAGTCAGGTAAGATTTTGGGAGTATTTGTGCTTATTAATTCAGATGATAGTGATCCTATTAAGTCGTATCCTTATATTAATGAAGATGGTGAGATTGTATTTGAAAAACAAGGTGATAAAGATTGGGACGTACCCTGCGATGCAATATCTCCTAAATATGCTTTTGATAATGCATCTGTCAATCATTTTGATAACTTATAAACTTAGTATAAGTGTCAGCTAATTAGTTGGCGCTTTTTTTGTGAAGTTATGGACGTCTTTTTGAGGAAGGATAGCAGTTTTGCTAATGAAAGAACTACTAGCACTAGGACATATCCTGTTCACAAGTTCTTTTCTAAGGTATGGTATAATCATTGTTGAATTATTATAAAGACGGAGGGGATATGTTGAGGATAATGACAAATAAAAAAGGATTTACTGTAGCGGAGTTATTAATGGTTGTGGCAATTATTGGTATGTTAGTCGCGTTATCTATTCCAATCTTTTCAGAGCATTTAGAAAAGTCTCGTGATGCTGTAACAGTGGCCAATTTGCGTAATGCCTATGCCGAAGCCCAGACAGCTTACCTGACCGAGACAAGTTCTGGTAATGCCATCTACAAGCCTGTTGATGGTGAGATAACAACTACTAGAACCACTCCAAAAGCAGTAACAATAGTAGAAGTTTCAGGTGTCGTTGCTAAAGGTAAAGCCAAAAATAACTTCAGTAAGCTAACAGATAGTTTACCATTTAAGGATAAAATGGTAGATTGTGAGGTAATGGATAATACTCCTGCTACTTACACCGTTATTTTTGAATATGAGGCAAGTGGTGCTATCATTAAGGTAAGTTGTAAAGCTACTAATAGTCCTATAGATAATCAAGAAGAAGCCGCAGAAATCCCATTTGATGTAGGAGATGCTGCAGTTACTTATATGGTAGATGGTCAGAATCAAGCCTTGCGTATTTATTTAGAAGGATTTGATCAACATAATTCTGATACAGCCCGTAAGTATCTTGATTTTACTTATGATGTAAACGACCCTGATAGTAGAGATACTACAAATCCAGCTATTTTCATAATGAAATCTAATAAAGAGTCCTTTATCGCAAACGGAATAGCAATTAATCAAGAAAATGTTGAACAAATAAAAACAAAACTTGAAAAATCAAAGGTAAAGTCAGATTATCATACAGTGGTAAAATCAGTTGAGTTGGTTGATCAGCAGATTATCGTTAAAAATAGTACCAAGAAATCTCCGAAGCTTTAGCTTCGTGGGATGAATTGTTGTATCAAGATATTTTTGATACAATCATTATTGAGGGATATAAAATGAATTGTTGGAAAAGTGGAAGCCATAATAAA